>CAYWIA010000062.1:1974-11365 GCA_964458245.1 uncultured Methyloceanibacter sp. | reverse complement strand
CCGGCGATCGACGGCACCACGTCGCCCAGATCGAGCGACAGCGTAGCGGTGAACTCGGGATCGGGCGTGGCCTCCTTCCGGTAAAGCCCTTGGGCCTTCGCATAGGCTTCGACCAGGGCGATGCGGGAATCCTTGCGCGCGGTCGCTTTCAAATACGCGAGAGTCTCCTTGTCGACGGGGAAGAAGCCGCAGGTCGCACCGTATTCCGGCGCCATGTTGGCGATGGTCGCACGGTCCTCGAGCGGCAAATGGTCGAGCCCCACGCCGAAAAACTCCACGAACTTGCCGACCACGCCCTTCCGCCGCAGCATCTCCGTGACCGTGAGCACCAGGTCCGTGGCGGTGACGCCTTCCCGTAACTCGCCAGTGAGCCGGAAGCCGATCACTTCGGGGATCAGCATGGAGATCGGCTGGCCGAGCATGGCCGCTTCCGCCTCGATACCGCCCACGCCCCAGCCCAGCACCGAGAGCCCGTTGACCATGGTGGTGTGGCTGTCCGTGCCGACCAGCGTATCCGGGAAGGCGAGCTTGGCTTCGCCGTTTTCCTTCTTGGTCCACACGGTCTGGGCGAGATATTCGAGATTGACCTGGTGACAGATGCCGGTGCCGGGCGGCACCACGCGGAAATTGTCGAACGCGCCCGCGCCCCAGCGCAGGAACGCGTATCGCTCGCTGTTCCGCTCATACTCCTTGTCGACGTTGAACTGGAACGCCGCGCCGGAGCCGAACGCGTCCACCATCACCGAGTGGTCGATGACGAGATCGACGGGCGCCAGCGGATTGATCTTGTGCGGGTCGCCGCCGAGCGCGGTGACCGCGTCGCGCATGGCCGCCAGATCGACCACGGCGGGCACGCCGGTGAAGTCCTGCATCAGCACGCGCGCCGGACGGAAAGCGATCTCCTTGTCGCTGCGCTTCTCTTTCAGCCAGTCGGCGATGGCGCGGATATCGTCGGAGGTGACGCTGCGGCCGTCCTCGTGGCGCAGCAGGTTCTCCAGCAGCACCTTGAGCGAGAACGGCAAGCGGCCGATGCCGTCGAGCCCCGCCTTCTCAGCCTCCTTCAGGTCGAAATAATCGTAGTCGCGTTTGCCGACTTTGAGCGTGCGCCGGCACTTGAAGCTGTCGAGCGAGGTCGAAACCGCCGATGTCAATGAAATCTCCTTCGAGAGCCCGAAACGGGGCAGGTCCCAGCAAATCGAGCATGCAAAGACGCAGCCAATTGTCCGCGAGAAGCGGTCATCCTTGCCGCGCCAGGCTTCTTGGCTTTTGAATGCGGTGCTCTCGGCCCACTATAAAAGCCCTTGCGGCAACGAGACAATGACGCGAAGAGACGCGTCTAAGCCCATTGCCCCGCCCACCTGCCTGAACTTTGCGCAGAAAACCCCATGTCACCGCCCTTCACCATCAGCTTCGAGGCCCGCGACATCGCCTGTGAGCGGGGCGGACGGACGCTGTTTGAGGGCTTGAACTTTGTTCTCGAGCCCGGCGGGGCGCTTCTGGTGAGCGGACCGAACGGCACCGGCAAGACCAGCCTGTTGCGCCAAATTGCCGGGCTCCTGCCCCTCGCGTCGGGACGATTTTCCGCCGCCGGCGCCGAAGCCGCCACGCCCGTTGCCGAGCTTTGCCACTATGTCGGCCACCTGAACGCCGCCAAGACCGCCATGAGCGTGCGGGAGAATCTCGCCTTTTGGGCCGATTTCCTGGGGGGCGGTGACGTGGATGGCGCGCTCGACGCCTTCGGACTTGCACCGCTCGCCGAAATTTCCGCCGGGCTACTCTCGGCGGGACAGAAACGAAAGCTCGCTCTGTCGCGCCTGTTCGCGGCGCCACGCCCGATCTGGCTGCTGGACGAACCCTCGGTGTCGCTCGATGCAGCCTCGGTGAAGCGTCTCGACGCCGCGATGCGCGATCACTTGAAGCAAGGCGGCATCGTGATCGTCTCCACCCACGTGCCGCTCAAGACAAAGTTCGCCCAAGAGCTCGCCCTTGGGCGGGAGCATGCCGCGTGAGCGCGGCCCTCGCCCTCCTTGTCCGCGACGTCAAGCTCGCCTGGCGCGAGGGCGGTGCTGTCGGTGTGGCGCTCGGCTTTTATCTCATCGTTATCGTCATCATCCCGCTGGGGCTCGGTCCGAACCTCAACCTGCTCGCACGCATCGCGCCCGGCATCTTATGGGTGGGGCTCCTGCTCGCGGCGTTGCTATCCGCGGGCCGCATCTTCGAAAGCGACTACGAGGACGGCACGCTTGACGTGATGGCGACCGGGCCGCTGCCGCTCCCCATCGTCGCCGGGGCCAAATGCCTCGCCCATTGGGTCGCAACCGGCATTCCTCTTGTGTTGCTCGCCCCGGTTCTCGGGCTCTTGCTGAACCTTCCCTTAGGTGCCTTTCCATCGCTCGCGCTCGCGATGCTGGCCGGCACGCCTGCCGTAAGCTTTATCGCCGGAATCGGCGCGAGCTTGACGCTGGGTCTGCGCCGGAGCGGGCTTTTGCTCGCACTGCTTGTGGTGCCGCTCTACGTCCCGATCCTGATTTTCGGGGTTTCATCGGTCACGCCCTATGTCTCGGGCCCCAATTCCCTCTGGCAGCCTCTCCTCATTCTGTGCGCGCTAAGTCTCGCCAGCATTGTCCTCGCCCCTTTCGCGGCCGCGGCGGCGCTCCGCAACGCGCTGCGATAGGCCCCATTTGCGCTTCTAAGCCAAAGCCACTAGATCAGCCCCCATGATTAGCCTCGCCAACCCCACGCGCTTTCTGAGCCTCGTCGGCGCCGTCGTGCCTTGGCTCACGGCAGTGGTCGTCATCCTGCTCGGAACAGGGCTCTATCTCTCATTTTTTGTGGCGCCGCCCGACTATCAGCAGGGCGAAACAGTGCGCATCATGTTCATCCACGTGCCGGCCGCCTGGCTCGCACTGTTCGGCTATACGCTGATCGCCCTCGCCGCGCTCGGCACGCTGATCTGGCGGCACCCGCTGGCCGACGTCGCCGCCAAGACCGCGGCGCCAATCGGCGCCACCTTCACCTTCATCGCGCTCGTCACCGGCTCGCTGTGGGGCAAGCCCATGTGGGGCACCTACTGGGTGTGGGACGCGCGGCTCACCTCCGTGCTCGTGCTGTTCCTGCTCTATCTCGGCCTGATCGCCCTGTGGCAAGCCATCGAGGAGCCGGGCCGCGCGGGCCGCGCCGCCGCCATCCTGGCGCTCGTCGGCGTCGTCAATGTGCCGATCATCAAGTTCTCGGTCGATTGGTGGAACACCCTGCATCAGCCGGCGAGCGTCTTCCGCCCCGACGGGCCGACCATCGATCCTTCGCTGCTGACGCCCCTCTTCGTCATGGCGGCGGCGTTCACGGCGCTGTTCGTGCTGCTGCATCTCATCGCCATGCGTGCGGAGATCCTGCGCCGCCGCGTGCGCGCCCTGCAGCAAACCCAAGTCGCGCGCGCCGCGATGGCCGAGGCTTAAGAGAAACCGCATGCTGGACCTCGGCCCTCACGCAAGCTTCATTCTCGCCGCCTATGGCGTGACCGCCGTCGCCATCGCGGGGCTGGTGCTGGTCACGGTCGGCGACGATCTCAAGCAGCGGAATTTGCTCGCCGCGCTCGAACGCCAAGGCATCAGGCGGCGCTCCGCCGCAAAGCCTACGGCCGAGACCCCGACGCCCGGCACGGCACGCCCAAGCGCCAAGAAGCCGGCCCTAAAACGCAAGACGACGCCCCGGCCTCGCAAACGGAAGACACCGTCATGAGCGGCCCGGCCGCACGAGAGGCCCCGAGAGGCCGCTGGGGCGTGATCCTGCCCTTCGCCATCTTCGCTGGGCTTGCCGGGCTCTTCTGGTTCGCGTTGCACACCGGCGATCCTTCGAGACTTCCGTCGGCGCTAATCGGCAAGCCCGTGCCGGAATTCGCCCTGCCGCCGCTCGAAGGACTGACGAGCGACGGCGGCGAGGAGGTGCAAGGCTTTGCCGCGTCCGATCTCGCGACCGGCGCGCCGACCATCGTCAACGTGTTCGCCTCGTGGTGTGTGCCCTGCCTGGAGGAGCATCCCATGCTCATGGCGCTGGCCGCGGAGCCGGGCATCCGCATCTACGCCATCAACTACAAGGACGATCCGGCCTCGGCACGGCGCTTTCTCGGCCGCTACGGCAATCCGTTCTCACGGGTGGGCATCGACAACTCAGGCCGCACCGCCATCGACTTCGGCGTCTATGGCGTACCGGAGACCTACGTGATCTCGGGCGACGGCAAGATTGCGTACCGCCATGTGGGGCCTCTGACCGAAGAGGCCATCACCACGAAGATCCTGCCACTATTGCGGCCGGAGCCCGGAACGCCGTCCGGCTAGTCGTCGATCTCGCCAACGATCAGATTGAGGGATTCGAGGAAGTCCTGCCGCTTGGCCGGCGGCAGGCTGGCAAGCAGCCTTGTGTCGGCGGCCGCCGCGGCCGGCTGAGCGTCGCGCAGGGCCTTGGCCCCTTGTCCGCTCAACTTTATGGCGTAGGCCCGGCCGTCATCCTTGGCCCGGCGGCGCTGGATCAGCCCGCGGCTGAGGAGCCTGGCTACGATATCCGCAAGCGTCGAGCGATCGATGCCGGTGCGCTCCACCAAATCGGTCTGGGTCAAGCCTTCCTGCTGGGAGACGGCGGTCAAAACGGCGAACTGCCTCGGCGTCAAGCCGCCGCCCTGCACCTCATCGGCATAGATATCCGCCGCGCGTTGCCCCGCGCGATGCAACAGGTGGGTCGCCGAGCGATTTAAGGAATTGCCAGCCTTTGCCATCATTTGAGCGCCGTTGATCTTGAGCCGCTCCGGCCCCGTCGAGGGCGCTGCGAGGCTCCTTTTACAACTCGTGAGCGCGATCGGCAAACGTCCGGTTGCAAAGGAGGTTGCCAACGCGCGGGACTCGAAGCGCACCCATCGGACGCTTCGATCCCCATATCGGAGCCGTCAGCGGCGCCTACAAGTAGAACGGATCATGTAGACCGTTGGCAACCTTAACAATTTCGACTTTCAGTCGGGGGTTTTGTCGTCCGCCACACCATAGCGTTGCATGAGGGGGACCTGAGCCATAGCGAACAAGAATGTGATCGGGAGGAATCCGAAGGCTTTGAAGCTCACCCACGTGTCGGTTGAATAGTTCCGCCACACATACTCGTTGAGCACCGCCATGGCGATGAAGAACACGGCCCAGCGCAACGTCAACTTACGCCAGCCTTCGTCGGTGAGATTGAAGACCGGACCGAACAGAAGTGCCAGCACCGGCTTGCGCGCGAAGAGCCCGGCGACGAGCAGGATTGCGAACATCGTATAGACGATCGTCGGCTTGAGCTTGATGAACGTGTCGTCCTGGAGATAGATCGTCAGCCCGCCGAAGGCGAGCACGATGACGGCGCTGACCAGCGGCATCACCGGGACCTTGTGGTAGAGCCACCACGCCAGGCTGAGCGACAGCACCGTCGCCGCCATGAAGGCGCCCGTTCCGGCGAAGATGCCGTAGGCGGCGTTTACCCCGAAGAACACAAGCAGCGGCCCGAGCTCAATGAGAAGCTTGGCGGCGACGGACTGCTCGGAGTCCTTTTCCGGCTTGGTGCGGGCTTCAGGCTGCGACGTCATTCGCGCGTCCGGTTCCGGCGATGGCACGGGCGAAATCGTGGGCGTCGAACGGCTCGAAGTCCTCGATCCCCTCGCCGACGCCGATCGCATTGATGGGAAGACCGAAGCGTTCGGCGATGGCCACGAGAATGCCGCCCCGTGCCGTGCCGTCGAGCTTGGTCACGACGAGATTCGTAACGCCCGCGATCTCCAGGAAGGTCTGCACCTGGCTGATGGCGTTCTGTCCCGTGGTGGCGTCGAGCACCAGCATGACCGAGTGCGGTGCGTTCGCGTCGAGCTTCTTCAGCACGCGTACGATCTTGGCGAGCTCGGCCATGAGGTCGCCTTTGTTCTGCAAGCGTCCGGCGGTGTCGATGAGGAGGACGTCGGCGCCTTCTGCTTTCGCGCGCTCGAACGCCTCGTAGGCCACGCCGGCCGGATCTGCGCCGACATCCTTGGCGACGACTGCCGCGCCCACGCGCGCACCCCAGACCTTGAGCTGATCGATGGCGGCGGCTCGGAACGTGTCGGCGGCGGCCAGCATCACGGTCTTGCCGTCGCGCGCGAACTGATGCCCGAGCTTGCCGATGGTTGTGGTCTTGCCCGTGCCGTTCACGCCCACCACCAAGATGACGTGCGGCTTGGCGTTTTCATCGAGCGCGAAGGGCTCGGCGACCGGCGTAAGCACCCGCGCCACCTCCTCGGCCAGCACCGCGCGAACGTCGTCTTCCGTCAGGCCTGACTCGTAGCGGCCCCCGGCGATCGCGCTGCGGATCCGCTCGGCCATCGCCACGCCAAGGTCGGCTCTGATCAGCGCCTCTTCCAACTCATCGAGGGTCTCCGCGTCGAGCTTCCGCTTGGTCAGAACGCCGGCGAGGTTCTCGGTGAGGGCGTTCGAGGTCCGCGACAGCCCCGACTTGAGTTGCGCAAACCAACCGCCGGCCCGGCGGGCTTTTGCTTTGTCGGGAGCGGGCGACATCGGTCCGGCCTCTTCCTCGGGCTGCTTGTCGGACTCCCGCTCGTGTTTCTTGTTCGGCTCGGGCGCATCCGGAGGCGGCGCAGGCGGTGTGGATTCCGGACGCTTCGGGCTGGGCTCGTCTTTGTGATGCGGCTTTTTCGGTGCCGGAGCCGTCGGCCCAGCCTCTTCCTCAGGCTCGTCCGCATCGGCCGCGGTGGCTCGTCGAAGACGCTCGAAGAACGATGCTCGCTTGCTTTCCGCCGTCATCGGACCTCCGCCAGCAGTGCTGCGCCGTCATTGCCGGAGACAACCGCATCGACCAGCGCGCCGCCCGCGACAGAGCACGGATCGAGTCTGACCGGCGTGAAGTCCGGCGAACGGCCTTGGCTCTCGTTCTCCATGAGCACTTGAATGCGGCGACCCTTCGCGTTCTGCAGATGCGCCGCGAGCGCGGCGGCACCCTTCGCGCGCAATTCGCCGGCGCGCCGTGAAATGACCGCGCCATGCACTTGCGGCATGCGCGCGGCTGGCGTGCCTTCGCGCGCGGAGAAGGGAAACACGTGCAGGAAAGTAAGCCCGCAATCGTCCACCAAGGACAGGGAGCTTTCGAACATCTCCTCCGTCTCGGTAGGAAAGCCCGCGATGATATCGGCGCCGAACACGATGTCGGGGCGTGCGCGGCGCATGGCCTCGCAGAAGGAAACCGAGTCCGCGCGGGCATGCCGGCGCTTCATGCGCTTCAAGGTGAGATCGTCACCAGCCTGCAAGGACAGATGCAGATGCGGCATCAGCCGCTCTTCTTCGGCAATGGCCGCGATGAGGTCCGCGTCCGCCTCGACGGAATCGATGGAGGAGAGACGAAGCCGCGGCAGGTCCGGCACGAGCTTCAGAACGGTGCGCGTCAGTCTGCCGAGGGTCATGGCGCCGGGCAGGTCCGCGCCATAGGCGGTGATGTCCACGCCCGTGAGCACGATCTCCGCATAGCCGTTCTCGACGAGCCGGCGCACCTGCGCCACCACCTCGCCCGCGGGCACCGACCTGGAGGGCCCGCGCCCGAACGGAATGATGCAGAACGTGCAACGATGATCGCAGCCGTTCTGGATCTGCACATAGGCGCGCGCGCGATTGCCGAAGCCCTCGATCAGATGGCCCGCGGTCTCGGTCACCGACATGATGTCGTTGACCGCGACCTTCTCGGTATCGCCGACGCCAAGGCCGCGGAAGGTGCGGGCCTCGAGCTTCTCCTGATTGCCGATAACCCGGTCCACCTCGTCCATGGCCGCAAAGCGGTCCGGGTCGATCTGCGCCGCGCAGCCGGTCACCACGATCTTGGCGTCCGGGCGGTCGCGGCGCGCCCGCCGAATAGCCTGCCGCGCCTGGCGCACCGCTTCGTTCGTCACCGCGCACGTATTGACGATCACCGCGTCGGAGAGCCCGGCGGCGTTCGCATGCTCGCGCATGACCTCGGATTCATAGGCATTCAGCCTGCAGCCGAAGGTGATGATCTCAAGATCGGACATTTGGTCGGCTTCTAGCATGAAATCCCGAAAGGAGTCAGACCCCTGCGGACGTCAAAAGTTCCGCAGGCAGGGTACCTTCGAAATCGAGCGCGAATGGTCCGGTCATCAGCACGTGCCCGTCCGCCTCGCGCCACTCGATGACGAGATCCCCGCCTGGCAGCGTGGTCTTGACCGTGCGCCCGGTGAGCTCGCGGCGGATCGCCGCAACGGCGGAGGCGCAAGCGGCCGTGCCGCAAGCGCGCGTCAGCCCCGCGCCCCGCTCCCAGGTCCGCACCTTCACATGATCGGGGCTCAGCACCTGAACCACGGAGATGTTTGCGCGCTCCGGGAACAGCGGGTGATGCTCCAGCATCGGCCCGATGCGGCCAAGGTCGATAGCCTCCACATCGTCGACGAAGAACACCGCGTGCGGGTTGCCCACATTGACCACCGCGGGCGAATGAAGCACCGGCGCATCGATCGGCCCCGCCTGGAGCTCGATATGGCGCGTGTCGTGAAACGCCTCCGCGAGGGGAATCTCGTCCCAGCGAAGCCTTGGAACTCCCATGTCGATGGTGACCTGACCGTCCGCGCCCACATGCGCACCGAGCACTTGATCCTCGGTCTCGATGGTGACGTCGGCGCGTCCACGTTCCCGGGCCACGACCGCAGCCACGCAGCGGGCCGCGTTGCCGCAGGCCGCCACCTCGCCGCCGTCGGCGTTCCAAATGCGCATGAACACGTCAGCTGCCTCCGAGGGCTCGAGCACGATGAGCTGGTCGCAGCCGATGCCTTCCTTGCGGTCGGCGATGGCGCGCACCGCATCCGCGCCAAGCACAAGCGCGCCCGTCCGCGCATCGACGACGACGAAGTCGTTGCCGAGCCCGTTCATCTTGCGGAAGTGGAGAGCGTTCGCGTCCATGTCCATAACCCAGAATCTGCCGTCTCTATAGCACCCGCGCGGCCGGAAAACCTCTAGACCGCCTGCTTTCGGCCTCGAATGCCCATGAAGCCGAGCAGCGCCAGGGCGGCAAACCCGGCGCCGGTCAGGAACGTCGCTTCGGGGGAGACGGCGTCCCACAAAATTCCCGCCGCGACGCTCGCCAGCAGCGTGGCGAGGCCCGTGACCAGGCCGAACAGCCCGAAGGCCGTCCCGCGCAAGCGCGCCGGCGCGGCCTGCGCCACGAGCGCCGACAGCACGCCTTGGGTCAGCCCCATATGGAGCCCCCAGAGGCCGATGCCAAGGAAGATGGCGGCGAGCCCCTCGCCGAAGGCCAGAAGGAGATCGGCCGCGATCAGCACGGCGAGCCCCGCGACCAGCAACGGTTTGGCCCCGAAGCGATCCTGAAGCCG
>CAYWIA010000062.1:0-1874 GCA_964458245.1 uncultured Methyloceanibacter sp. | reverse complement strand
ACGAGCGCGTCACGCGGTGCGCCGCGGACCCCCTTGCCGATCCGGTCGAGAAACCGCGCGGCGGCCACAACCCACACGGCGCCGGCCAGCGGGAACAGCGGCTTGGTGATCGCGGCAAGCCCATAACCCGCCACGGCCAACGCTTTCCGCCGCTGGAGCGTGTCGGACAGCCAGCCCGAGAACACCCGCGCGATTTGGGCTGCTGCTTCGGCGATACCCTCCACCAGGCCGAGCACCGCGGCGCTGGCGCCCAGGCTGACCACCAAGAACAGCGGCAACAGCCCATGGATCAGCTCCGAGGAGACATCCATGAACAGCGAGGTGAAGCCGAGCGCCCAGACCGTTCTCGGCAAGTGCGCAGGAGATGAGGTCTTGGAACTCAAGGGCCGAGCGGGGTTCGAGGCGTTGCGAAGAATTCACTTATATGGCGTTCTCTCCTGGCATCGCATCCCTTGCGAAGGAGCCATCCATGATTGCCGTTCCGCGCAACGATCCGGTCCATGCCATGGTCCCGCATACGCTCGAGGAACCGCTTCGCGGCGCGCAGAGCGGTCCCCTCGCCGGACTGAGCTTCATGGTGAAGGACCTTTTCGCGATCGCGGGACGGAAGGTCTCGAACGGCAATCCGGATTTCTACGAGCATGCGGCGCCCGCGAGCACCACGGCGCCCGTGATCACCCGATTGCTGGAGGCCGGCGCCTCGTTGACGGGCATCACCATCTGCGATGAGTTCTTCTACAGCGTACTGGGCACCAACGCCCATTACGGCCAGCCGGTGAACCCGCGCGCCGGGCGCTACGTGACCGGCGGCTCGTCTTGCGGCTCGGCGGCGGCCGTGGCCGCCACGATGTGCGATTTCGCGCTGGGCTCCGACACCGGCGGCTCGATCCGCGTGCCGGCGTCGTTCTGTGGGCTTTACGGCCTGCGGCCCACTCACGGGCGCATCGACACCACGGGCGCGACCGCCATGGCCCCGAGCTTCGACACGATCGGCTTCCTGACGCGCGACCCGGAGCTCTTCCGAAAAGTCGGTCACGTGCTGCTGCAAGGTACGCGCATCGACGCCCCCATCGAGCGGCTAGTGCTTGCCCAGGACATCGTCGACTATTCCGAGGCGAGCGAGGACCAAGCCCTGTGGCAAACCCTCGACAAGCTCGCGGGCGTGATCCCGAAACCCCTACAGGCGGACATCGCCGGGGAAACCATCGAGGAATGGCGCAAGGCTTTCGCCACCATCCAAGGCTTCGAGATCCAATCCACGCTGCTGCCCTTCGTCCAATCCCACAATGTGGAACTCGGTCCGGGCATCAAGGAGCGCTTCGAGATCGCCTCCCGCATTACCTTCGATGAGGTGGAGGCGGCGCGGAAGGTTCGGACCACGGTGGCGGAGCACCTGCGCACCATCGTGCAGCCGGGCACGGCCATCGTGCTGCCCACGACGCCGACGCTGCCGCCGGAGCGCGACATCCCCGACGGCGCGTCCTTCGCGGAGTTCCGCACCGTGACCCTGCAGAGCACCTGCTTGGCCGGCCTCGCCGGCCTGCCGCAAATTTCGATTCCCATCCAGGGAGCATCGGGTCTGCCCGCAGGGCTCTCTTTCGTCGGCTGGGAAGGCGGCGACGAAGCTTTGCTTGATCTGGCGGTGAAGCTGGGCTCTCTCGCCTGACTGTTCAAACCATGGAGACCTCTGTGACCGCTTTGCCCTATCTCTATTTGACGTTCGCGATCGCCTTCGAGGTGGTTGGGACCTCGGCCTTAAAGGCGTCCGAATCCTTCACGCGGCTCCTCCCAAGCTTGCTGTGCGTATCTGCCTACGCCGTATCCTTCCTGCTTCTCGCGCTCAGCCTGCGCACGATTCCCGTGGGCATCGCCTA
>CAYWIA010000061.1:8736-11412 GCA_964458245.1 uncultured Methyloceanibacter sp. | reverse complement strand
ATCAAGGACGCCAAGGTCACCGTCGAAGTGGCCACCTACCGCCCCTTCTTCATCCTCGGCGAGGTCAACACGCCCGGACAATACCCTTACGTCAACGCCATGACCGTCGAGGCCGCCGTCGCCATCGCCGAGGGATACACCGAACGCGCCAAAAAACGCTTCGTCCGCCTCACACGAAAGTTCGGCGGAGTCATGTCAACCGTCATGGTCCCAACAGACTATCCCGTCCAGCCAGGCGACACTATTTACGTCCTCGAACGCTTCTTCTAGAGGGTCTCTAAGCGGCGTTCCCGCGCTTGTGGTCGGCATAGACCCACTGCACCGCGACGAAGACCAGTGCCGTGGACCAACCAAACATCAGAAGGCCGTTGGCCGCCTCGAACGACGACAGCAGTCGCCACTCTTGGCTCAGCGTGATGTCACCGAAGCCGAGCGTGGTGAAGGTTACGGTGGAAAAATACACCGCCTTCTCGACTGGATCGATCGCGCCTAGCCCGAGATAGAGCATCGCCCAAAGCCAAACTTCGGCAATCGTGGCCAGGAACAGCCACAAGACGAAAGCGGCGAGCTTCAGCGTCGCGTGAAAGAGCGACGTCGTGTGGTGCCGGTCGAGATGCTCCCGCAGGTATTCGATGCCGAGCATCGTGAACACGCCTTGGATCAGCGTGGTGGCCACGATCATCCCGGCACCGAGGGCGATCTGAATCAGCATCTCTAAGTCTGCTGCGGTTTGGACGCGGGCGGTGGCTCGGCCTTCTTGCTCTTGACCGATTCGCGTAGGCGCTGGAGCTGCACATAAAGAAAGGGAACGAAGGTCACGCCAAGGATCGTGGCAAGCAGCATCCCGCCGAACACCGTGAGACCGACGGACACGCGGGCTGCGGCTCCGGCGCCGGTGGCCAGTACGAGCGGTAGTACACCGAGAATGAAGGACAAAGCCGTCATGAGCACCGCGCGGAAGCGCAAAGAGGCGGCATTCTCGGCCGCGTCGACAATGCTCTCGCCTGCTTCACGCTTCTCCTTGGCGAACTCCACGATGAGAATGGCGTTCTTTGCCGCCAGACCAATTAGGAGGATGAGGCCAACTTGCGCGTAGGTATTGAGCGCGACCCCCGAAAGCTTGAGTGCCACGAACGCACCGAGAATCGCGAAGACGACCGACAGCATGACCGACACCGGAATCGTCCAGCTCTCATACTGCGCGACCAGGAAGAGATAGGCGAAGAGGAACGACAACACGAAGACGGCTGAGCCTGCCGCCCCTGCCTTGATCTCTTCGTAGGACATGCCGGTCCACTCATAGGTATACTCGTCGGGCAGATTGGTCTTGGCAACGCTTTCCATGGCGGTGATCGCTTGCCCCGAGCTATAGCCGGGCGCGGGATTTCCATTGACCGTGGCCGAGCGGAACATGTTGTAGCGTTCGATCGTCTCCGGTCCCAAGACCGACGAGACGGTCACCAGCGAGCGCAGCGGAACCATCTCGCCGTCGGCGGACCGCACATAGAGCTTGCCGATGTCCTCGGGGCTCGAACGCCGGTCGGCCTCCGCCTGAACGTAGACACGGTAGACGCGGCCAAATTTGTTGAAGTCGTTCACGTAATAGGCGCCGATATTGGCGTTGAGCACGGTGAAGATGTCTTCGATGCTCACGCCCTTGGTCTTCGCCAGCTGTCGGTTGACGTCGATGAAGAGCTGCGGTGAGTTGGCGCCGAAGGTACTGAAGACGCCTGTGACCTGGGGCTCTCCATTCGCCGCGAAGATAAAGCCGTTGAGCACAGACGCCAGCGACTGGGGCGATCGGCTCTCGGTATCCTGCAAGACGAACTCAAAGCCACCCGTGGTCCCGAGACCAGGAATGGGCGGTGGCGTAAATGGTATAATGACGGCCTGTGGAATTGCGGCGAACTTCGGAGCGATGTTTTGCATGATCGCACGCAGTCCAAGCTCCGGCGTGTTCCGTTCGTCCCACGGTTCCAAAACGGCAATGATGAAGGCCGCATTCGGGACGACGGTGCCTTGCAGGATTGAATAGCCGCCGACGGCGATCACGTTTGCCACGCCTGGCGTGTTCTCAAGAATCGTTTCGACTTCCCCGAGGACCGCGGTCGTACGCGGCAATGCCGCCCCGTCCGGCAAGCGCATATCGATGAAGATCGAGCCGCGATCCTCCTGCGGAATGAACCCCGTGGGCGTCGTCATGCCGAACCACGCCGTAGCGCCGAACACGGCCGCGACCAGCGCTACTGCAACAATGGCCCTGCGGATCAGTGCGCGAACCACGACATTGTAGCCTTTGCGGGTTCGGTCGATCCCCCGTTCGAACCAGGCGAGCGGCCCGCGCCGTGCCGGGTTTGGCGGACGCAAAAGCGTTGCGCATAGGGCCGGGCTCAGTGTCAGCGCATTGATCGACGACAGCGCCACTGCAACGGAGATCGTCGCCGCGAACTGCTCGAACAAGCGGCCGGTCAAGCCGGGCGTGAAGGCGGCCGGCACGAATACCGCGAGAAGAACGAGCGTGGTGGCAATGACCGGCGCGGTGACCTCTTCCATCGCCTTGCGGGTGGCATCCGGCGGGCTCAAGCCGTCGGCAAGGTGTCGTTGCACATTCTCGACAACGACAATCGCGTCGTCGACCACCACACCGATGGCTAGGATCAGTCCGAACAGGCTGAT
>CAYWIA010000061.1:0-8636 GCA_964458245.1 uncultured Methyloceanibacter sp. | reverse complement strand
ATGTTTTGGGCAACGTCGAGGGCGTTGGCGTCCGGGAGCTGATAGACGGCCAGAAGCGCGGCGGGCTTCCCATTCAACTGGCCGTACCAGCCGTAGTTTTCCGCACCAAGCTCGACCCGCGCAACGTCCCTCAGTCTCACGACCGACCCATCGGAATTCGCAACGAGGATGATGTTCTTGAACTGATCGACGTCCGCGAGACGGCCCTGCGCCGTCAACGTGTACTGGAATTGTTGCGAAGACGGGGCGGGCTCCTGCCCGATAGCCCCAGGAGAGGCCTGAATGTTCTGATCCCGGATCGCGGCGATGACATCGCTCGCCGTCAAACCCAAAGCCGTCAGACGGTCAGGCTCGAGCCACATGCGCATGCTGTAGTCGCGCGCACCCAGATTTGAGACCTTCGAGACCCCCTTCACGCGGGAGAGCGTGTCGAGCAGATTGATGCTCGAATAGTTGGACAGAAAAATGCTGTCGTAGGTTCCTCCCGGTGAGTAGATCGAGATCACCATCAGCATGCTGGTGGAGGTCTTTTCCGTGGTAACGCCTTGGCGCTTCACCTCCTCGGGCAACTTCGGCATCGCCTGCGAAACGCGGTTCTGCACGTTGACCTGGGCCGTATCACCATCGGTCTCGATCGAGAACGTGACGGTCAAGGTGTAGCTGCCGTCATTGGCACTCTTGGAGGACATGTAGGTCATGCCCTCGACACCGTTGACCTCGGCCTCGATTACCGCAGCCACGGATTCCGCGACAACGCTTGCGTTGGCGCCAGGGTAATTTGCTGACACCTGGACTTGCGGCGGAGTGAGCTCCGGATACTCGGCGATCGGAAGCGCACGCATGGCCAACAGCCCGGCGATGATCGTAACGATCGCGATGACGAACGCGAACTTCGGGCGATCGATGAAGAAACCGCTGAGCATGACTTAGGGCGCGCCTTGCGGCGCCAGTTCTGGCTCGGGATCGGCTTGCGGCTCTGGATCGGGCGTCGGCTCCGGCGCGCCGGATACTGTCTCCGGCGATGCCTCCTGGTCGATCATCTCCGGCCGTTCCGCAGGCGCGAGATACGAAACATTGACCTTGGCGCCGGGACGGACTTTTTGGATGCCCTGAACAACCAGGGTCTCACCTTCTCGAAGACCTTCGAGTACCACCACGCCGGTTTCTATGCGGTCACCCGTCTTGATCGGCCGCGCCTCGATGCGACCTTCACCGTCGACGATGAGCACAAAGGGGCCCGCTTGGTTTTCCTGAACCGCCGACTGTGGGATGACCACGCGCTTCTCCGGCGTCGACCGCGTCAGCAGCACGCTGACATACTGCCCCGGGACGAGGATGCGATCCGGATTGGGAAACGTGAGCCGAATGTTGATAGTGCCGGTTGCCGGATCGACTTTATTGTCGACGACCGCCACTTTGCCGGGGAACTCGTAGAGCTTGTTGTTGGCTAGGCGAATTTGCGGCGTGAAGTCCTCCGCCGTACCCGCCTTCTTTGCTTCGACGTAGTTCAAATAGTCACGCTCGCCCACCGAGAAGATTACATCGATGGGGTCGAGGTCGAGCACCGTCACCAAGACGCCGCTGTCCGGACCGATGAGGTTTCCGACATCGACATCCGAAATGCCGGTACGTCCGGCGATCGGGGAGGTGATCGTCGCATAGCCGAGATCGAGCTTGGCGCGCTCAACGTCAGCTTCCGCCGCGGAGACGTCCGCTTTCGACTGATCCGCCTTCGACTTGGCAATATCGTACTGTGCCTCACTCGCAGCTTCTCGCTCCAAGAGCACTTCATAGCGCTTCAAACTGCGGTCGTTCTCGTTGAAGCTGGCTTGCGCTTTGGCGAGTTGCGCTTCCGCCGCCAATAGATTGGCTTGAAACTCGGCAGGGTCGATCTCGAAGAGAACGGCCCCCGCCTCGACCTCGTGGCCCTCCTCGAAAGGCCTTTTCAGAAGCGTGCCGCTTACGCGTGCGCGCACATCGACCCGCTGGGAAGCTTCCGTACGCCCCACGAAGTCCGTTTGGCCGGCAACATCCTTGGCGGTCACCGCCTCGACCACGACGCTCGGCAGGGGCTTGTCCTCGGCCTTGGTGGTGGTGTCGCCGCCCTCGGAGCAGGCGCTGAGAAACAGGGGTAGTAGGAGCGCGAGCCCCACAAGCTTGCAGCCCGGCACAATGCCCGCCTGTCCCATCGTCAAGCCCTCTCCCCCCCGCCGCACCGAGCTCATTTTTTCCAAGATGCTAGAGCACGGGGCCTCAAAGGCAACTCATTTGCCACGGCTTGGCGACGGGCTTGAATCAATCCGAAATCCGGAACACGCTGGTGCAAAAGCAAACCGGAGAAGCCCGATGATTTCGAGGACACGACGCGCCGCATTGCGCGCGGCCGCACTTCTTACCCCTTTTTTGGCTCTCTGTGTGCTTCATCCCCATCACGCCGTGGCGCGCGACGGCGTCAGCGGCTGCAGCATCGCCGAAGTCGAAACCGACGCGGGGCGCGTCTGGCGGTATACTATCGAGGTTCAAGTGCCGGAGGACGGCTATTGCCGCGTCTCTGTCGTCGAGGACAAAGACCGCAAGAGCTGGAAATATTGCTGGCTCAAACGCGCGGCCGACAATCCCGTCTCCGCGACCTGTGACGACCCCCTCGACGACGAGGATTTCGACGTATGGAAGGCGAAGGCCGTGTGCGGGGATCAAAACTCGATGGCCTATTGCCGGCGCGAGACCCCTCTAGTGCCCCTTGCTCGCTAGATCGAGAACGGCAAACGCCGGAGCCGCACTAGCCGCGCCGCCCGCAACCCGGCCTATTGGGGTTGGCCTTGCAGGCCTTGGCCCGATCGCCGCCTCCGTGACCGCTCGCGCCGCGTTTGCGGTTCCCGTTACCGGCGCCTTGGGCCGACCTCGCCTTCGCAGGCTTTGGCTTGACATGCGCGGCCCTCGACTTGGCCTGCTTCGGCTTTGCGGCCCGGTGCACGGCCGACTTAGGCGGATCGGATTTCAGCTTTCCACGCGCCGACTGCGGCTTGGCCCGAGCAGGCCTTGCCTGGCTCGGCCGCACGTTTGCGGATCTCGCCTTTGGCTTGGGCTGGTGCGCGTTGACGCTCGGTTGGCCCCTCGGCTTTGACCCCGAGGCCTTGGACTTGCCGTCGTGGGGCTTGCCGGCTCTCGTGTTGCCGGCCTTCGCCTTGTCCCCGCCGGGCTTTGGCGGGGTTCGGCGGGCTTGAGGCGGCTTCGGACCGTTACGGCCTTCAAGAGAGGGGCCGCGATTGTGGGGGCCCGCGTTTGGTCCCCGCATGTTCGGGCTCATCGCCCCAGGCCGCGCAGCGCGTGTCGGCGGGGCGAGACCCATGGCGCGATTTCTTTGCCCTTGGGCTTGCGCGGGACCCGGTCTGCCCCTGTTGGACTGGGCGGCCTTCGCGCGGTCGGCCCTCACTCTCGCGGCCCTGTCTCGCGCGGCTTTGGCTCGGGCAGCATTATACCGAGCGGCGTTGGACTTCTCCGCTTTTGACTTGGCGTCCTTTGATTGCGCGGAGGCCGGTATCGCATGCTGCGGCCTGCGGCCCGGACCCTGGTTTGCGACCCCCGACCGGCGGCCATCGCGCACCGCAGGCCCGCGATAGTTCGGGTTCATCACCCCGCGGGGCCCCATTACACGTGGCTGGACCCGGGCATTTCGATTCTGCTGCGCGGCACGGGCCCGTGCACTGTTGGCATTTGCTTTGGCGCGAGTCGGTTTGTGGGCGATCTTCCTCGGCGGTTTGCGCGGATGCGCGCCCTTCCTCACGCTTGGTGCGTAGGCATAGAGGTCACGAGAGCCGCGCCTGTTCCACCCATTCGGGCGCGCTCTTTGATGCCCGCGATACACCTTGCGCGGCTCGATGTGCCTGCGCGTGACGCGCGACCAGTGATCGCGCGGCATGCCGTGATTATAGAGATAGCCGTTCCGGTAGCGGGGCCGGCTCACATAGGTCGTGCGGTTGAATACGATCGTCAGGCTGGCGCGCGGCACCGCATAAGAGCGGACCGCAGGCGACACGAGGTAACGCGGCTCCACGAACACCCACGATTCCCGCGGCGGCGGGGGTGCATAGCGCGCCGGTCCGCCATAGGCGTAGCCCGCTGTCGGCACCTCGGGCGCCCAACCCACATACTCATCGCCATAGCGCCACTGGACCCAGGCCGGCGCCCATGTATCGCCTGGCACCCAATACCAGCCATAGTCGGGCTCAAATCCCCAACGGCCATAGTGATACACAGCCCAGGCGAACGGCTCCTGGGAATCCCAGTACCAGCCATATTCCTCGGTCGAGACCCAGTTGCCCACCGTGTATGGGCGCCAATCCGGCGCCACCGTACGCGGCAGCCACACATAACCGTGGTTGGGGTGCTCGACCCACTCGCCGAAAGGCGCGAGTTCGTCGTAGAACTGATCGATGTCGAAATAGTCCTGCTCCACGGCAGGCCCGCCGGCCTTGGCCTCACCGGAAACCAGCACACCCGGCGCCAGGGCGAGCAACGCGAGCGCGCCCGCCAACACAATGCGCCTCAGGGCGCCTGAATACATCATCTCAAGACCTCCTCCGGTCAGCCCCTCGGCGGAACTGACCCAATCGCTGCCGAGGATGACGGTTCCGACCTGAACCCAAACTGAACGGGAGGAACGGCCCTTTGAGGCTGGCGCTATTCGCCCTATTGCCGTGGCCTTCCGACTTGGCTAGGCAGGGCGCGACCAGGAGCCAGAAAAGAAGGAACATCAATGTCGGGCGTCCCCTTTGTCGACCTGAAGGCGCAATATGCGCGGCTCAAGCCGCAGATCGCCGAAGCGATCCAAGACGTCCTCGATGACGGGCGCTACATCCTCGGTCCCGCCGTCACGAACCTGGAATCCGAGCTTGCGGAGTATTGCGGCGCGGCCCACGCGATTTGCTGCTCAAGCGGCACCGACGCGATCTTCATGCCCCTGCTCGCTTATGAGGTGGGTCCGGGCGACGCGGTCTTCGTGCCTTCGTTCACCTTCACGGCGACCGCCGAGGCGATCCTCCTTGCCGGCGCTTCGCCGGTGTTTGTCGACGTCGAGGCGGACAGTTTCAACATCGACCTTGCCGATCTCACGAAAAAAATCTCCGAGACCCGCGCCGGCGGCAGGCTCACACCGAGGGCGATCCTCGCGGTCGATCTGTTCGGCTTGCCGGCGGATTGGAACGGACTGAATACGCTCGCCGACCGCGAAGGCCTTTATCTTATATCGGATGCCGCGCAATCCTTCGGCGGCGCTTATCACAACAAGCGCGTCGGTTCGCTCGCGCCGGTCAGCGGCACGAGCTTCTTTCCGGCGAAGCCTCTCGGGTGCTACGGCGACGGCGGCGCCCTCATGACCGACGACGACGGTCTGGCGGAGGTTCTCAAGTCGATCCGCGTGCATGGCGCGGGCGCCGACCGCTACGAGGTTGTGCGTATCGGCATCAACGGCCGTCTCGACAGCATTCAGGCCGCGATCCTTTCGGTGAAGCTCTCGATCTTCGACGAAGAGCTCGATGCCCGCGAACGCGTCGCGCAGATCTATGACGATGAGTTGAAGGACGTGGTGGCGACGCCAAAGCGCATCGAGGGGCTGAAATCAGCCTGGGCGCAGTACACCATCAAGACGGATAAGCGCGCGGCGGTGCAGGAGAGGCTCGGCGCGGCCGGCATCCCAACCATGATCTACTACCCGAAGCCCATGCACCTCCAGGCTCCCTATCTGGCCTATGGCGGCGGCGAGGGCTCGCTACCCGTGAGCGAGGCGATCTGCCGGCAGGTCATGAGCCTGCCCATGCATCCTTATTTGTCCGACGACGACGCAAGGCGCATCGCCGCCGCGACCCGCGAGGCGCTCGCCTGATCAGGTCCGGTGACACTCCGCGGAGAACGTGCTAGTGCGGGTCCCGTGCCGAAGGAGCAACCCGACCGACGCCCCTTGAACAAGATCTTACGCACCAGCGCCTTTCTTTCCTTTGTCCTCTCGGCTTCTCTTGCCGCCCCAGCCAGTGGCGCACGGTCCGATGGCTGCAACGTCAAGCCCGCCGCCTCCCTCGTCGTCAATGTGAAGGACAGGGGCGCCAAGGGCGACGGAAAATCCGACGACACGAAGTCCATTCAGAAAGCGATCGATGAGGTCGCGGGCACCGGCGGCACGGTCTACGTGCCCGACGGCACCTACATCGTCCAAGCGCACGGCAAAAGGCGCCTGGTGCTTGGAAGCAAGATGACGCTGAAACTTGCCGACCGCGCGGTCCTCAAGGTGATGCCGACCGCGGCCAAGAACTACTCGGTCCTTAGGATACCCCGCGCCAAGGATGTGACGGTGATCGGCGGTACGTTGCAGGGCGACCGCAAGGAGCATAAGGGCCGCTCCGGCGAGTGGGGCATGGGCATCATTATCGGCCCCGAGTCTGAGCGGATCACGATCGCGGGCGTGACGTCGCGGCACATGTGGGGCGACGGCTTCTATCTCGCCGGCGGCGAGGACATCGCTCTCTGTTCCGTCGTCGCCGAGCATAATCGGCGCCAAGGATTGTCCATCATCATGGGCAACCGGATCCTCGTGACGAATTCGACGTTCCGCGATACGCGCGGGACGGCGCCGAGCGCCGGCATCGATCTCGAGCCCAACAAGCCGCACCAGCGGATCACCAATGTGCGGATCGAGAATTCCAAGTTCATCGACAACGCCGGCGGCGGCGTCATGATTTCCGGCAAGAAAGCCGAAGTCGCCCACGTGGAGATCCTGCACAATCTGTTCGAAGGTCCCCGTCCGATTCTTGTGGAGAACGCCCCCCGGGTTCGCTCCACCTCGATCTGCGAAAATCGCTATGTGCGCAAGGAGGAAGCGGGCAACCAGGGCTTCAATGCCTTTGCTGACAAGGTCGAGGTCGTTTCGTTGCAGATGGACTGCCGCGAGGGATCCGACATGCGGTTCGAGAAGCACCGTCAGACCAAGAAGAAGAACAAGCCGCAAGCCGCCAACTGACAAGCCGCCAACTGACGCGCACCCCGATGCCTGCCGCGCTATAAGACTTGGATGTTCAAGATCGACACCGTTGTGGTCGGCGCCGGCGTGATCGGCCTTGCGGTCGCCCGGGCGCTCAGCCTCCGCGGGCGCGAGGTCCTCGTGCTGGAGCGCCACGACCGCGTCGGCCAGGAAACCTCCTCGCGCAACAGCGAGGTCGTCCACGCTGGTCTCTACTACCCGCCGGGGAGTCTGAAGGCGCGTCTCTGCGTCGAGGGCCGTCACGCGCTCTACCGATATTGCACCGAGCGCGGTGTGCCCCACCGCCGCTACGGCAAGCTCGTGGTGGCCACATCGCGGGATGAGGAGGTAGCCCTCCAGGCGCTCTATGAGCGCGCCGCGACGAACGGCGTCGAGGATATCGAGTTGATCAGCGGCGCCCGCCTGAAAGAGATGGAGCCGGAACTCCGCGCCACGGCCGCGCTGCTGTCGGGCACCACCGGCATCGTCGACGGGCACGCGCTGATGCTCAGCCTCCAAGGCGACGCCGAGAACGCCGGCGCCACGGTGCAGTGCCGCGTACCCTTACTCGGCGGTAGCCTCGATTCACCCTCGATACGGCTTCGCGTCGGCGGCGACGAAGCCGCCGAGATCGAGACGGAACTGCTCATCAACGCGGGCGGCCTTGGGGCGTGGAATGTCTCCCGCAGCCTGGAGGGCCTCGATCCTGACAGCATCCCGCCGCGCCACCTCGCCAAGGGGAGCTACTTCGCCCTGAGCGGCCGGGCGCCCTTCGAGCACCTGATCTACCCCGTGCCCGTGGCAGGAGGTCTCGGCGTCCACCTCACCTTCGACATCGGGGGGCAGGCGCGCTTTGGGCCGGATGTGGAGTGGGTGGAGAAGATCGATTACACAGTCGATCCTACCGGGGCTGCCGCCTTCTATGACGCCATTCGCCGCTACTGGCCGGGGCTCCCCGATGGGGTTCTGGCGCCCGCCTACTCAGGTATCAGGCCATGTGTCGCGGGACCGGGGGAACCACCAGGCGACTTCGTCATCCAGGGGCCCAAGCAAACAGGGCATCCAAGCTACGTCGCGCTTTATGGGATCGGCTCACCAGGGCTCACGGCGGCGCTGGCGATCGGAGGTCACCTCGCCAAACTCATCCGTTAAACGAAACCGAGTTTTTGGGAAACAACCCCTTGCAAAGTAAGAATAGCCTTCGGGCTCGAGAAGCCGCTGGTCTGCTCTGGACCCTGGTCGTGACTAAGCTGAAGTATCCGAGTGCCGGAGGTGCTGCTGTAAAAAAAAGGCGCCGGCCGAAGCCGACGCCCCATCAAAATGGCGCTGAAGCCCCGGCCCAGGGTCGTGGAAACCGAAACCTCGCTTTACAGTTTATAGGCTCTTGCTCACTCGAAAAGTCCGAAGTGAGACTTCTCGACAACTATTTGCAATGTATTCCTCATAGCGGGGAGGCCGCCGCGCTGTTGGATGCAACGGCCGCTACCTGGGTACGGGGACGGTGCAATGGAAAAAGGGGCGCTAGCCACGCGAAGCCAACGCCCCTTCCGGTCAATGTGCCTCCACGGGATGGGACCAGGAGGCCAACACATACTAACGATGCCACCATAAGAGTCGAGGCCGCCGG
>CAYWIA010000060.1:0-11548 GCA_964458245.1 uncultured Methyloceanibacter sp. | reverse complement strand
GGGACTCCGGATCGCCATCGACGATTTCGGCACGGGCTATTCGTCGCTCAAATATCTGACCACCTATCCGGTCAACCGCCTGAAGCTCGCCCAGGAGTTCGTGTTCCGCGTGACGGTGGATTACCGGAACGCCGCCGTCGTGCGCGCGGCCATCCGGCTTGCGCATGAACTCGGCATCGATGTGATCGCCGAGGGTGTGGAGACGGAGGCACAAATGCGCTTCCTGATCGGCGCTGGTTGCGAGCAGGCGCAAGGCTATTTCTTCAGCCGGCCGGTCCCCGCGTCCCAGATGACGGCGCTGCTTCATGAAGGATGGATCAAGCCCGCGCCTGCGCCGCAGCAGACGCGATTCACCTCTGCAGCTTAATCCGTTCCTAGGTCCAGTCGACGCGCAACGCGTCGAGCCGGCGCCGGTCGCGCTTGGTCGGCCGCTTGCCGATGCGCAGCGGCGTTAGCGGCCGGTTGGCGGACGGCAGAGGCGTGAGATCGTCATAGAGCGTTTGCGCGAGTCTGGCGGGTCCGCGGCGCTCCGCGGCATCGACCACGCGCACGACGGCAAGCCGACCTTGGTTGGCGGTCGTGATCACGTCGCCTGCGTGAACCAACCGGCTCGGTTTCAGCGCCCGCTCGCCATTGATGCGCACTTTTCCATCGCTAATGAGTCGTGCGGCGCCCGAACGCGTCTTCATCAGCCGCGCGCACCACAGCCATTTGTCGAGGCGCTGTGGCGTCATCGGCAACCCGGGTTAGCTTTTCTCGGAACGACTGCGCGCTGCGAGGCTGTCGCGGAGGTCCTTCAAGGCCGCGAAGGGCGAGTGCTCCGGCAGCATCCGCTCGCGCTTCGGCTGGCCCTGGCGGTCTCGGCCCTGACGGGCCTGACGGTCTCGATCTTGGCCTTTGGCCTGACCCCGCTCGTTGCCCTTCGCCTTCTTGTGGCTCTTGCCGTGCCGCGGGGGCCGATCACCTGCTTCCGCCGGCTTGCGTCCTTTTCCTCGGGCGTGCTGCGGCCGCTGCGTGTCCCGGCGCTTGCCTGGACGCCAAATTTCGTCAAACGCGGGCTCAGGCGCGGGAGCGGCGTCTTTCGGCGCCTCCGCCACGGCGTCGGCGGCTTCAGCCGCTGGCGTCTCGAGGGCTGCCGGCGCGGGCTCGGTTGCCGCGGCCTCCGCTGTCTCGGCAAGAGAAGTCTCGGTCTCGGCAGGTGCCGCTTCGGCCGTGGCCGGTATCGCGCCGGCACCGGGTTCGCCTTCGATCTTCCGGCGCTCCAGGCGGAAGCCAAGCGCGCGCAGGATCGAGGTGAATTCATCGCCCGAGCAGCCGACCATGGACATCAACTCCGGCACGACGCGAAAGCCGCCGTCGCCGGTGGCGCCGGTTGGAGCCGCCGCGGGTTCCTTGCGGTTTGTGCCGTTCGTTTCCGTCTGCGCGTCCGTCACCGCCGCTTGCCGCCAGATCACGCGCGCGCGAATGAGATCGGAGAGCCGCTCCAGCATGTCGATGCGGACCGCACGGTTGCCGGCCACGTGAAAGCCCGCGGCGCGCCAATAAGGCTCTGGGATTGCCTTGTCGGCGGGGACTGAGGTCAGGCCCTGCTTCGGCCGCTCAGGCAGCGTGTCCGTCGTGAGATCGTGCTCTGGTCCGGCGTGCAGCACCCAAAGCAGAAGCAGCAGCTCTGCCGCCGCCGGCTTGAGCAGCGCCGGGAAGTAGAGATTGAAGGCGCCGAAGCGGACGCCGTATTTGCGCAATTGGCCACGGTCCGCTTGATCGAGCGCCTTGATCTCGGCGGCGGCGGTGTCGCGGCGCAGCACGCCGAGATTCTCGGTGAGGCGGAAGGCGAGCCCGCGGGTCAGTCCGGTCAGGTCTTGCGCCTCGCTCAGCGCGATCAGCGGCTTAAGCTTGGCGTCGAGATAGGCGGCGAGCCACGAAGCGAGCCGCGCCGTGACGCGTTCGCGGTCGGGCGGACCCAAATACTCGTCGGCGAAAAGTTCGATGCGGGGCTTCAGCGCCGTGTCGCCGCGCGTCAGCCTGCCGATCTCAGAACCTTGCCAGACGATCCGCCCATTGGGTGTGAGCGTGATGGTTTCATCCGCGGCGGCCGCGAGCGCCGCGGCGCGCGAAGCGAGCTCGGTGGCGAGCACTTGCGTCGCCGCATGGAGCGCGGCCTTGCCGTGAATGCCGTCGCTGGACGCATCGGGCGTGAAGCGGAAGCCGTCCAGGCTGCCGACAAAATGGTTCTCGACAAGAATCTGACCGTCTTCGCTGATCTCGGCCATCATCTCCTCCTTGTCGCGCAAGCGCCGCATGAGCACGCTGGTGCGCCGATCGACAAATCGTTGTGTCAGGCGCTCGTGGAGCGCGTCGGACAGCTTGTCCTCGATCGCCCTGGTGCGGTCCTGCCAGTGCTCCGGATCGTGAAGCCATTGAGCCCTGTGAGACACAAAAGTCCAGGTACGAATTTGGGCGAGGCGGTTCGACAGCGTATCGAGATCGCCGTCGGTGCGGTCGGTCTGCGAGACCTGACTGGCGAACCAGTCTTCGGGAATCTTGCCTTCATCGCTCATGACATAACGGTAGAGCGTGGCCGCAAGATCCGCGTGATCGTTCGGCGAGACCTTCCGATAGTCGGGAATCTGGCACATCTCCCATAACAGCCCGACTGCCGCCGGCGATCTCGCCAGGTCGCAAATGCGCTCATCGCGGGTCACGTTTTCCAGCGCGATGACGTCATCAACCATGCGCGACCTGGTGAGGCGCGGATGATCGGGCATCTCGCGCAAGCTTTCTTTCAGCGCCTCGATGGAAGCGAAGTTGAGCGTGCGGCTGCGCCATTGCAGCGTGCCGACCTGGTCAAAACTGTGGGTCTCCAGCCGTTCGATCAGCTCGGGATCGAAGGGCGGGACCTGTCCTGTCACGCCGAACGTTCCGTCGTTCATGTGGCGTCCGGCGCGGCCGGCAATCTGGCCGATCTCGGAAGGGCTGAGATTGCGGTGGGCATGACCGTCGAATTTCCGCACGCCGGCGAAAGCGACATGATCGAGGTCGAGATTCAGCCCCATGCCGATGGCGTCGGTCGCCACCAGGAAATCCACGTCGCCGTTCTGGTAGAGCTCGACTTGGGCGTTGCGGGTGCGGGGACTAAGCGCGCCGAGCACGACCGCGGCGCCGCCGCGCTGCCGCCGCACCAACTCGGCGATGGCATAGACGTCGTTCACAGAGAAGGCGACGATGGCCGCGCGCCGCGGCAGACGGGTGATCTTCTTCTCGCCGGCATAAGAGAGGTTCGAGAGACGCGGGCGCGACACAAGATTGGCGCCGGGCAGGACCTCGCGGATGGCATCGCGCATGGTCGCCGCGCCAAGCAGCAGCGTCTCGTTGAGGCCGCGCGCGTGGAACAGACGGTTGGTGAACACATGGCCGCGCTCGGCGTCCGCCGCGAGTTGGATCTCGTCCACGGCAACAAAGTCAGCTTCGAGCTCCCGCGGCATCGCCTCCACCGTGCACACATAGAAGCGCGCGGACGGCGGCTTGATCTTCTCCTCGCCCGTGATGAGCGCCACCTGGTTGGCGCCGGCCCGCGCCACGACCTTGTCGTAGACCTCGCGCGCAAGCAGCCTGAGCGGCAAGCCGATGACGCCGACGTCATGGGCCAGCATGCGCTCGATGGCGAGATGCGTCTTGCCGGTATTGGTCGGGCCGAGCACGGCGGTGACGCCGCGTCCTCTGGCCGGACCTGTGGATTGCGTGGATAAAGCCTTGGTCATTCGACGCACTTCTTAACGTGACTCCCGCGCGGGCCGTGAACGGGAGAAGAACGAATCTCGTCCGAATCGCTGACAAAGCCCATTCGGCTTATGTTCCGCCCTAAATTGGCACACTCTGGCGGGCGCTTTTCGCGAGTGCCGGCACGCGCCGGCATTTCTACAATCGACCCTATATCTGGCTTTTGCGGTCAGCCGGGGCTCTCCCCGCCAGGGATCGCAACGGGAACAGAGCACGGACGAATCAGGGGATCGTGAATTTTCAACGTCCGTTCCCTACGACATGTTGGGTTTTGGGCTTTGCGCGTTAACACTCTGTGCGGCGCCTCGCCGTTACTAGCTTAGTCGACGCTCGCGCGCCGTGACCCTGCGACCTGAATCGAGGTGGCGACCGCGGTTCCGTAACCCACGGGCGTCGGCAGGACGATACGGTAGGGCACATACATCTGCGTGCCCTTGACCGGCATCAGCCAGACCTCGATCTCGTCGGACTGCGTCATCATCTGGATGCCGGCATTGTTCGGCTGGTAGCCGGAGATCGGGATGAACTTCACGCGGCAGATCGCCGCCGGTCCCGAATAGGCGGTCCGGGCGGTGTTCTGGACCATGACCCGCTTCTTCGGCTTGAGCACGAGGTCGAAGCGCGACTTGCCGTCGAACACCGGGAGCATCTGATTGCAGACGCTGAGATCGCCGTGCGGATTGGTGGAGCGGGCCGTGAGAAAGGCGCCGCTCATGGGATCGAGCACGCCTTCGAGCTGCTCCCGCTTGACCGGGATCGTGCCCGGGATCGTGCCCTTGCGGGGCGAGATGGAAACCTGCTGCACCGCCCCGTCGCCGAACGTCATGCGCAGGCGCTCGTCCGTCTTGCCGCCGTCGGAATAGCTGAAGGCGTAAGTGGCGGGCTCGGGCCCCGCCTCCGTCACCTGGCCGGTGCTCGCGGTGACCCCCTGCCATCTGTAGACAAGCCCCTCGAGGATGGAGAACTTGCCTTCCCCGCGCATTTGGTAGCCGCTGCCGTTCAGCGTCGTGGTGACGCTGAAATTGCCGAGATTGAAGTTGCCGACCTTGACCTGGTAGACCGCGATGATGCGGGCGGCGGACGTGGCAGGGCTCTCCGCCCGGGCGCGTTCGTCCTCAAGCGCCGGGCCGAGGCCGAGCGTGAGGACGGCCACAGCCAAAAGGCTCAAGCAATGTCGTGCTGCCCACATGTCTCCCGACCCCTAGCAAGACGTCCTCCCGCTAGTCCTCCTGATCCCGAGACTGTCCAGGTATTTGGCGGATTCGTCAATTCGGCCAGCATAGACGCGAATAAAGGCTGTGCCTTGACCGAATAGGGCCATCCCCGTATATCTCGCCTCCCTGGCTGCCGCGCTTGTGGATAGTCACGAGCCGCAACCGGCTATCAAGATATTCGTTAGAAGGACAAAGGACCATGGCCCGTCGCTGCGAGCTGTCCGGCAAAGCCGTGCTCACCGGCAACAATGTGAGCCATGCCAAGCGCCGGACCAGGCGCCGTTTTCTGCCGAATCTGTGCAATGTCACGCTTCAGAGCGACGTGCTGAAAAAGCGCGTCCGGCTGACCGTCTCCGCCAACGCGCTCCGCACCGTGGAGCATCGCGGCGGGCTCGACGCCTACCTTCTCAAGGCCGGCGAAGACGAACTGTCTCTGAAGGCGCGGCGCCTAAAGCGCGAGATCGCCAAGGTGCACGGGACGCAGGCGGCCGCCTCCTAAGGCTCTCCAGGCTCTCCAGGCCCTCACGGCAGGGCAAACTGCATGATCAGCGACCGCTGAAACGGACTGTAATTGTCGTCCGACATCAGGGTCAGGATGGTCTCGCCGGCGCGCGAGCGGTGCACGGCGATCGCCTCCATATTGTCGATATTGAGCCGGTCGGTCGCCTCCAGCAGCACCTCGCCGTCGATCAGTCTGCCCGGCTTGAGCTCCGCCGCGCTGATACGGCGGATGCGCATCTTCACCCCTTCGCTGTAGCGGAACCGGCGTTCGAGCAGGACCAGGCCGCCGTCAGGGAGGCCTGCGGCGTCGGTGATGTCGAAGCCTCCGAGGCGCCGCACCGTGATGGGCCCGGGGCTGCGGCCGCCGATCAGCCAGCCGCGGAGATTGCCGTTTGCGTCCTTCAGCCGCTCGGAAAAGGCGACGACGGTGCCTTTCAGGGGTCCGGCATGGATCAGCGCAGCCGCCTCCAGGCCTTGATTGGCGTCCATGCCTGCGGCCTCCTTCGGCAGACGAATCACGCCGTCCGGCGGCCCAAAGCTCTTCATGGTGTAGGGGTAGCGCAGGATGCGGTGCTCGCGCTCGAAAGAGACGAGCGCTTGACCGGCGCGTGTATCGCCTGCCGTGAGCGCCAGCCCCTCCGCGTCGCGCTCGGCGTCCGTGCGCAGCGGCTTGCCGTCATGGCCGAGGATCGGCCCCAGCGTCACGTTTTCCATGCCCTTCAGCCAGCGGCCGTCATAGGTGAGGGTCGCGCGCATCCAGGCGCCGGCGTCGGTTACGGCCAGCAGCGTCGTGCCTGAGGCATCCAGCGCGATGCCGGAGAAGCCGCCGAAATGCCGCGACCGGCCGAACAGGTTGAGCCCGCCCCGGAAAATCAGCTTGCCGAAATCCTTACGCTCTGGCCGATCGCGGTCGAAATTGATGGGGATGACGGAGACGCGCGTCTCGATCGGGCGATCCGGCACGTCGGCCGGCTTGGCGATCAGCGACGAGGCGACGGCGCACAGGGAGCCCACGGTGAACAGCGCAAGGGCGAGCGCCGCTCGGCGCGAAGCGCGCTTCACGTTAGTGGAGCTGCCGGCGTTTGGCGCGGGCGGCCGACGGCACGGTGCGGTGGAGTTGCCGCCAGGCGAGGTCTTCGTCGAACAGCTCGGCGAGCTTCTCGGTCATGACACCGGCCAGTTCCTCGGCGTCGGTGATGGTGACGGCCCGCCGGTAGTAGCGGGTGACGTCGTGGCCGATGCCGATGGCGAGCAGCTCGACGGGCGAGCGCGTCTCGATCTCGTTGATCACCTGCCGAAGATGCTTCTCCAGATAGGAGCCCGAATTGACCGAGAGCGTGGAATCGTCGACCGGCGCGCCATCCGAAATCATCATCAGGATGCGCCGCTGCTCTGGGCGCGCCAGCAGCCGCTGATGGGCCCAGGCCAGCGCCTCCCCGTCGATATTCTCCTTGAGCAGCCCTTCGCGCATCATCAGACCGAGATTGCGCCGGGCGCGGCGCCAGGGCGTGTCGGCGGCCTTGTAGACGATGTGGCGCAGATCGTTTAGGCGGCCGGGCAAAGGCGGCTTCATGGCGTTGAGCCACGCCTCGCGCGAATGTCCGCCCTTCCAGGCGCGGGTGGTGAAGCCCAGGATCTCGACCTTCACGCCGCACCGCTCGAGCGTGCGCGCCAGGATGTCGGCGCAGCACGCCGCGACCATGATGGGCCGTCCGCGCATGGAGCCGGAGTTGTCGAGCAGGAGCGTCACCACCGTGTCGCGGAACTGGGTGTCGCGCTCTTGCTTGAAGGTCAGCGGGTGCATGGGGTCGATGATCACGCGGGTCAGCCGTCCGGCGTCGAGCATGCCCTCGTCGAGATCGAAGTCCCAGCCGCGGTTCTGCTGGGCGAGCAGCCGGCGCTGAAGCCGGTTGGCGAGACGGGCCACGGCCCCGTGCAGCGCCACAAGTTGCTTGTCGAGAAAGGCGCGCAGCCGGTCGAGCTCTTCGAGGTCGCACAGATCCGGAGCGTCGATGATCTCGTCATAGGCCCGGGTGAAAACCTTGTAGCCGAAGGCTTCGGGGTCATCGAGCACGGAGGTGTTGGGGCGCCAGGGATCGGAGCGGCGCGGCAGGTCTGCGGCCTCGGAGTCGCGGTCGAGCTGGTCGGTGGCGCCGTCTTCCTGGTCCTCCAGGGTCTCCTCGGAGGTGTCGTCGGGCTCCCCACGGGTCTCTTGCGCCAACTCGGCGCGGTCTTGGCCCTCGGCGTTCTGGTCCTCGTTGTCGGAGGCATTGGGATCGGACTCGCCGTCCTTGGAGCTATCCTCGTTCTCTTCGCCCTGATCGAGCTGGTCGGCCAGATTGAGCGCTGCGAGCACGTCGCGGGCGAGCCTGCCGAAGGCCTCCTGGTCCTCCAGGGTCTCGGGCATGCGGTCGAGCAGGTTGCGGGCGCGTTCCTCGATCCAGGGACGCCACAGATTGACCAGGGGCCGGGCTCTTGCCGGCGGCGCGGCGCCGGTCAGCCGCTCGCGCACGAGGAGCGACAGCGCATCGGGAAGCGGTGCCTCGTTGCGCTCGGTCTCTTCGGTGACGCGGCTTCGCGCGTAGCGCTGCTCCACGCGGGCGGTCAAATTGGCGGCGACGCCGTCCATGCGCCGCGCGCCGATTGCTTCCACGCGAGCCTGCTCGATCGCCTCGAACACGGAGCGGGCATCGCCGCCTGTCGGCGCGAGCGCCTTATGGAGTCCGTCATCGTGGCAGGAGATGGACAGCGCGGCCGCGTCCGCGTGACCGCGGATAACCGCGATCTCCTCTCGGGTGGGGACGCGAGAGGGCTCTGGCACCCGCGCGGTCTTCCCCGCAAGGCCCGGAGGCTCCGTGGAGAACACCACCTCGACGCTGCTATCGGCGGCGAGCGACCGGGTGGTGAGCGACACGGCACGTTTGAACGGATCGAGGGGCGCCTCTTTCCGCTTGTTCGCGGTCATGGGATCAGCTCAAGGCCACGTTGGCGGTCGATTGCGGCAAGTCCTCGCCGAAGCAGCGCTGATAGAACTCGGCGATCAGGCCGCGCTCCAGCTCGTCGCATTTGTTGAGGAAGGAGAGCGCGAAGGCGGTCCCCACGTCGCCGAAGATCTCGGCGTTCTCCGCCCACGTGAGAACCGTGCGCGGACTCATCACCGTGGAGAGGTCGCCGTTCATGAAGGCGTTGCGGGTCAGCTCCGCGACCCGGACCATGTTGGACACGGCCTTCCGGCCTTTTTCGGTGTTCCACGACTTGGCTTTGGCCAGGACGATATTCACCTCGTCTTCATGGGGCAGATAGTTCAGCGTGGCGACGATGGACCAGCGGTCCATCTGGCCCTGGTTGATCTGCTGGGTGCCGTGATAGAGGCCGCTCGTGTCGCCGAGGCCGATCGTGTTCGTGGTAGCGAACAGGCGGAACGAGGGATGCGGCCGGATCACCTTGGACTGGTCAAGCAGGGTGAGTCTGCCCGAGACTTCCAGAACGCGCTGAATGACGAACATCACGTCGGGCCGGCCCGCGTCATACTCGTCGAAGCAGAGCGCCGTGTTGGTTTGGAGCGCATAGGGCAAGATGCCCTCGCGAAACTCGGTCACCTGCATGCCATCCTTGATGACAATGGCGTCCTTGCCGACGAGATCGATGCGGCTCACGTGGCTGTCGAGGTTGATGCGGATGCACGGCCAGTTGAGCCGGGCCGCGACCTGCTCGATATGGGTCGACTTGCCGGTGCCGTGATAGCCCTGAACCATCACGCGGCGGTTGTGCTTGAATCCGGCAAGGATGGCGAGCGTCACGTCCCGGTTGAACAGATAGTCGGGGTCGAGATCGGGAACATGCTCGTCCGCTTGTGCGTACGCCGGCACCTCCAAATCGCTGTCAATGCCGAAGACTTGGCGCACGGATACCGTCATGTCCGGCAAACCGGCGCCGTTCTGGGCAGCTTCAAGTGTCATGATCGATGATGAGCCTGTGTGTCGCGCTTCAGTGAGGGTCCCGGGAATCCCGTAAAACCCTGATTTTGGTGGGGGCCGGCCCAGCGACCTATGCAAGCCCCGCCTGTCTCAGATAATTATAGGCTTGGATCACTTCGCGCAACTTGTCCTCCGAGGATCGGTCCCCCTCGTTGTGATCCGGGTGAAGCCTCTTAACCAACTCCTTGAAGCGGGCCTTGATGTCCCCCTTGGTGGCATTGTCCTCAAGATCGAGCTGACGCAGCGCTTTCTTCTCCAGGCGCTTGAGGGGCCGGTTCGGCGCCGCGCCGGGCTTCGCGCCGCCGGGCGCGTTCTCGCCAAACAGGCCGAAGGGGTCTTGGGCCTCGAAGCGGTGGGCGTAGCCGCCCTTGCGCGCGGCGGTTTTCGCCCGATTGCGCGCCCAGGAGTTCACGCCAACGAACCAGGTTGGGCGATTGCCGATGGAGTCGCTCTTCTGCTGTTCGATCACGTCATCATCGGGCAAGCCCGAAAAGTAGTTGTAGCCTTTGTTGTATGCGCGCACGTGGTCGAGGCAGTAGCGGTGATACTGCCCTTCGAGGCCACGGCCTTTCGGCGCCGGGTAGAGACCGGGCTCGGTGCACCCCTCCCACTCGCATTTCGGGCAGGTATCGCGCAGCAGACGGTTCTCGTCGGGCTTGACGCGGAGGCGGTCGAAGAATTTTGAATCGAGCTTCATGGAATCGGCATTATGGGAAGCTGTATTGGTCACAACAAGAATGGCTCCACAATGACAATAGCGATAGTCTGGCCGGTTAACTGCCGCGCACGGCATCATTGGAACCGAGGACAGTCCTACGCATGAACGTCGAACAATCGATCAAAGAGAAGTTAGCCCAAGCGTTCGCGCCGGTGACGCTCGATGTGGTCAACGAGTCCCATCATCACGCGGGCCATGCGGGTTCGCCCGGCACCGGCGAAAGCCACTTCGCCGTTAAAGTGGTGTCGGAAGCCTTCGCCGGCAAGTCGCGGGTGGAACGCCACCGCATGGTGAATGCGGTTCTGGCCGACGAACTTGCGGGCAAGATCCACGCGCTCGCCATCACCGCGCTCAGCCCGGAGGAGGGCGCCCGGGCCTCATGAGGCCGCGTCGGTTTCCTTGGTCTCGGCGCGATGCTTGTCCAGCGGCATCACGCGCAAGCTCGTGATGCGGTTGCGGTGGCGCTTCAACACCTCGAAGCGGAAATCGTGGAAGGTGAAGGCTTGGCCCGGATTGGGGATGGTCTGCGCCTCGTGAATGACGAGTCCGGCCACGGTGGTCGCTTCATCGTCGGGCAGATCCCATTCCATGAGCCGGTTCACGTCGCGGATCGGCACCAGCCCGTCGACGATCAGCGAGCCGTCGGATTGCGGCTTGGCCTGCGCGGCGGCAATGTCCGTCTCGTCGGTGATGTCGCCGACGATCTCCTCGATGATGTCCTCCAGGGTCAGCAGGCCCATCACCTCGCCGTACTCGTCGACGACGATGGCGAAATGGGCTTTGCGCTTGAGGAAGGCGTTGAGCTGATCTTTCAGCGTCGTGGTGTCCGGCACGAACCAAGGCGGCGCGGCGAGCGTCATGACATCGATCTTGGATACGTCGCCCTTTGAATCGCGCAAGGCCTGAAGCAGCGTCCGTGCATGCAGAACGCCGACGATTTCCTCGCGCTCGCCGCGCCAGAGGGGCAGCCTGGTATGCGGGCTCTTCAGCGCAGCATCGACGATCTCGCCGGGCGGCAGGTCCGCGTCGATCGCGTCCATGTTGGTCCGATGCACCATGATGTCCGACACGGCGAGATCGCGCAGGTCGAGCACGCCGCCCAGCATGTCGCGATCGAGCTTCACCACGCCGCCTTCCTTGTGGTGCAGCTCGATGGCGCCTCTGATCTCTTCATGTGCCGACAGCACGTCGGCGTCATCGGCGATGGAGCTGCCGAACAGGCGCAAGGTATGGCGCACGAGGAACTGCAGCGTGGCGGTTACCGGCGCCAATACGGCGACGAGCACTTTGAGAATCGGCGCCACGGCGAGCGCCATGCGGTCGGCGTTGAGGATGGCGTAGGTCTTGGGCAGCACCTCGGC
>CAYWIA010000059.1:0-11564 GCA_964458245.1 uncultured Methyloceanibacter sp. | reverse complement strand
CCGGGTGCGGGCGAGGGCTCCATGGCCGTAGATTTGCTGCCCGCCTTTTGCCTATAGCCTGCGAGCTTGAACACGCTGATGGACAGCGCCGGCAGGAAGGTCAGCGTGATGATCGCCGTGCCCAGAATGCCGAACAGCACGATGGCGCCTACGCCCCGATAAAGCTCGGTACCGGCGCCCGGGATGAACACCAATGGCGCCAAGCCGCAGATCGTCGTCACCGTGGACATGGCGATGGGCCGCAAGCGGGACGAGACTGCCTCCATCACGGCGTTCTGCGCGTCGAGGCCCATCTCACGCAGATTATAGAGCGCCCGGTCCACGATCAGGATCGGGTTGTTCACCACCGTTCCCATCAGGATCAAAAAGCCCAGCATCGTGATCATGTCGAAGGGCTGAATGATGGGATCGAGCCCGAAGCGCGGCAAGATCGCGCCGACCCAGTTCATCAGCGCCAAGCCGACCAATCCGCCCGCCACGCCGAGTGGAATCGTGGTCATTATGAGAAGCGGGTAGCCCCAATGGGTGAAGATGGCGACCAGCAAGAGATAGATGATGACGATCGCCACCAGATAGTTGCCGCCGAGCGCGCTACGCGTCGCATCCAGCTGGTCGGAGGCGCCGGAAATGTTCATGGTCACGGCGAACGGCATTTCGCCGGTGCGCTTCATGTGCTCCACGAGCTCGCTGCGGACGCGTTCGACGCCCGTCTCGAGCGCGACGTTATCCGGCGGGATGATGTTGAGGGTTACCGTACGCTTGGCATCGATGCGCCGGATCGTGTTCGTATCCACCGTCTCTCTGATATCCGCGACCGACGACAGCGGCACGATGGTCCCTTGCGGCGTATAGATCGGCATCTGGCCGAGATTGTCGAGCTCGGCTCGCGCGGAATCCTTGCTGTAAAAATAGATGTCGATCTTCTCGTCGTCGCGGAAGAACTCGCCGACATAGGTGCCGTCGGTCAGCGCGGCGACGGTAAAGCCGACGTCGTCTGCGTTCATGCCGAGTTCCGCCGCCCGATCCCATTTGGGGCGAACCTCGAGCAGCGGCTGAGATAGGCTCAGCGTCGAAGGGTCGGCCTGAATGCGCGGACCGTCAAAGATCTCGTTTGCGCGGCGATAGGCGGTCGCCGCGGCCCGATAGACGTCATCGAGCCGGGGTCCGGAAATATCGAGGCTGACGCTGCGTGTGCCGCCGTCATTGCTGGTGATGATCGAGCCGCGCGACACGAAGGGCTGCATGCCCGGATACGTCTTGTACCTCTCGCCGATGATCTTCATCAGGTTGTCGATATCGCCGGGATCCACGGTCTCGGCGATAATGCGCAGGCCGTCCGCCTCCATCATCAAGAAGAAGTATTTGAGTGCCGGAACCTCGGTCTCCCCGCTATGGAACCGTTCCGGGTCGTCTTCGACGAACGGCAACAGCCAGTCCTGCAGGTCTTTGCCGATCTCCTCGATGGTCTCGAGGTTGTAGCCGGGCGGCGCGTTGAGCCTGGCGAACATCTTGGGCTCCTCGCCCTCGGGCAAATACTCGGCGGGCGGCGTCAGGAACAGAATGATCGCGGCGCTGGCGCCGGCCATGCCGAGAATGCAGAAGAGCCGCCGCATCGGCCCTGCCACGAGCCAGTTCACGCCTTTGACGATTGCGCCGTCCGCCCGATCGACAGCCTGGTTGTCTTGCGGTGTGAGATCGAAATGCGCGGCCGCCGTGGGCACGACGGTAATGGCAACGATCATTGAGGCAAGGATCGAAGCGGACACGGCGATAGCGATGTCCGAGTAAAGCTGTCCGGCCTCTTCCTGAATGAAGATGATCGGCAGAAAGACCATGACGGTGGTGAGCGTGGACGCCAACACCGCGGGCCAGACCTTGCGGACGCCTTCGATAGCCCCTTTCAGCCGGCCGAGGCCGCGCCGCCTTTCGAGATCGATGCTTTCAAGCACGACGATTGTGTTGTCGAGCGTCATGCCGATGGCGAAGGCCACGCCCGCCAGCGAAATGACGTTGACGGTCCGTCCCGCGAGCATCAAGCCAATGAACGCGGCGATGGTACAGATCGGGACGCCGATAACGCCTACGACAGTGGCCTTTGCCGAGCGCAGGAAGAGGAACATCACGAGCGTCGCCAGCACGGCGCCGATGCCGAGATTGGTCCAGACATTGCGGATCGAGGCTTCGACGTAGGTCACGTCATCCGCAGTGCGCTCGATCTCCATGCCGGCGGGATTAAGGACCTCTCGGTTGATCGCCTCGATCTCTTCCATCACCTCTTCTTTGATAGCGATGACGTTCGAGCCGGCTTCGCGACGGATCGACAGAAAGATGATTGGTCGGTCGTTTACAAAGGCGCGGGTATAGATCTCGAAATGGTCAAGCCGAACATCCGCGACGTCCTCAAGCCGTATGATGTTGTCGCCGCGCCGGGCGATGATCAGGTCTTTCAGGTCTTCAGGATTGTCGAAGCGGCCGATAGTTCGCAAAAGATAGCGCCTCTTGCCGCTTTCGATCTCGCCGCCGGACGTATCGCGGTTGCGTTCGGCGACCGCACGGCGCACGTCCGTCAGTGAAATTTTTCGTTCCGCCAGAGCGGCCGGGTCGAACAAAATCTGTATTTGCTTCTCTGCGCCGCCGCCTAGCCGCACGTCAGAGACGTCGGTCACGCTGTCGAGTCGCGCCTTGACGTTGTCGTCGATGAAGTCGCGCATCATGTCCATGTTCAGTTCGCGTGGGTTCCCGGGAAGCGGGGACACGCGGAAGAACATGAAAGCATTGGCGCTGAAGGAGCTTGCCCGCACCCGCGGCTGATCGACATCCTCCGGGTATGAAGGGACTTGGCTCAGCGCATTGTTGATGCGGATTAGAGTCTCGTTGAGATCGATATCATAGGGGAACTCGAGCTCGATCCGCGCCTCGCCGCTCGATGCTTGAGAGATGATGCGCTCCAAGCTGGGAATCGAGCGGAGATACTCCTCCTGCTCGATGATGATCTCTTTCTCGATGTCTTGCGGCGTTGCTCCGGGCCAGCGCGTCTGCACCGTGACCGTGCGGACCTCGAGGTCGGGGATCATCTGCACGGGGATGCGGAAAGCCGCAACCACGCCGAGCACGCACACGATGAGCGTTGCGACCGTCACCAAAGTCCCGCGCTGGACGATCTTCTCGAGCATCCCCGGTTAGCCTCTTGCTTCCGCGATCCGGACGGTCTGGCCCTCGCGCAGCGACTCGTTTCCGCGCACCACAACCCGCTCGCCTTCTTTCACCCCAGACAACACCTGCACAGACCCGTCGAAGGCGAGACCGATCTGCACCCGGCGTTCGGTGACGCTGGCCTTGTCGCCGTCCTGGTCCTTCAAGACCCAGACCGTGATGCGACCGTCCGGATAACGGATCAGGGCGTCCCGGTTGACCGCCACGTCATGCTTGCCGGTGTCGAGATTGATCAGGACGCGGGCGGACATGCCGGGCGTGATCGGAATGTCGTCGCGCGTCGGCAGCACCCGCAATGTGAATGTGCGCGCGTCCGGATCGCTGACCGGGATAAGGGCGCCGATCTTGGCCGGCACCGTCTCGCCGGGCAGCGCATCGATCTCGATCGCTACCTCCGCGCCGTCTTTGAGCCGCGCGTAGTATTGCTGCGGTACCGGCACGTCGACGCGAAAGTCGCGCATGGCCACGAGCTCGAACACGGCCGTACCCGGTTCCACCCATTGGCCGACCTCGGCCATGCGCTGGGAGATGACGCCCTCATACGGCGCCGGCAGCTTGTGGCGCTCGAGGACCGCCCGGCGGCGCTTCTGTTCCGCCTTGAAACTCTCAAGGGTAGCGCTGTCGATTTCGACTTCCGCCTGCCTGGCCTCCACCTCGTTCTGAGGCCCGTAATCACGCTTTGCGAGACTCTCGGCAATGCCAAGGCGGCGCTTGGCATCGTTGACCTCGGCGGCGGCTTGCGCGGCTTGGGCCTCGGCTTGGGCGTAGGCGGCCTCTTCCAGCTCGGCGTCGAGTTCCAAGAGAAGGTCGCCCTGCTGCACATGCGCGCCGCTGTCGAAATGGACGGCGCTCACCAAACCCTCCACCGAGGTGGAGATCGGCGAGGCATGCGGCGACGTCACTGTGCCGGAAAGCGCGAGCTTGCGAACGACGGGGGCTTCCTTCACCACCTCAGTCTCCACGGGCGGGATGGTTTGCGCCTGGACGGACGCGCCCGGATAGGCTGTCACGGCCATGAGCAGGCCGAAAAAAACGGCGTGTCTCGCCGAGGATCGGGAAGGCAGAGAAATAACAGGTCTCATTTCGTCCAAGGGCCAATCCAATTGGGGCTGCGATGCGGGTGTCCGGCCATGTAAGCCCATGGTAATCCAGGCTTCTCCGCCGGAACATTACGATGTGGAAAGGCCGATGCGGCCCCTATCCCGTTCGGTCATCAATCTAAAGACAGAATGGGACCGGTGCCAGGGACGACCGTCTGCATAACCGGGATTTGAACGGCGAGCGGCCCGCTTTTGCCAAATCTTCCGGCGCATCGTTAATGAGGACGATGACAGTGCGGCAACACGGTGCCGATTGTGAGGTATTCGAGCTAGAAGAACTTGAGGTAGCGGTCCCGCTCCCAATCGGAGACGTGGTTATGATAGCTCGACCACTCTTCCCGTTTGAAGTCGATCCAGGCTTCGTGCATGGCCGGGCCGAACACGTCCAAAGTCAAACGATCGTCTTCGAAGGCATCGACGGCTTCTTCGAGCGTACGCGGCAGCAGCGCCACGCCGAGCGCTTCAAGCTCCTCAGGGCTCTTGCGGTACATGTTCTCTCGGTACGGTTCGCCGGGATCAAGCTTCTCGCGGATGCCTTCGAGCCCCGCGGCGAGCACCAGCGCCGCGCCAAGATAGGGATTGCAGGCGCTGTCGGCCGGCCTCAGCTCCACGCGCCCGCCGGCCAGGGGAATGCGTAGAGAATTGGTGCGATTGTTGTTCCCGTAGCAGGCGAAGACCGGCGCCCAGGTGAAGCCGGACATGGAACCCTGTTTGATCAGCCGCTTATAGCTGTTCACCATCGGTGAGCAGACCGCGCAGATCGCCGGAACATGCCGGAGCACGCCGCCCAAAAAGTAATAGCCGAGTTCGGAGAGCTTGTTGCCGCGAGCGTCTGCGGGGCCTGCGAACAGATTGGCGTCGCTGTCCGCATCCGCCAGCGAGATATTGAAATGCGCTCCGGAGCCTGCGCGGTCGCCGAGAGGCTTCGGCATGAAGGTGGCAAAGGCGCCGTGCCGCCGCGCGATGGAATTCGCCATGAACCGGAAGAACACGAAGCGGTCCGCCATGGTCAGCGCGTCCGCATAATTAAAGTCGATCTCGAACTGGCCAATGCCGTCTTCGTGGTCGAAGGAATAGACACCCCAGCCGAGCCCATTCATCGCGCCCACCAGATCCGAGATCCACGGCAGATTGTCCAGCAATCGGGTCGCGTCGTAAGCGGGCTTGTCGAGATGGGGCAGGGGGGAGAGCGGTGCGAAGCCGCCGCCGTCCGCGTCCTTGAACACGAAGAACTCGGCCTCCATGCCGAATTTCATCACATAGCCAAGATCGAGTGCCGCTTGGAGCTGGCGCTTGAGAATGTTGCGCGAGCAGGCCTCGAAGGGCTTTGCCTCACACCAAAGGTCGCTCGCGAACCAAGCGACGTCCGGCTGCCAAGGCAGCACGACCGCCGAATCCGGATCCGGGCGCGCCGAGACCTCCTCGTCGCTCACGTCCTGAGGCACGCCGTCAAGCGCAGCCCCTGTATAGAGTTCGGAGCCTTGCAGCATCTGATTGATGTGGCTGAGCGGCACGATCTTCGTCTTGGACACGCCGTGCATGTCGACGAAGCTCGCCATGAGATATTTGACGCCCTTTTCGGCGAGGGATTTTTCCAGCGCCGCGGCGGCGTCGGAGACTTTCTGTTCCATTGGTCGTTCCCCCTGAACGTGATTTGCGCTCCCAGTCGCAACGAAGCCTTGCCAGCCCGAACAGGGGCTGACAAGGCTCGTCACGCACGGAGGGTACTCTTACTTCTTGCCTTCAAACTTTTTGAACGCCTCGGTTTCGTGGAGGCTGGCCGAGACGATCGTGGCGAAGCAGATGATCACCGCCGCTGCCAGGATCGCGTACATGACCCCGGGTTTGTCGGCGAAGGTGAAATAGGCCTCCGCTCCTTCCCACGCCGTGATTGGACTGGTGTTCATTTGACTCTCCTTTCAAAGAGTTCGCGTTAGAGACCGTCTATTCCGCCGGCAGCAGTGCGGCGCCGCTCTTGGAGCCGACCGCTTCCGGATAGGCCTTGGACGGAACCTCGGCGAGATCGAGACCGACCTCCTGCACCTCGTCCGGCACCCGCAGCACGCCGCCCGCTTTCAGGGCCAGCGACACAAGGTAGCCGGGCACAAAGCCGCAGAGGATCATGACGATGAGGCCGACTAGCTGACCGATGAACGAGGTCGGAGGCGCGTCTCCCACATTGGGATAACCGGCCGCCAGTATGCCCACGGCCATGACGCCGAGCATGCCCGAGAAGCCGTGGACCGAGACCGCGCCCACCGAGTCATCGACGCCCATGCGCACCAGGAAGTCGTTGCCGGGCTTGATGATGACGCCGCCCAGAATGCCGAGCAGGAAAGCGAGTGGCGGATACCACACGTCGAGGCCGGCGGCCGCGACGAAGATACCGGCCAGTGCCCCCGACATCATCCAGAACGGATCGCGAGTGGTCGCCCAGGCGCCGATAATGCCGCCCGAGAAGCACATGAGCGTATTGAAGGCGTAGGACGAAAGCGTCGCCGGCTGGCCGTAGATGTTGGTCCACTGAGCGCCCGGGTTGAAGATCAGGCACGCACCGAGGAAGCCGAAGAAGCCGACAATGATGAGCATCAGGCCGATCAGCACCATGGGCACGTTGTGCGGCAACAGGTCGTTGGCCGTGCCGTCGGCGTTGTATTTGCCGATGCGCGGACCGAGATTGAGCAGCACGCCGAGGGCGAAGAAACCGGCGACCACATGGATGAGGCCGGCACAGCCGACATCGTGGTAGCCCCATTCTTTCACCAGCCAGCCGTCCGGATGCCAGCCCCAAGAGGCAGCCAAGATCCACGCCCCCGAGCCAAGGACGATGGCGAGAATGACAAACGCCGAGACGCGAATGCGCTCGATTACCGCGCCGGAGAAGATCGACGCGGTCGTCGCAGCGAACAGCACGAAGGCCGCCCAAAACACGCCGGTCGCATTGTCCGCGAGGTTCGGTCCCATCTCCGGAGCCCACGGCAAGCCCACATTGCCGTCTGCGCTCGGAATGAATCCGTTCGGGAAGGCGAGATAGATCCACCATCCGAAGAAGAAGAAGGTCGGCACGATGAAGGCGAAAGCGAGAATGTTCTTTACGCCCGAGGCCAGCACGTTCTTGGCGCGCGAGGCGCCCATTTCGTAAGCGAGGAAACCTGCGTGGATGCACACCATGATGGCCGTGCACCACCAGTAAAAGATCTCCATGTCGACGGTCCCGAGCATGCCGCTCGTTTTCGTCAGTTCTGCGATTTGCTCTTCCATGAGCACCACCCCCATCCGAATGAACTTGGCGCCCGGCCGGAGCGGGAGGCCAAGTCCACGTTGGCGTTAATCGTTTCCTCTGAGGAAACTATCTTTACTGTCGCAAAGAGCGTGCCAGGGAGGGAGAGTCCAGCGAATCAAGACGTTGCCCAAAGCGGGCCCGGATGGGCTAGTGAGACTCTGCCTAAGGGGGCGGCGAACTGCCTAACGATTGGCGCCTTTAGCGCGGGGGACTAGAAAAACTTGAGGTAGCGCTCGCGCTCCCAGTCGGAGACGAAGTTGTGATACGCCTCCCACTCTTGGCGGCGGAAGCGGGCATAGCTCTCGAACATGGCGTGCCCCATCACCTCGGCCGACAGCGGATCGGCCTCGAAGGCGTCCACGGCTTCTTCCAGGTTCCGCGGCAGCACGCGGATGCCCATCTCCTTCAGCTCGGCGTCCGACTTCCGGTACATGTTCTCGGTATGCGGCTCGCCCGGGTCGAGACCTTCGCGAATGCCTTCCAAGCCTGCCGACAGCACCATGGCTGCGCCGAGATAGGGATTGTTGGCCGAGTCGGCCGCGCGCAGCTCGACCCGGCCTCCGCCCAGCGGAATCCGCAATGCGTTGGTGCGATTGTTGTTGCCGTAGCACACGAACACCGGCGCCCAGGTCGAGCCCGACATGGAGCCTTGCTTGATCAGGCGCTTGTAACTGTTCACCGTCGGCGAGACGACGGCGCTGATTGCGGGCAAATGTCTGAGCACGCCCGCGACGAATTGATAGCCGAGTTTCGACAACCCGCAGCCGCGCGGGTCGTCCGGGTCCGTGAAGAGGTTTTCGCCCGTGTCGAGGCTCGCCAGCGACATGTTGTAATGAGCGCCTGAGCCCGTGCGGTTGGCGAAAGGCTTGGGCATCCACGAGGCGAAATAGCCGTGCCGGCGAGCGATGGCGTTGGCCATCATCCGCAAGAATACGAAGCGGTCCGCCATGGTCATGGCGTCGGCGAAGCGGAAGTCGACCTCGAACTGGCCGTTGCCGTCTTCATGGTCGAAGGAATAGACGTCCCAGCCCAGGGCCTCCATGGCGTCCACCAGTTCAGACAGCCAATGCAGATTGTCCAGCGCGCCGTAGCTGTCATAGCAGGGCTTCTCGAGCGTATCGCGCTCCGAGACGGGCACCGCGCCGGCCTCGCTGTCCTTGAGCACGTAGAACTCGGCTTCCAATCCGAGATTCATGACATAGCCGAGATCGGCGGCCTTACGCGTGGCGCGCGCCAGGATGTTGCGGCTGCAAGCCTCGAAAGGCTTGCCCTCGCACCAGAGGTTGCTCGCAAACCAGGCGACGTTTTTCTGCCAGGGCAGCACGATGCACGAGGCGGGATCGGGGCGCGCCGAGACCTCCTCGTCGCTCACGTCCTGGGGAACCCCGTCAAGCGCAGCGCCTGTGTAGAGTTCCGATCCGGCCATCATGTGGTCGAGATGCGCGAGCGGCACCATCTTGGTCTTCGACACGCCGTGCATGTCGGAGAAGCTCGCCATCAAAAACTCCACGCCCTCGGCGCCGAGTAGCTCGCGAAGTGAATTGAGATCTTTGGCCGGTGTCAGCATTGAGACGTCCCCGGAAACTCGTTGCACACGGGATGCCATGCTAGACCACGCACTTGCGTGTTGAGAAATATTTTTTCCGGGCGATGAAACGCGAAGTGCGAATGCCTCGGGCATCAGCGGCTTTAAGGGCTCGCCGCTTTCATCAGATCATCCCGCGCCTTCTCCAGATGATCGGCCATCAGTGTCTGGGCCAGCTGCGCATCGCGCACATGGATCGCCTGGAGAATGCTGCGATGCTGCCGGCTGTAATCGGCGATCACCCCCGGCGTCAGGATCTTTTCTTTCATCGCGTCCCACTGCGCGTGGAGCCGCACATGATTGATCTGCCGATAGACGTTGATCAGAAGCGGATTGGCGGAGGCGCGCGCCAGCAGGAGATGAAACTCGCCGTCCCACTTGGAGAATTCGTCTTTGTCGCGTGTCGCTTCCGCGTGCGCCAGTACCTGTTCCATCTCATCGAGCGTACGCCGCGTGGCGTGCAAGACCGCAAGCCGCGTCGTGAATGGCTCCACCGCGAGACGCGCCTCGATGAGCTGCAAGGGACTAACTTCGTCGATGAGATGCGCGGTGCGTTTGCCTGAGGAGACAGGACCGCCGACAAAGGTGCCGCTGCCGAGACGGCGCGACACCAAGCCGTCCTTCTCGAGCCTGTCCAGCGCCCGGCGAACCGTGGAGCGCGCCGCCTTGAATGTCTCGGCGAGTTGCCGTTCTGGCGGCAGCTTCTCGCCTTCGGAATAGGCCCCGGTCTCGATCGCGCGCTGCAGATAGGCGGAGATGGCGCTCACGCCCGAGATCGGTTTCGACAGCCGCGCAAGAACGGCGGCCGCCTCTCTCATGGGCTGATCGTTCACGATGGCGTCTCCTTTCCCAACTGCAGTATAGCGAACCACTTTGGGCTCGTAAAGTGTTAATTGGTTTGCAATCGGGCTCTCATTATGCAGTAATGGTCGCAGTTAAGTGGCAAAGCGCTGGGCATCGCAATGTCGTTCGACGTGAGACTGAGGTCTGAAGAGGACCAATTTAAGACCAATTCCGTGAAGGGAGATGGTCTGCTATGAGCCTCTCGGCCGCCAAATACGTGATCATCGGGGCCGGCATTCACGGCCTGAGCACCGCCTATCATCTCGCACAGCAGCTGAAAGCGACCGGTCGTGGCACCGGCGCGGACGTTCTCGTCATCGACAAGGCGGGCATCGGCGCCGGTGCGTCCGGGATCGCCTGCGGCGTGGTGCGCAACAACTACTACCAGCCGGCCATGCGCGAGCTGATGGCCCATTCCGTCGAGGTGTGGGAAAGCGACCCCAAGGCCTACAGCTATCACCCGGTCGGCTACATGCAGATCAGCGCCGAGGTGATGCACGAGCAGGTCGGCACCATCTACGAGCAGCAAAAGCTGATCGGCTACGAGTCCGAGTTCATCGAAGGCGCCGACGACTGCCAGAAGTATATGACGGGCCTGTTCGACGATTGGCAGGCCAAGGGCATCACTTCGGTCCTGCATGAGAAGCGGGGTGGCTACGCCAACAACACCGCGTCTCTCTATGGTTTGGCCGGCAAGGCTGAAGCCGAAGGCGTGCGGATCGCCACCGGCGTCGAGGTCAAAGGCTTCGAGTACGGCTCGAACTCCGGCTCCGTCACCGGCGTCATCACCAACAAAGGGACTATTCCTTGTGAGGCCGTGGTGGTGGGCGCTGGGCCCTGGGTCCTGAAGTTTTGGGAGATGCTGGATCTCCCGAAGGCCATCTCCGTCAAAGGCGCCGACGGCACGGTGCACGACGACGTGCCGATGTGGAAATTCTGGTGTCTGGAGGAAGGCACGCTCGGTGTCGATCCCGAGATGCATAAGACCAATGACGGCCGCATGCCGCCGGTGATCCATGTCGATACCGATGCGCCGCTTTATTCGGATGTCGACGGCTCGGTCATCACCGACAAACTATGGGGCCTCTACTACAAGCCCGACTTCAACTTCGGCGGCATCCAGGGCGGCGCCTCGCCTTACAAGGTCGACCAAGATCCCGATCAGATCGCCATCGATCCCTATGGTCCGGACTCGCCCGACTTCATCGTCGGCGACAATTTCATTCACATGTGGTGCTCGATGCTGGCCCATTGCCAGAAGAGGTTCGAGGGGAAAATCTCGTCCTACAAGCACAAGGAAAAATCAGGCGGGCTCGGTTGTTTCACGCCCGACAATTTCCCGGTCTTCGATACCTTCCGCGAAAACGTCTACATCATCGCCGATTCTAACCATGGCTATAAGATGATCGGCGTTGGTAAACTCGTGGCGCAAGAGCTGATGGGAGAGAAGAGCAGGCTGCTGGAGCCGTTCCGTTTCGGTCGCTTCGCCAAGGGCGAGCTGCATCCGACCTCCAATAGTCCATTTCCGTGGAGTTGAGGG
>CAYWIA010000058.1:0-11583 GCA_964458245.1 uncultured Methyloceanibacter sp. | reverse complement strand
CCCAACCGATTGTCGATCACGCCGAGGCGCGCGCCCGCGCGCTGAATGCGTTCGCCAAGATCAAACGCTAGAGCGGATCGAGGAGGCCGAGATCGGCGACCTTAGCAAAATCGCCGGCGATCAACTTGTCGCCAATATCGCGCCGGTATCGGGCATTCATCACCATCACTTTGTCCGCCAGCGCGTTCGCGGCAGCACGCGCGATCGCAATCGTTTCGCCGGCGCCGGTGACCACGAGCGTGTAGCCGCTCGCGCCACTCGTCACCAGCATGCCGCCCCTCGCGGCGACCTCGCCGTAGTGAACATGCCTGCGCTCGGCTTCGGAGAGACCGCCGTCGAACAAGATCGGCAGGCCGACAGGCTCCGCGACCTGCTCCCGCGAATATGGAAAGGGCGGGGTGGTGACGACGATGCCGACGCAGAAGCCCGGATCCGTCTCGAAATTGAGCGGGGAACGCCGGATCATGGCGCTGAACAGATCTCCCCAGGACGTGCGCTGCAGCGGATCGAGGATGGCATAGCCGGGATAGCCGAAGCGGCACGTGAACTCGAGCGGCCAGATGCCGTCCTCATTCACGATGGTATTGAGGTTGATGTAACCGCAATAGCCGTGCTCGGCGAGGGAGGGCCGCATCTTGGCGAGGGTGCCCTCGAAGAACGTCTTGCTGCGGTCATAAGTGACCACAGTTCCCATCTCGCCAGTCAGTTCGCCGAGGTCGCCGGGAAAGAAACGCTTATGCTCCCAATCGAGGCAGGCCGGTTCGAGGAATTCGAGACCGTTGAAATAAGCGCCGACACCCATCTCGACGCCCTCGATGAAGTCCATGAGGACGAAGCTCGTGCCGGCATAGCGCGGATCGGCGGCGAGCACGTGACGAACGTCCTCCCCGTCGGCCTGCCGCCCCACATAGCTGACCGCATCGGATCCATTCGCTTTCAGAACGTAACGTGCCGGGCGTTCCGCAATGTAGGCGCGCGCGACCTCCACATCGGCGAAGCTTTTGACCGGAGCCGTGCGAAAGCCGAGCTCGGCAAGAAGCCCTTGCGCATACGCGCGGTCGTTCTCCAGCCGCGCGCCGTAGTCGCTGCTTCCGATGACATTCAGTCCCTCTTGTCGAAGCCGATCCTGAAGCGCGCCTCGGCCGGCGCCGACATTCTCGAACAGGATGCAGCCGTCGAGGCCTGCCGCGCGGACCCAATCGAGCTCGGCCTCCCACGACGGCACTCGCTCGATCAGTCCCTTGAGCGTATCGCTGGACAGAGCATCGGCGACATGGACCTTGACCTCGTGCCCGTCCGCGGAGAGGCGCAAATAAAGCGAAGATAGATCGGCGCTGTCGCCGATCCCGAGGACGCGCATTAGCCCGCGCTCCGCAAGACTAGGCCGCCTCGCTGCGCCGGCTGTCGAAGCCGAAATTTTCGCGATAGCGCTCGAAGCAGCGCGCGCCGTGCCACAGCCTGATAAGCGCACCTTCGCCGATCGCGACCGCGCGCGCGGGGTCTTCCGCCACGAGAGGCCGCAGAACCTCGCGGTTCCAGCATTCGGAATGCTTGACGTCGAGCACCGCGTGCAGCGTGAAATAGAGACGCTTCTTGGTGGGCACGCGCAACCTCTTCAGTCCGTCGGCAACAAAGCCCGCCCTGGTCGGCGCCGTCATCTCGATGACGCCAAGCGCGCCGACCGATTGGAAGCAGTAGCGGCGGCTACGCGCCATGGCGAGCATGGCATTGCCGAGCGCAAGGGATTCGGGCAAGACGCACTCGGGCCGCGCATCGATGTCGAGATAGGAAGCCAAGCGCTCAAGCAGCGGTCCATGCATCGCGCTTTCGCGACCGCGACCCATCTCATCCCAATAGTTGCGCGCCATCTCGAGCTTGGCGGCGACCGGCATCTTCACCTGCGTCATGGCGAGGAGGTCATCGAAACCTGCTTCGCCCGCGACCTCCTGGGTGAGGAACCACAGCATCTCATCCCGCGTCGCCTCTTCGGCGATCCAGGGGAACAGCGGATCGCCCTGGCCCGGTCCGTCGTCCCGCAAACCCTCGAACCAGGCGATGAAGCCGTCGACGTCCGTCGGGACATCGGCAAGAAGGGGCGCGACCGCAGTCCGAGCCGCTTCGACATATTCGCCTTCGGCGCGCATCACCCTCGCGAGGCCCTCAAGCTCCTCCCGCCAGGTCTGGGTAGGAAACCCCGGCTCGAGCTGCACACCGTTATATTTGGCGAGCTCTCCATGAAAGCGCGCGAAATCTGGTCCGTCCAAAGCATTCGCATGCTCGGTCCAGGACAGGTCGTTAAGCGTCACGGGCGTCATCCTCGTTTTGTGGCGGTGAGACCGACGGCGGCGATCCGATCCGCCTTGCCATAGGCAGGCTTCTCGAGTTCCTCGCCGAACACGTCGGGATCGATCTCCTCATAACGAAACTGGGCCGCCCGAAGTTGCAGTAGCCCCTGAATGCTTTGAAAAAACGGGTCTGTCCCGGCCACGATCGGTGTGCCGGTATAGAGAACGAGGCGCCCCCCGGGCTTCAGCCGGTGCAGGGCCTCGGCGACGATCCGCCCAGCGAGCGCGATGCCGAGCGGCCCGCCCCCGTGCCGGTAAAGCCGCTCCTCTTCGTCCAGGAGATATGGCGGGTTGGCGATCACCACGTCCGGCCCGCCGTCGACCCCGCTCAGGACATCGCTCAGAACCGTTGTTGCGCCGGTGAGGCCCGCGAGCGCGGCGTTGGCCTCCGCGAATTGGAGAGCACTTTGGTTGATGTCCGCAAGGATGATCTCACTTTGCGACGGAAGCAGGCGGGCGGCATGGATGCCGCCCGCCCCGCTGCCGCAGCCAATATCGACAAGCCGGACGGGTTTCTGCGCGGCGAGATCGCTGATCGCGCCGTCGAGCAGTCTTAGGAAGCGGTAGGTGTCCGGCCCGAAGAACACCGCGTCCTGAGCGACCGTCGGATAGCCGGAATGGGCGAACAGGTGATCCCCGGCAGTGGCGAAGCGAAGCCGCGCCCGATAGCGCCCCTGCTCTTCAGCCAGGCAGCCAACTTCCGCCATGACATTCATCATCGCCTCGCCAAGCAGCCCGGACGTGAATGGCAAATTCCAGCCAAACACGTCCTCCAGCCTCGCGGCCTCGCCGCCCCGGGCGAGAACGCGTTCGTGGGTCGCGGGCGTCACGGTCACGAACCGGTAGCCGCGCGTCTTCAGCAACCTGCCAAGCTCGACCAACGCCGCACCGGTCTTATCCATGTCCAGACACCGCCCGCTGTTTGATCGCTCGACTCAGGCGCCACGAGCCCGATCTTTGTCAATGTCGCCCAGGGCCTTGTCGAGCGGCCAATTGGAGACGCGCCGATCCGGCGCCTAGGTTCGAGGCGCAACCTGGGCTAGTCTGCCGGCAACGTGATGAGTCGCCATGGAAGGCGGCCTTCGACTGGGCAGGTGGGAAACGTAGGATGTTCTCCGAACTCGACCCGCTACTTCTCTCGCGAATCCAATTCGCCTTTACGATCTCCTTCCACATCATCTTTCCGTCCTTCACCATCGGCCTGGCGGCCTGGCTCGTGGTGCTCGAGGCGCTGTGGCTCAAGACCGGCAAGCAGATCTACGCCGACATCTCCCGCCATTGGATCAAGATCTTCGCCATTTCCTTCGGCATGGGCGTGGTCTCGGGCGTCGTCATGTCCTACGAGTTCGGTACGAATTGGAGCGAGCTGTCGCGCCGCGGCGGCAATGTCATCGGCCCGCTTTTGTCCTACGAGGTGCTAACCGCCTTCTTCTTGGAGGCCGGCTTTCTCGGCATCATGCTTTTCGGCCGCGAGCGCGTGCCCAAAGCGGTGCATTTTTTCGCAACCTGCATGGTGGCGCTGGGCACCGCAATTTCCGCCTTCTGGATTCTGTCGGCCAATAGCTGGATGCAGACGCCCCAGGGCTTCACCGTGGACTCCGAAGGCGTGCTGCATGTCGCCGACTGGTGGCAGGTGATCTTCAACCCGTCCTTCCCCTACCGCTTCACCCACATGGTGGCCGCCGCCTACCTGACCACCGCCTTCGTCGTCGGGGGCATCGGCGCCTGGTACATTTTGCGCGACAGGTGCGTGTCCCACGGGCGCGTCATGTTGGGCATGGCGCTTAGCCTCATCGTCTGGCTCGCGCCGCTCCAACTCGTGATCGGCGACATGCACGGTCTGAACACCCGCGAATATCAGCCCGCCAAGATCGCCGCGATCGAGGCTCATTGGGAAACGCGGCGCGGCGCGCCACTCGTGCTCTTCGCCTGGCCGGACACCGAGACCCAAAGCAATCTTTACGAAATTGCCATTCCGAAACTCGGCAGCTTCGTCCTCACTCACGAATGGGACGGCGAGGTGCGCGGCTTGAAATCTTTTCCGCCAGATGACAGGCCGAACCCAATCATTCCCTTCTTTGCCTTCCGCATCATGGTGGGCATCGGTTTCCTCATGATCGCCCTCGGCATCACCGGCGCAGTGCTCTGGCTGATGGGCCGGCTCTACACCACGCGCTGGTACTTGCAGGCCATGGCCTGGTCCTTTCCGATCGGCTTCATCGCGGTCCTCGCCGGCTGGTTCGTGGCCGAGGTCGGCCGCCAACCTTGGGTCGTCTACAATGTCTTGCGCACCGCCGACGCCGTGTCGCCGGTGCCGGGAGGCAGCGTCTTGATCACGCTTTTGCTGTTCTTCGTCGTTTACGGCATCATCTTCGGCGCCGGCATCTACTACATTGCGCAACTCGTTCGCCGCGGACCGGGGGAGATACCGCCGTTGCCTGACGCAGGCGAAGGCGATCCTTCGCGGCGGCCCATGGCCGCGGGCGGTGCACCATGATCGCCTCCAACCTGGATATGGCGCAGCTTTTGCCGATCTTCTTGCCCCTCGTATGGGCCTCGATCCTGGCGCTCGCCGTGTTCCTCTACGTGCTGCTCGGCGGCTACGACCTCGGTCTCGGCGTCCTGTTTCCCATCGCCCCGTCGGACCGCGACCGCGACGCCATGATGGCCTCGGTCTCGCCGTTCTGGGACGGCAACGAGACTTGGCTGGTGCTCGGCGGCGGCGGCCTGCTCGCTGCCTTCCCCCTCGCCTACGCCACCATGCTGCCGGCGCTCTACATTCCGATCTTCCTCATGCTGATGGGACTGATCCTGCGCGGCGTCGCCTTCGAGTTCCGCTTCAAGTCGAGCCGGTATCGCTGGGGCTGGGATCTTGCCTTCGCCGGCGGCTCGATCGTCGCGGCCTTGATGCAGGGCGTGATCATCGGCGCCTTCGTGAGAGGCTTCACCGTGGAGAATAATCAGTTCGCGGGCGGTCCCTTCGACTGGCTGAGCGCGTTCTCCATCGTCACCGCCGTCGCCGTGCTCTCCGGCTACGTGCTGCTCTCGGCAGGCTGGTTGATCATGAAGGCCGACGAAGCGTTGCGCGAATGGGCCTATGGCGTCGCGCGCTACGCGCTGATCGCCGTTGCCGTTTTCATCGCCGTGTTCAGCCTGTGGACACCGCTGCTGCATCCAGAGATCGCCGACCGCTGGTTCTCGCCGGGCAACCTCGTGATGTTCTCGCCGGTGCCGCTGCTCACCGCAGCCGCCGTCATCGGCCTATGGCGCGGCATCGCCAAGCGCCAGCGCTTTGCGCCCTTCCTGTGGGGCATTCTGATCTTCATGCTCTGCTACACGGGGCTCGCGGTCAGCCTGTTCCCGTATATCATCCCGCCGGACATCACGATCTGGGAGGCGGCGGCCGCCCCAAAGTCGCAGCTCTTTATGCTGTATGGCGCGATCCCGCTCTTGCCCATCATTCTGGGCTACACGGCGTATTCCTATTATGTGCTGTGGGATGCGACCGAGCACGACACCTATCACTGACTCTCACTCCGTCGCGGCCAGTTCTTTGCGCTCCAGGCGTTGCTTAAGGTTCATGATCCGGTCGTAGGCGTCCGTGATGCGGCTGCGCGAGAGTCGTCCGTCACACACCGCCTCGACCAGCGCGCGATGAATCCGCACCCCGAGCTGCGGCTCCTCCGCCTGCACGTTGGAGAACACGACAATGTCGGTGCCGGCTTTGACAGCCTTCACCGCCAATTCCTCCGGCGTGAAGGCGTCTCGTACCGCGCCCATCTCCATATCGTCGCTCATGATGACGCCACCGAAATCGAACCAACGCGTATTGCGGAGCGCGCGCGGGGTCTTGGCGGAGAGTGACGCGGGCAAGTCCTCCAGATCGCTGAAGCGCGGATGATAGAGGTGCCCGATCATCACCGCATCGAGCAGTCCGTCCTCGGCGAGACGGCGATAGGGCTCGAGCTCCATTTCGCGCCAAGTCTGCGAGACATCCGCCAGGCGCTTGTGGCTGTCCGCCACGCTCGACCCGTGACCCGGGAAATGCTTGGCCACGGTGACGATGTTCGCGGCGCGATGCGCCTTGATGAACGATGCGGCGAGCGAAGTGACGGCATCGGGGTCCGCGCCGAAGCTGCGGCCCCGCGCGCCGATCACCGGATTGCCCGGATTGGTGTTGAGATCGACCACGGGGCCGAGATTCATGTTGAAGCCCACATCTGCGAGTTCCGCCGCCATCTCGCCGTAGAGCTGCATCGCTGCCTCCGGCGAGGCATAGCTCGGATCGCGGGCCACTTTCGCGGCGGACGGAAACCATTTGAACCCGTTCCACGGATTGAGCCGCTGAACTTTGCCGCCTTCCTGATCCACGGCGATGAACGGCCGCGGGTTGGAATGCGCGTTGCGCAGGAAGGCAATGAGGTGCTTCAGCTGCTCGCGCCGGTGGATGTTCTCAGGGAACAGCACCACGCCGCCGATCGTGCCCTTGTTCAGCTGCGCGCGGACGGCCTTCACCCCGGCATCGTCCTCGTCGCTGCCGGGGAAGCCGACCAGAATCATCTGCCCGACCATGCGGTCCAGACGCTTGCTGCCGCAGCCGGCCGGGATGGGCGCGGCGTAAGGCGCGGGCACGGCCACGCAGACCGTCAGGGACAGAGCGAGCAGCGCCTTGAGCGCGAATGCTGGAGAAAATCGGGAAGACATGGACCGGGACATGGGGACCGGGTTTAGGGACGAATTTCGCCGCGATTGTGAATAGACTTGGGCCGCTTGACGGACAACCGGGTCGAGGGAAGAGCCCATGTACCATACCATTTTGACGTCCTTGGCGGTGGCTTGCCTCGCCGGCCTGCTCGTCACAGACCCGGCGCGTGCCGAGCCGGAGGCGCCGGTCGATGAGGAGACCGTGGCGGAGGATGAGGACCCGGATGAGAGCCTCGTCAAAAGCCTGTTGGGCAAGTCCTATGCGGGCGAGCTCGAGATCGAAGGCTGGACCAATTTCGGTGGCGGTCTTGTCTCGCCGCCTGTTTATGTGAATCAGTATCAGCGCGAGGACGGCACCTCCTTGGTGGTCACCAGCAAGGTGTCGAACAAGGACTACGTGGTCACCGACGCCTTGATCATCTCCAAGCCGTGGAAGGGCTACGTGATTTCCACCTCTTGCATGCAGGGCGAGGACTTCACGTTGCGCTTCGTGGCCGAGACCCGCGGGCTGGAGGACAAGGAATGGTGGACCGAGGTGCGCCGCGCCTGGGAGATCGAAGTCCCGCCCAAACCCAACCCCGAGGCGGAAGCCGAAACCCAGACCGAAGCCGAACCTCCCAAGTCTGAATCTGAGACTGCGAACGAGGCCAAGCCCGAGCCTAAACCCGAGCCCATGCCCGGCAAGATCACCAAGGCCAATCCCAAAGGGGTCAAATGCACAAGTCCCGCGTGGTAGGCTCCACGCAATAGGGGGACGGGCGGGGAATGGACGAATTCATTTTCGTGGTGACGTTTCTGGCGGCGCTGGGGACGGCGCTGCTCGCCGGAAATTTCTTCGCCTTCTCGGCTTTCCTGATGAGGGCGTTGGGCGGCCTATCGGCGGAACGCGGCATCGTCGCCATGCAGGCCATCACCGTCGCGATCAAATGGCCTGTTTTTCTGATCTTGTTTTTCGGCACCGCCGCGCTGTGCGCCGCTCTTGCCTGCAGCGCGCTGCTGCATTGGGGCGCGCCGGGCTCCTGCTATCTGCTGGCCGGCACGCTGTTGTTCCTCGTGGGCACATTCGCGGTCACCATGATGCGCAATGTGCCGTTCAACAGAGAACTGATCGCGGTTGCACCAGACACAAAGCACGCTCGCGATCTGTGGAAACGGTTCCAGGCGTCGTGGTCCCTGTGGAACCATGTCCGCACGATCAGCGCGTTTCTTGCTTGCGCCGCACTCATCCTCGCGCTCGTGGAAATGGGAAGTCCGTTCGGCCGCTGACCGTTCACGGACACACCGCGCTCCGCCGCGCCGCCTGATCCTTGATGTAGTGCGGCTTCGTGGAGAACGACCGCGAGAGGTTGTCGATCATCGTCCAGCCGTCGAAGGCGCCGTCGTCGTCATAGTCCACGCGAACCAGCACGCCGTTGTGCTCGCCGATGCGCGCCGTATTGGCGTAGCAGATCTGCGCCACGACGCCCTTCGTGAGTCCCGGCTCGCAACGCGTATAGGGCCTGCCGCAATGATCGGTACTCGCCAGCGGCCCCGGCGGGAGCGCGCCCGTGGCCCGGATCAGCGCATGGCCGTTGCAGGCGAAGCGCCGCTGATTGTAGATCGCCTCGGTCCGCGCCTTGGGCACCGCATACGGTCCGGCACGGGTCCAGAAGCCGATCGACTGGCCGGCGAAGGCGGCATTCTGAATGTCGGTATCGAGCGGGAGCCCGCCACGGCACTTGCCGCCCGTCTTGCGCGCGAACCACGTGGTGTCGGTCCAGTTCTGAAACAGATGCCACTGCCCGGAATTGTGGAAGGCCGACGATCCCCCGAACGATCGCGATGCGGAAAGCCAGGTGAAGTGGATCAGCCGTTGGCGCTGGAGCAACATGAGCGCGTCACCGCTGCCGTAAGCACCGACCAGATAGCCGGCCTCACGCAGATTGCGGTTCACCACGGCGAAATACTCGACCATCTTCTTGGCCGTCGCCGTGTCGCTGCGATCGAAGTTGAAATCGACGCCGAAATAGATCGCGGTGTTGGCCGGCTGACCAAGCGCGCGCGCCTGCGCCACCGCGGCGCGTGAATCGAGCTCCGCTTCGGTCTTCGTCGAATGCGGCGGGTTGGCCGGCCTCGCGCAGTTGGCGTCCTTGAGGGTGAACAGCTTGCCCTTGCTGTCGAAGCTCTTGCCCTCGAACTTGTATTTGCTGCTCGAGAGATATTGGTAGATCGACAGCACCGCGAAGCCGTGGTCGAGGATCGCGTCGATCTCGCTTCCAGGTTGGCCTGCGCGGCCGTTGTCGATGAGCCGCTTGCCCCTCCATTGCGCGCAGCGGCCGAGATAGCGGCCGATCACCTTGACGCCCGCGGCGCGCAGCTGCGGCAGGTGGGGCGTCACGTTGTGGGAGGTGTCGATGATGGCAATGCGGCCCAGATCCTCTCTGGCCGTGGCGCCGAGGGGCGCCAGCAGAATCGACGTCGCCAGCAGCACTGCAATTCCGAAGCGGGGCAAGAGAGAGGGTCTCCTTCGGCGGCGAATCTGCCTGGAACGGTTGGTCGAATCGTGGCGAAGGGTCAAGTGTGGAGGCGCCTAGTCCCAGTCAGGCACTTTCTCCTCCGCGGCGAGCGCGGCGATCCGCGCCTCGAACGCCTTCATGAACGCGTGGTAGCTGCCTGTCCCGTGGAGCGGTTCGCCCACATTGACCGTGCAGTTGAACGGCACGAGCAGCGACGAGCCCTTGGGCAGTGCCTTGCCGAGCCCGTGCATATAGACGGGAATGACGGGCACGTCGGGCCGGGCGCAGGCCAAATGCCCGATGCCCGTCTTGAGGCGGCCGAGCTTCTCCGGATCGCCGCGCGAGCCTTCCGGGAACAGCACCAGGATTTCGCCCCGGTCGAGCGCCTCTTCGCAGGCGGCAAGCGGGTTCACGCCTTTGCGCGCGCTGCCGCGCACCACCGGAATGATGCCGACGATATGGGTGACGAACCAGCCGCGCGCCTTGCTTGTGAAGAAATAGTCCACCGCCGCCACCGGCCGAAGCTTCGGCAGGAGTTTAAGCGGCATCAGCGACATCAGCGCCAGCGCATCGAGATTGGAATTGTGGTTGGCGGCGAGCACCGCGGGTCCGTCCTTCGGCAAACGCTCGCGATGCCGCACGGCGAGGCCGAGCGCCACCAGGATCACCGCGCGCACCACGACCGCGAAGAATAGAAAGCGCATCAGCCTGATGAGCGGGTTCTTGCTCATGGGGCGGATCTCATGGCGTGAAGAAGTAGCGGAAGAAATGGAAGAAGGCGGGCGCCGCATAGGTGAGGCTGTCGACGCGATCGAGAATGCCGCCATGGCCGGGGATCAGCCCGCCGGTATCCTTCACGCCGAGGTCGCGCTTCATGCCGGAGATGGTGATATCGCCGAGGAAGCCGGCGACACCGAGCACGAGGCCGGCCAGCGCCGACCACAGCACATCCATGGGCGTGAGATACGGCCCGATGACCGCGGCCAAAGCCACCGTGGTCAGCACCCCGCCGACGAGACCCTCCCAGGTCTTCTTCGGGCTCACTTGCGGCGTCACCTTGTGGCGCCCCAAGAGCTTCCCCCAGGTGTATTGCGCAACGTCGTTGAATTGCGTCAGCACGACGAGAAAGAACAAGAGCCCGACGCCGCCGGCCACCGGATTATGCACCTCGCCCGAGACGAGCAGCATGGCCATGTGGCTCAAGCAGAACACGGTGAGCATCAGTCCCCAGGACAGCGTCCCGACGGCGCTTAGGAAGCCGCGCGTCTCCCCCCGCAGCGCCATGAGCGCCGGAAAGAACAGGAACAGCCACACCGGCACGAACACGAGGAACATGTTGTACCAGTCGATGGCCGCCCAATAATACTGGATGGGAATGGCGAGATAGGCGAACAGCAAGAGCCCGCGGTCGATGCGCCGCGTCGGGATCAGCGAAAGATATTCTTTCAGCGCCAGGTACGAGATGAAGGCGAGGAAGACGATGGCCACCGTCTCGCCGACCGCGATGGCGAAAGTGAAGGCGCCGATCATCCACCACCACGAGGCGGTGCGGCTCACCAACTCGTCATAATGGCCGGGCTTGCGCCAGCGCAGGACGAGCACGAGAACTGTCGCGGCGATCAGCAGTGCCCACACGCCGGCCGTGGCATAGACCACGTGCGTCGGCAGTCCAAGGATTTCGGTCATGCCCTGGCCTCGGCAACGATTCGGCGGGCGCGATTGATCACCGTGTAGGCCGACAGCGCCAACAGAAGGCCGAGATAGATGCTGGTCCAAAGGCCGGGCGCGAGCCCAAGGCCGAGCAACACTGCGAGCAGTCCGAAGCCGAGCGCGCGGTCGCTCTTGCCGAACGGCCCATCATAGCGGCGCGGCGCCTTGATCAACGGTCCCAGCGCGCCGGTCATCTCGGCGACGATCCCGGTCACGACGACCAGGACGACGAGGGGCGCATTCACGCCCGAAATAAGCGCGAACGGAAGATAAAGCGCGGCGTCGGCGATCACGTCGGAAAGCTCGTTGAGCACCGCGCCTTGCGGGCT
>CAYWIA010000057.1:0-11883 GCA_964458245.1 uncultured Methyloceanibacter sp. | reverse complement strand
GGCGTCTTCAAGTCGTGCGCGATATTGTCCGATACCTCGCGCAAGCCCGCCATGAGCTGCTCGATGCGGCTCAGCATCAAGTTGAGGCTCTGCGACAGGCGATCGAGCTCGTCGCCGGACCCGCTCACCGGCAGCCTCCGGCTGAGATCGCCCGCCATGATCGTGCGTGTCGTCGCCGAAAGATTGTCGATGCGCGCGAGGAGCCGGCGGCTCACCCAATAGCCGCCGCCGATCCCAACCAGCGCCATTACGCCAAGCCCCCACAACATCGTGCTGCGGATCAAGCGCGAGAGCTCCCGTCTGTCTTCGATGTCGCGTCCGACGATCAGCCTGTAACCGCCCGGCAGCCGAAATACGTTGGCGAACGCCAACCTGCGCTCCACACCACCGGGCGCCGGTCGGCTATAGAAAAACTCCACTGGGCCGAGACTGTCCCAGAGCTGCGGCGACACCGCGCTCAAATTTCCGGCGAGCTGTTTCCCGTCCTTGTCGGCGACGAGATAAAGGCTGTTGCCCGGTGTGCGGCTTCGCTCGGCGACGATGCGCACGAGTTGATCGAGCCCGCCGGCGCGATATTGCTCGGCAAGCCCCTTTAGCTCTGCATCGATGGTCTGATTGAGCTGCCGCGACAGCAGGACCGTCGTGTTCCAATAGATGTATGCGATGGCAACGATCGCAGCGACGCTGAACAGCGCAAGATAAGTCAGCGACAAGCGGAAGGTGGTAGTTCGGAAGAGCTTAGTGAGCGCTGTCACGGATGGTGTAACCGGCGCCGCGGACCGTGTGCAGGAGCGGGTCTCCAAAGCTCTTGTCGATCTTGGAGCGGAGACGCGAGATGTGGACATCGATGACATTGGTCTGCGGATCGAAGTGGTAGTCCCACACATTTTCCAGCAGCATCGTGCGCGTCACCACCTGCCCTGCGTGCTTCATCAGATATTCGAGCAGGCGAAACTCGCGCGGCTGCAACATAATCGCCTCGCCGGCGCGCGTCACCTTGTGAGACAGCCGGTCGAGCACCAGATCGCCCACGACCAGCCGGGTCGAGCCTTCCTCGGGCGAGGTGCGGCGGGCAAGCACCTCGATGCGCGCGAGGAGCTCGCTGAATGCATAGGGCTTGGTGAGATAGTCGTCGCCGCCGGCGCGCAAGCCCTTGACCCGATCATCGACTTCACCGAGCGCAGAAAGGATCAGCGCCGGGGTGCGAATTTCCTCGGAGCGCAGGGCCTTGATGACGCCAAGGCCGTCGCATTTGGGGAGCATGCGGTCGACGATCAGAACGTCGTAGGCGTTGGTCCTGGCCAGATGGAGCCCCGCTTGACCATCGGCGGCGTACTCGGCGACATGACCCGACTCCTTGAGGGCCCGCTTGAGGAACGCCGCGGTCTCCTGATCGTCCTCGATCACCAGAACGCGCATGTCACGGGCCTCCCTGGCACGCTGCTGATTTGCGGGAAAGAGGTGGGCGGCGCGATCGGGGGGAAACCGCGCCGCCCTCCGGCTAAAGAAGGCTGTATTAAGCCTTCTTCAGTGAAAGCGCCACGAAGCGCGTTTGATCCCCGGTCTTGACTTGCATCAGGACCTTGATCGTGTCCTTGCCGTCTTTGGCGCCGGCCATGGCCTTCTTGATGCCCGTGGAGACGTCGCCCGGTGCGGAGACATCGACGCCCGCCACTTGCAGGATGATGTCGCCTGGCTTGAGGCCCTTGTCTGCGGCATCGCTCGAAGGATCGACCTCGGTGATGACGACACCCTCCTCGCCGGCGCCTGGGATTCTCCCCGCGGGCGCAAGCGACAGGCCGAGATCTTCCATTTGCTCGCCCTGGTCGGCGGGCTCGTCCTTCTCGAGCGCGGCCAATTTCTTGGCGCTGGGGAAGGAGCCGAGCATCATGCCGACTTCGCGCTTGTCGCCGTAACGGACGATAGACAGCTTAACCTCGGTGTCAGGGTCGAGTTCGGCGATCTTGCGAGCAAGATCACGGGAATCTTCGACTTCTTCGCCATTCACCTCGACGATGACGTCGCCGGCCTTGATGTCCTCCTTGGACGCCGGGCCATCTTCGGTCACCTTGGTGATCATGGCGCCCTTGGGCTCCTTCAGACCGATGGAGTCGGCGATGTCGTCATTGACGTTCTGAATGACGACACCAAGCCAGCCACGATCGACGCTGCCGTCGCTCTGGAGCTCGGTCACGACCTGCTTCACGAGCGCGGCCGGGACGGCAAACGCAATACCGACATTGCCGCCGGACGGAGAGAAGATGGCGGTGTTCACACCGATCACCTCACCGTCGAGATTGAAGGTCGGACCGCCCGAATTGCCTCGGTTCACCGCGGCGTCGATCTGCAGATAGTCGTAAGGACCGGAGCCGATGTCACGGTTGTGCGCCGAGATGATGCCGGCCGTCACCGTACCGCCGAGGCCGAACGGATTACCCACCGCAAGCACCCAGTCGCCGACGCGCGGATCCTTGTCCGAGAACTTCACGAAGGGAAACTTCTTGCTGGTCTTCTCGGTCACCTTTAGGAGCGCGAGGTCGGTGCGCGGATCGGTTCCGATCAGCTTGGCCTCGAACTTTTCACCATCCTCCATGGTCACCGAGATGTCGTTGGCGTCCTCGACCACGTGGTTGTTCGTCACCAAGTAGCCGTCTTCGGACACAAAGAAGCCGGAGCCTTGCGCCAGGCTTGGCGTCGGCGCGGAGGGTCCCTGCGGCATGCCCTTACGGAACTGCTTGAAGAAATCGTAGAGCGGGTTGTCTTCCGGCAGGTCGGGCATGCCGGGAATCGGCATGCCGTCGTTCTCGGCCATCTTGACGTCGCCCTTGACGTTGATGCTGACCACGGCGGGGCTCACCTTGGACACCAGATCGGCGAAGGTCAGCGGTGCACGCCCAAAGGGCGTCTCGATGGTCTGCGGTGTCTGGGCGGTCTCGGCCACTGCAAAGGGCATGCCCGAGCCGAGCGTCACCCCCAATGCGCCGGTGGCGATCAGGGCGGCGGCGAGGAGCGCGGGCTTGCGGGTCAGCTTCCGCAACCGCGGGCTCTCTTTCGCAGCGGGGCTCTGGTCAGTTGTCATTGGTTACCTCTCTCCTGAGAAAGAAAAAAAATCCCGTTGATCCTGTGTTGCTCCGCCGAAACACGGGGCAAACGTGCACGATCGAAATATAGGGGTTCACCAATTACGCCGCGGTTTCGGCGGCATTAAATTTCAGTAAGGTTGAGTGCCGGAACCGCCTGGTTTTGAAGGCAGTGCCAGCCCCGAGCCTCCCGGGGTCTAGCCTTCGCCGACAAGCCGCTGGAGACGCCGCTTTTCGTTCGTACTCAAGGGTTTAGGGCCTTCCGCAGCCACCTTTCGGCGGCGGTAGGCGAGAACGATGGCCGCGAGCGCGGCCAGCAAGACCAGCGGCGTGGCGAGCCATAGCAGCCAGGTGTGCGGGGTGAAACGCGGCTTCAGCAGCACGAACTCGCCGTAGCGGGCCACCACAAACTCGATGATTTCCTTGTCCGAATCGCCGGCCTTGAGACGCTCGCGCACGAGCACGCGCAAATCCTTGGCGAGCGGGGCATCGGAATCGTCAATCGATTGGTTCTGGCAGACGAGACAGCGCAGGCCCGCAGACAAATCGCGCGCCCGGGCCTCGAGCGCAGGGTCGTCCAGCACTTCGTCCGGCTGTACCGCCAGCGCGCTACCCACAAAACTGGTCCCAGTGACCAAGGCGAGGAGAAGAGCGAGGATCAACCGGCGGAAAGTCATCGTCATTCCGCCGCTGCCGTGGCCGTCTTCGATTTCGGCTTTGCCCGTTTTGGAGCGCCCACCCGCAAGCGCCGGTCGGACAAGGATACGCCGCCGCCGAAGAACATCACCAAGGCGCCGAGCCAGATGAGGCGGACCATTGGATTGAAATAGACCCGGATGCTGTAGGCACCGTCCTTCAACTCGTCGCCGAGCACAACGTAGAGATCGCCGCGCCAACTATTGTGAATGCCGGCCTCCGTGGTCGCACTCTTCTCCACGGCGAAGGCACGCTTCGACGGCTTGAGCTCGGTCACGGGATGGCCGTTGCGCGTCACCTCGAACACGGCGACCCGCTCTTGATAGTTCGGTCCTTGCCGCGGCGCCACGCCTTCGAATTTTAGCTGGTAGCCGGCGATGTCGACCGTGCCGCCGGGCGAGAGGGCCTCGATACGCTCGGTCCGCCAGGCGGTGGTGCCCACCAGCCCTATGACCATGAGGCCGACGCCTGCATGGGCAAGCGCACTGCCGTAAGCGGCGCGTGGCAGGTTGCGCGCCCGGCGCCAGCTTTCGGTGCTTGAGGCATCGAACAGCTTCACCCGGGTCGCGATTTCGGTCGCCGCACCCATCAACAGCCAGACGCCCAGTCCGATGCCGAGCGGCGCGAGCCACGGACCCTTTTGATAGATGGCAAGCGTGACGATCATCACGCCGAGGCTGACAATAGCCGCCACCATGAGCCGCTGGGCGGCCGCATACAGATCGCCGCGTTTCCAGGCAAGCAGCGGCCCGAACGGCACGGCAATCAGGAGCGGCACGATCAGCGGCACGAAAGTGAGATTGAAGAACGGGGCGCCGACCGAGATCTTCTCGCCGGTGACGGCTTCGAGCGCCAGCGGGTAGAGCGTGCCGACAAGGACCGCCGCGCAGGCCACCGTGAGCAGAAGATTGTTGAGAACGAGACTGCCCTCGCGGCTGATCGGCGCGAACAGCCCGCCTTGCGACAGAAGCGGCGCGCGCCAGGCGAACAGCGCGAAGGCCCCGCCGATGAACACGGCCATGATGCCCAGGATGAATACGCCGCGTTCCGGATCGACGGCGAAGGCATGGACCGAAGTCAGCACGCCGGAGCGCACCAAGAAAGTGCCCATCAGGCTCAAGGAGAACGTGATGATCGCGAGCAGGATGGTCCACACCTTCAGCGCGTCCCGCTTCTCCATGACCAGCGCCGAGTGCAGCAGCGCCGTGCCTGCGAGCCACGGCATGAAGGAGGCGTTTTCGACCGGATCCCAGAACCAGAAGCCACCCCAGCCGAGCTCGTAATAGGCCCACCACGAGCCCATGGCGATGCCGAGCGTGAGGCACATCCAGGCGGCGAGAGTCCAAGGCCGCACCCAGCGCGCCCAAGCGGCGTCGATGCGCCCGTCGATCAACGCGGCGACGGCGAACGAGAACGCCATGGAGAACCCCACATACCCCGCATAGAGAAACGGCGGGTGGAAGGCGAGCGCCGGGTCTTGCAGCACGGGGTTGAGCCCCTGCCCGTCGAACGGCGCCGGGTCGAGGCGGGTGAAGGGGTTCGACGTCAAAATGATGAACAGGAGAAACGCCACCGCGATCGACCCCTGCACGGCGAGCACATTGGCCTGAAGCTGGCGCGGCAGGTTGGTGCCGAAGGTCGCCACCGCCGCGCCGAACAGCGCGAGGATCAGCACCCACAAGACCATGGAGCCCTCGTGGTTCCCCCACACGCCGGAGATCTTGTAGAGCAGCGGCTTCGCGGAGTGGGAGTTCTGCCAGACATTCAGCACCGAGAAGTCGGACGTGACGTAAGCGGTGGTGAGCGCGATGAAGGCGATGCCGATAAGAATGAACTCGGCTTGCGCCGCCGGAACGGCAACCGCGGTCAGCTGCGGATCGCGCAAACGCGTGCCGATGACCGGCAGCACCATCTGCACGATGGCGACGGCCAGCGCCAGGATCAACGCATAATGGCCTGTCTCGGCGATCATCCTCAGTTCACCTTCGATTCCGGGCCATCGGCTTCCGTCTCGTCGCGCCACATCCCCTGCTCTTTGAGCTTGGCGGCGACTTCGGGCGGCATGTAATTCTCGTCGTGCTTGGCGAGCACGTTGTCGGCGTGGAACACGCCGTCAGGCTCGAGGATCCCTTCTGTGATTACGCCCTGCCCTTCCCGAAACAGATCGGGCAGCACGCCGGTATAGGTGACCGGCAGGGTCTTCGCCCCATCGGTGACGACGAAGCGGACCGTGGTGCCTGTTCCGCGCTCCACGCTGCCTTCTTCCACGAGACCGCCGAGCCGGAACCGCTGGCCGGGCGCCATCTCCATCCCCGCGACGTCGCTCGGGCCATAGAAGAACACGATGGAGTCGCGCATGGCGTAGAGCACGAGCCCGACCGCCACGCCCAGCACCGCCAGACACGTGCCGATCAGAACCCCTCTGCGTTGCTTCCTGGTCATGACTTCAATCCGAGCTCCGCAGCGAGCGCATCGAGCTGCTCGATGGCTTGCGTATTTCCGGCGAACTGACCCTTGGCGCGGGCAAGCGCTTCACGCGCCTCATCGTCACGGCCCAGTACCGTATAGGCTCGGACCAGGCGAAGCCAACCGGCCAGATCGTCGCCTTGCGCATCGAGCCGCGCCGCAAGTCTTTGCACCATGCCCTCGACCATGGTTTGACGCTCGGCCGGCGACATGGTCTGCGCCGCGGCGACGTCCGCCGCGCTCGGACCGCTCACCACCGGCGGCGTTGCGTTGGCGGCGGGCGGCGGCGCACCCGAAAGATGCGCTTCCGCATCGGCAATCCGCGTCTGGACCATGGTGCGCCAGCGCTCATCGGCGCCTTCTCTGTTCATGAGCCCGCGCCAATCTTCGATTGCCGCCTCATAGTCGCCGTCCTGCTCTTTGGCGATGGCGAGAAGGATGCGCGGCTCGACCAGCGTCTCGTCGCGCGCAAGCGCTTGCTCCAGGGCGCGCCGCGCCTCTTCGCTCACAAGCCCGCCCTTCTCCAGAACGAGCGCTTGGCCATAGCCCGACAGCCGCTCCGCCGAAGGCCCGAGCAGCCGGATGGCTTGCCCATAGGCGTTCGCGGCGTCGCCATAGCGCCGGCCGGCCATATAGACCGGCGCGATCGCGTCCCAGCCTTCGCCTTCCTCGGGATGCGCGCGCAACCGCGCCTCGACCCGGGCGACGAGCGCGCCGACATTCTTCTCTTCTGCCGGATCGGTGAGCCGGGCGGTCAAGGGTTGATCGGGGAGACGGGGAGAGCCGTAAAGGAGATAGAGGCTAAGCACGGCGAGCGGCAGGGCAAGCGCCACGCCGATAAGCGCGATGCGCGCCGGGGCTCCGCTCTTGACCTCGCCGGACTTGTCACGCGCCTTCTCGTCGGCGGCGAGAAGCCTGCGGGCCACCTCGAGACGCGCAGCTTCCGCCTCTGCCTCGCCGATCATCCCCCGCGCGCGGTCCGCCTCGATCTCTTCGAGTTGGTCGCGATAAACCGTGGCGTTGAAAGCATCACGGCCGGGCTCACTGCCGCCGCTGCCCGCAAGCGGGCGGAGCAAAACGAACAGGACGATCGCCGTCAGGCTCGCGAGAATGACCCAAAGCAGCACGAGGGCCCTAACCTTCAGAAGCTAAACGAAAGCTAGGCATAGGGAATGGCGCCCACGGGGGCAAGTTTCGCGAAGGGCGCGAAGATTAATTTGCCGCAATGATGAAACTTGGCGGCGGGTTAGCCGACCGGGTTCCAGGTGCCGTCCGGCCCCCGGCAAGCCGTGCCACGCGCGGTCTGCGGCTGGCCGCCGATATAGATCGTATGCGTGTAGGGTCGGCAGAAGGAGCTGCCCTGACGGTATGGCTTGCCCGGCACGATCTGGCCGCGATGCTGGTTTGAAGGATTGTTCCACGGCGTGGCCTGCCCGGCCTGGCCGTATTCCAGCGCCCGGTATTCGGCCGCCGCCGCCAGCTGGCGGTCGCGTTCATCCAAATCGGCCCCAATCACGTTGCCGAGAAGGCCGCCGGCCACGGCTCCGATCGCGAGTCCGGGAATGCGGTTGTCCTTGCCGCCGATCGCGGCACCCGCCGCACCGCCGGCCACGGCGCCGAGAATGGTCCCCGTGCCCTGCTTGTTTCCAGGCCCGCAGGCCGCCAGGAACAGCGGCACGAGGGCGATCGCAAAAATTGGCGTTAATCTCATCGGTTTCCCCCCTCAGCCCAGGTTAATCAGCTGGTCCCCGGCGAGAGTTTCATTCCAGGAGTGTAGCGTCTCTGATAATGCTTAAGAATAACAAATCTGGCCAAATTAGGTTGCATCGCGAGGCGCGGGCAAATTCAAGCGGCGGGAAGGGTGAGCCGGGCCCTCAAGCCCCCATTGGGCGAGGGTTCGAGCTCGAAGTGCCCTTTATAGAGGTGAGCGAGATCCGCCACGATTGACAGGCCCAGCCCCGATCCAGGCTTGCTTTCGTCGAGACGCTGGCCCCGCTTCACGGCCCGCTCGCGCTCGGCTTTGGTCAGACCGGGCCCGTCGTCATCGACGATGACGGTGAAAGTCTCGCCACCGCGGACCCGCTCCACCCTCACGGCGACGCCGGCTTTTGCCCATTTGCAGGCATTGTCCATGAGATTCCCGGCCATTTCCTCGAAGTCCTGCTTCTCGCCTTGGAACTTGAGCGCCAATCCGGTCGAAACCTCGATCGCGACGCCCCTCTCGCCGTAGATCCGTTCGAGCGTGCGCTTCAGCGCCTCGATCACGGGCGTGACCTCGGTCACGTCGCCGATGACGCCTGATCGCGCCGCCACACGGGCGCGGTCGAGGTGATGGGTAATCTGCGTGCGCATGATCTCCGCCTGCTCCACAACTTTGTCCGAGAGCGGGCCTTCATGGGTCCGCGCTTCGTTGCTGATCACGCTGAGCGGCGTTTTCAGGGCGTGCGCGAGATTGCCCACATGGGTCCGCGCGCGCTCGACCACGTCGCGATTCGACTGGATCAGCGCGTTCAGCTCGGTCTGTAGCGGCCTGATCTCGTCGGGCAGTTCACCTTTCAGGCTTTCCGCGTCGCCCGAGCGGATCGCCGCTAAGTCATGACGAATGGCGCGCAAGGGAAGCAGCCCGAACCGAACCTGGAAGAACGTGGCCGCGACGAGACCGAGGCCCAGCACCGCCAGCGCCAGGATGAGCATGGTGGTAAACTCGGCGAGATCGGCGTCGATCTCGGCGGCGTCGCCGGCGACCGCGTAGGAATACGCGTCTGAATCGTCGCCGCCGGGCCTGATTTCACGCTCGACGATGCGCAAGTTCTGGTCGTCGGGACCGGGCGCATAGCTTCGCCGGGTCAGGGTCTCGTCGGGGGAAATGCCATCCTGACTCGGCAGCTCGAGCTGCTGATCGAGCAGCGAATCCGAAATGTAGAGCGGACGCTTGGCGCCTCTGAGCGGCTTGATCTGCCAGTACCAGCCGGAAAACGGGATGGCGAAGATGGGATCGCCCAGGTTGGCGGGCTCTTGGGGGGAATCTCCGCTCTCCGGTGTGCTCGCGGCCACGAGGCTCGTCATATAGACGTTGAGGCGCGCGTCGAAATTGCGTTCGACGGCCTGGCGGTAGAGGGAGATGAGGAGAATGGCGGCGATGGGGATGACCACGAGGGTCCATGCCGCGGCCGAGGCAAACAGCCTGAAGGCGAGGGATTTAGGCCCCATCTTCGCTGTCCGTGAGGCGGTAGCCGAGCCCCCGGACGGTCTTGATGAGGTCGACGGGAAGTTTCTTGCGCAGGCGCCCGATGAACACCTCGACCGTATTGGAATCCCGGTCGAAATCCTGCTCGTAAAGATGCTCGACAAGCTCGGTACGCGAGACGACGCGTTCGCGATGCATCATCAGGTAATGGAGCACGCGATACTCGTGCGACGTGAGCTTGATCGCCTGCCCGTCGACGGTGACGCGCGCCGCCTTGGTGTCGAGGGCGAGCGGGCCGCACTCGATCTCGTTGCGGGCATGGCCCGCTGAACGCCGCAGGAGCGCACGGAGCCGGGCCAGCACTTCCTCCATGTGGAATGGCTTTGCGACATAGTCGTCGGCGCCGGCGTCCATGCCCGCCACTTTGTCGCTCCAGCGCTCGCGCGCGGTGAGGATCAGAACGGGCATGCTGCGTTCGTCGCGCCGCCACTGCTCGAGCACGGAGAGTCCGTCCTTCTTCGGCAGGCCGAGATCGAGCACCACGGCATCGTAAGGCTCGGTATCCCCGAGGAAATGCCCTTCCTCGCCGTCGAACGCCGTATCGACGGCGTATCCCGCATCGCCGAGCGCGGTCACGAGCTGGCGGTTGAGATCCGGATCGTCTTCGACAACGAGAAGCCTCAAACGATTATCCTCCCTAGTGTTCCCGCGCGCCCTAGAAATTGCCCGTGCGCGCATCGACGGTCAGGTTCTTGACGTCACCCTTCTTGCCCAGCACCACGATCTTATAGACGAACTTGTTGCCGTTTTCGCAGAGGGTCGCGGAGATCACCTTGCCGCCGGTCTTGGACTGGACCTTCTTGTAGATGACGTTGCCCGGGACCAGCGAGTTCTGGGAAATGATTGCGCCGGCGGACTTCCACGGCACGCAGTCCGCGTGCGCAGGCGGAACGGCCGCGGTCATCGCAACCGCCGCCAGCCCTGCTACGGCCAATCGCCTTATCGCCCGACAGATCATCTCAGTCTCAGTCCCATTATCCCTTCTTGGGGGTAACCATATGAGAACGGCAATGAACGGCGCATGAACGGTGCCTATTTCCGGGGGCCGGACTTGTCCAGGGTGGGTTTGCCGGCGGCATCGTCCACCTTGGCGCCGAGCGCCGCAAGACCCAACCCGCCCAGGATGATGGGAAGCCGGCAGCATCGATTGTTCGATGTTACGATGACCGAAGGGACGCGAAGCGAGGTGTGTTAGAGAGCGACCTCTGGAGTGTGCAATGCCCCAAGACTTTTCCGCGGAGCAGATCCGCGAAGCTCTGCAACTCGAGCCGAACCAGACCTGCGGCTTCGTGCGGCGCACCTACAAAAGTGCGCTCGACATCGCGCCGGGCGGTCTGCCCGCACCGTTCGCGCAAGGGAGGCCCCTCGGCACGGCGCTCTTCTTCATGCTGACGCCGGAAGCGCCGGTGAAGCTTCACCGCATCATGAACGACCAGCTCTACCACTATTATCTGGGCGACCCGCTCGAGCTGCGCTTGATGTATGAAAATGGCGCGACCGAGCGCATGGTCGTCGGCCCCGATATCCTGAGCGGCCAACGCGTGCAGTTCTTCATCCCCGGCGGCACGTTTCATACCGCGCGCATCGCGGGAGAGCGCCGCTGGTTCCTGGGCGGCTCGACCGAGTGGCCCGGCGTGGATCCGGCGCGCGATGTCGAGCTCGGCGATCCGGAGAAACTCGCCGCGGAATATCCGGAAGCTGCCGAGGACATCCGCACCTTCCCCAAGCCGAGTTAGCCCGCGACGATTGTGCCGCTTGAAGCGCGGAACGGGCAGGCATAGCTTTCCGCCATGAAGCCCCACACGCTGCTTTACCTGATCCTGTTTATCGGGTTCTTCCCCGCGCTCTGGGGAGGATCGGCCTATCTCGACCGCATCTGGCCGAGCACGACCGAGCTCTTGAAGGAGCGCGGCGAGGAAATCAGGGAAGAAGACATTCCGGACTAGGCTCGCGCCCTACTGCAGCTTCTTGCCGTCGTTCTTGTCCCGGCGGCTCGCCACCCTCAACATGGAATCGTTGCCCGGCACGTGGGGGAAGCCGCGGAAGTTCCGCGTGTTGGCGAATTTCAGCGCAGGTTGAGATCGACCCTGCAGCGCTCGTCCCGAGATCGGCGTCGCCGTCATATTGCATGATGCGGCCTTGCGGAGCTGCTGAAGTCGCGAAGCTGTACGCTCAAAAAGGGCGGCCGAAGCCGCCCTCATAGACTGTGTCATGTCCCGGCTTGCCCGAGATGTCGGGCAACTATGCCAGCCGCGCCTCGACCTGCTTGCGCAAGGTGACGCGGTCGCGCGTCGAGACGCCGATCAGCTCGGCCACGCGCCACACCAAGTTCGACTCGAACTCGTCCACCTGGCCGTCGGCCAGCACCACCTCCCACAGCATCTCGACGACGCG
>CAYWIA010000056.1:4428-11942 GCA_964458245.1 uncultured Methyloceanibacter sp. | reverse complement strand
TTGAAGCCGAACATGGAGATCTCCGTTTTGGTTCTCCCCCGAGAACGCCCCCGCTAGTTGATGTAAACCTCGACCTCTTTCCGCTTCTGGCCGAGCCAATAGAGGAATACGCCGAGAATGCCGAACACCACCCAGGTCGGCGCGCTCAAAATCCCCAGGATGAACGGGTCCCATAGCCATTTGCCGGCATTGGTCTCGATCCAGGCCTTGGAGACGTTCAGCGTTTCGGGCGCCAGTTCCCGCCATTGAACGCCCATGGGCGTGACGACCCAAGCGCCGCCCCCAGCCAAGCTTTTGGTGGCGTCGACGACGGCGGCGACCATGGCAAGCAGAAGCAGCCAGACACCGAGAATTCGAAGAACAAAACGCATGAGCGAGAGTGGCAATCGCGTGTTTCAGCTTACATAGGCTATTGCTCGATCACGTTCAAACGCTGGTTTTTCACATCCTGGCGAGCGGACCGTATGGGCACGGCTTGCTTGAACGGGCAGGGCGCTTCGTGATAGTGGCGCCTTCCGGAGCTTCAGGAGAGGTGGCCGAGTGGTCGAAGGCGCACGCTTGGAAAGCGTGTAGGCGGGTAACCGTCTCGAGGGTTCGAATCCCTCTCTCTCCGCCATCCGCCTTCGCTTGCGCTATGGCGCTTCGCAGGATTGGCTCGACGTCTCGCGCGTTGCTAACAAGCGGCTCTGGCGAGCGAGCCCCCGCCACGTTCCTGACATCAGTGGGCCGGACAATCTCTCGCCGCACGCATCACGATGGAAACAGGGCGCATCGATGATCACGCTCTACACTTTCGGCCCGGCCTTCGGGCTTCCCGACATGAGCCCATTCGTCACCAAGGCCGAGATGCTGCTCAAGCTGGCCGGCCTCGGCTACCAGACGGACTCCACAGGTTTCAGCAAGGCGCCCAAGGGCAAGCTGCCCTACATCGTCGACGACGGCGAGACGATCGCCGACTCCACCTTCATCCGCTGGCACCTGGAAAAGAAGTACGGCATCGATTTCGACCGCGGTCTCGGCACGGAGCAGCGCGCCACGGCCTGGGCCTTCGAAAAGATGCTCGAAGACCATGCCTATTGGACCGTGCTGCACGCGCGCTGGGTGAACGACGACAATTTCGACAAAGGTCCGCGCGCCTATTTCGAAAGAGTGCCAATGCCGATGCGGCTCGTCGTTCAGCGTATGGCGCGGCGCCAGATGAAAGCCGCACTTCACGGCCACGGCATGGGACGTCATTCGGAAGAGGAGATCGTCGCCCTCGGTACCCGGTCCCTCGAAGCGGCATCCGACCTTCTCGCCGACAAGCCCTTCATGATGGGCAGCGAGCCGACCGGCCTGGACGCCACGGGCTTCGCCTTTATCGGCGGCGCGCTGTGTCCGTGTTTCGAGACACCGCTGCGCAGCGCGGTGGAGCGCCGCGACAATCTCAAACGCTATGTCGGCCGCATGGCCGAGCGGTTTTATCCGGAGCAGACCGAGATGGCGGGCTGGGCCGCTTGATCCGCGACTACCAGAAATCCGGCACGAAGTTCTGGTCCTCCATTGGCGGACGCACATAGTCGCCGGCTTTGGGGCGCGGCGGCAGCATTGGCGGCGACGGCGTCAGGTCCCCATACTCGACCATGCTCAAGAGATGCGTGATGCAGTTGAGCCGCGCCAACTTCTTGTTGTCGGCCTTCACCACGTACCAGGGCGCCTGCTTGATGTCGGTATGCGCGAACATGGTGTCCTTGGCCCGTGAGTACTCGACCCAGCGCGAGCGCGATTCCACGTCCATGGGGCTCAGCTTCCAGCTGCGCGTACGGTCGTTCATGCGCTTTTGGAAGCGCCGCTCCTGTTCCGCGTCGCTCACCGAGAACCAATACTTGATCAGAATGATGCCAGAGCGCACCAGCATGCGCTCAAATTCTGGGCAGCTGCGCAAGAACTCCTGATACTCGGCGTCGCCGCAAAAGCCCATCACGCGCTCGACGCCCGCGCGGTTGTACCAACTGCGGTCGAACAGCACCATTTCGCCGGCCGCCGGCAGATGCGGCACGTAACGCTGAAAATACCAGGAGGTTTTCTCCCGTTCCGTCGGCGTGCCGAGCGCCACGACACGGCACAGCCGCGGATTGAGGCTCTCTGTTATGCGTTTGATAACGCCGCCTTTTCCAGCCGCGTCGCGCCCTTCGAAGATCACCACGACGCGGAGCTTCTCGTGCTTGATCCACTCCTGCATCTTCACGAGCTCGACCTGGAGCCGGGCGAGTTCCTTCTCGTAGACTTGCGTCTTGATCTTCCGGGACGCGGCTTTGACGTCGCCGACTTGGAGGTCCGCCGCCTCTAACTCTTCGTCCGACAGGTGCTTGGGCGCCTTCCCGTTCTTTTTGTTTTTCTTGTGCTTTTTGCCCTCTTTGAACGCCATCTCCACGGCAACCCCCTTTCATTCCGGCGGGGAATGAAGACGCGGACACTCGCAGGGCCGGTGACTGAAAGATCCGCTATGACATCCGGCCGCGCAGCCGCGAAGGGGTGCGCGCCGCGCAAACCATCGGATGACGCTGCAACACATGTGCCAGCATCGCTGGAACGGCCGAACCGTCCGGCGTTGGATCAGGATCTAGCGTTCGAGAAAGAAGTCCGGCGTCACGCCGCCTTGAGCTCGATCACCATATCGGTTGGCTCGGGCGGATGCGGCGCGAGGCTGGTGCGGCTTTCGTCGCTCCAACTCGCGAGCTTGATCACCACGCCCTGCTGCGAGCCAGAGTTGGCGGACTGGGCCGTCTCGACGATGTGCAGCCCATTGGGATCGAGGAAATAGGTGTGATCGCCGAAAATCTTGTTGAGTTGCTCGACGGCCGGATGATCGTCGGGCAGCGGGTCCGCCTCGAACTGCGTCAGCGTCTGCTCGATAGCGTCTGAGGACATCTTCATCGGGAATTCCTTTCGCTCGGCGCCGGCAAGGCCTTGTCGGCGCAGTTTGAAGGTTTCGCCCTTGGCTTACGTCTCCACCAAGCCGCCACTCTAAGGCGAACGGGGCGCGCGGCCAAATCTGGCGCATTCATGCGCTGTTTGCGGCACTCTCGTGAGAACCGTTCGCACGCCTTGTTGAACAACGGAGGCGGCCGCGAATAGTTGCATCGCGTGCGCTTATTCCGGGGCGTCCGCCTCGGTCGGGCAGTCCGGCCCGAGATATTTGCCGTCGAGATTGACGCCCATATTGCGGATCGCGCCGAGCGGAGGATCGAAGGTCGTCTTGAGAATAGCGTGGTAGCGCGTCTCGAAATCGCCGGTGAACGTCGTGCTGATGGTCTGCTTGCCCTCCTTGGTGGTGCAGACCACATCGACGATGACCCCTTCATTGAGCGGGGTCAGTTTCGGCTCGGTGCAGTCGCTGCCCTCGGGCCGTATGATGTCGTCGTCCTCGCCGATACAGACCTTGGTCTTGGTCATGCCGGACACCGGCGCCACGGTGGTGATCTCCCAATAGCCCGGCTTTCGTTGCGGCACGGCGTCGGTCGCCGCGTGAACGTTCGGCGCGCAGAGCACGGCGATCGAGACCGCCGCCGCCATCGCGCTCGCCAAGGAAACCTGTTTCATGCTGACCTCGCTAAAGGAGTATGCCCACGCGCGGGGCGAGAGGTGTGCTGTGGCAGAGATGGGAGGGGCCGCCAACAGCGAGGTCATGGGTCTCCTGGCAAAAGCGCGGCGGTGATTCTTCCTGTTGTCGGCCCGCAAAAGTCCAGCGGCAGGTAGCCCGCCCGCCAAAATCCGCCCTTGCCCTTGGGCGCCGGTTTGGCCCAAGTCTGGTTGCGTAGAGCGCGCCAAGGACCGATGACAGACGAACCAGAACTCTTCCTGTTGGAGAAACGTCTCGGACGCCGGTACGCCCGCCAGCGCCTCGGCATCGAGAAGGATCACGAGGCGCAGGTCTTCGGTCAGGGCATCAACTTCTTCCACATCGAGAATCTGCCGATCGGCCAAGCCGCAATTCGCGCGGTCCTCATGGCGACGGGCCTCTACTGGCGGGGTCTGCGCAACGCCGCGAAAGTCCAAGTCCGTCGAAATCCCATCCACGTGCCGCAACTGCACGAGGCCTTCGACGGCTTCACCATTCTTCAGATTTCGGATTTGCACGCCGACATGAGCGAAGCCGCCATGGCGCGTGTGGCCGAGCTCGTCCGGCACTTGCGCTACGACCTGTGTGTGCTGACGGGCGACTATCGGGGACAGACTTGGGGACCCTACAAACCGTCACTGGATCTCATGGAGCCCGTGTGCGCAGCGCTGACCGGCCCGGTCTATGGCGTGCTCGGCAATCACGACACGGTCCTCATGGTGCCGCGCTTGGAGTCGATGGGCGTGACGATGCTGCTCAACGAGGCCGCGATCGTCGAACGCGACGGGCAGCGCATCCATCTCGCCGGCATCGACGACGCGCACTTCTATCGCGTCGACAATATCGAGAAGGCCGCCGAAAGCATTCCCAACGAGGAGTTCTCGATTCTCGTCACCCATACGCCGGAGATCTACCGACAGGCGGCGCACGCCGATTTCGATCTTCTGCTCAGCGGCCATACCCACGGCGGGCAAATCTGCCTCCCGGGTGGGCATCCCATAACTGTGAGCGCCGTGCTGCCCCGGAAGTTCGGCGCCGGGCCGTGGCGCCATCACAACATGATCGGCTACACCGCAGTCGGCGCGGGCAGCTCCGTCGTGCCGGTCCGGTTCAACTGCCCGCCCGAGATCACCCTTCACGAACTCCGGCGTTCGAATGAGGATCAATAAGGCCGGTCGCGCAGATTGAGCCTGAAGAGAATGCGGGACACGACGAGCTCGGCGATGGCGAAGATTACCGTGCCTACCGCCACGTCGACCCAGCTGAGCGGCACGAGACAGCGCGCGGCGATCAGCGGGAAAAGCGATTCCGGAATCTGATCGAGCCCGAGCGCCTGACTGCTTGGCGCAAGTCCAAGCCGGCGCTTGATAAAGCTCGACAACAGATCTCCGGCCATGGCGCTGGCGGCCACCAAGAAGCCGAGCTGCCAGCCGAGACCCAGCAGAACGGCCACGACAGGTGTTCCAAGGAGCGCGATCAGGACGCCCCGAAGGGTCTTGGAGCGGCCGAACAGCGGGCTGCCGTCTCGGAGGGTGATGCTCCCGTCGAGAGGCCAATCCCCAGCAGTCCCCATGAGCTTCTTGGCAATCACGGGCAAGGCATTGGCGACGCCGACCAAGACGAGGAGCTCGGTGATGAGAACTGGATGCATGCCACCTCAGTTTGTTCGCGAGGGCACACTTTAGGGCATCGCCGGCGACTGCGGCATCGCGGGGCGGGTGCGAAATGTCCCCTTGCCCTCCGATGCCCATTTGTCCCAAGTCTCCGGCTCAACGCGAGATGAGGCCCCCTCGGAATGGCGAGCGAGACGGACAGCAACGCGCCGCAAGGGACGGCCCCGAAGACCGCGGTCGTCGTGCTCGTGGCCATCAGCATCTGCCACCTCCTGAACGATGTGATTCAGTCGCTTATTCTGGCGATCTACCCCATGCTCAAGACGAGCCTCGCGCTCGACTTCGCCCAGATCGGTTTCATCACCTTCACCTTCCAGGCCACCGCCTCGGTGCTGCAGCCGCTGGTCGGCTATCTCACCGACCGCTACCCCACCCCATACTCGCTCGTCGTCGGCATGGGCTCATCGCTGCTCGGCCTGATTCTGATCGCCTTTGCCTCGACCTATGTGGAGGTGCTCGCGGGCGCCGCGCTGATCGGCATGGGCTCGTCGGTGTTCCATCCGGAGTCGTCGCGTGTCGCCCGTCTTGCGTCGGGCGGACGTCACAGCACGGCGCAGGCGGTGTTCCAGGTCGGCGGCAATTTCGGCACCGCGCTTGGGCCGCTGCTCGCGGCCTTCATCGTGATCCCTTACGGGCAGACCTCGATCGCCTGGTTCTCGGTGGTGGCGCTGCTCGGCATGGTCCTGCTCACCGGGGTCGGAGGCTGGTACGGCAAGGCGCTCAAACTGCCAAGCGTGTCGCACGATGAGCGCACAGCCATCGCCGAACTGAGCCGCCGCGAGGTGGCGAAATCGATTGCGCTGCTGGTCACGCTGACCTTCTCCAAGCACTTCTACTTGGTCTCGATCACGAGCTTCTACATCTTCTATTTGATCCACACCTTCGACCTGCCGGTGCAGACGGCGCAGCTCTATCTGTTCCTATTCTTGGGCTCGGTCGCGGCCGGCACCGTCATCGGCGGACCGATCGGAGATCGCATCGGCACGCGACGCGTGATCTGGTGGTCGATTCTCGGTGTTTTGCCCTTCACCCTGGCGTTGCCCTATGTGGGCCTCATGGGAACGGCGATCCTGAGCGTGATCATCGGCCTGATCCTGGCCTCGGCGCATCCCGCCATCATCGTCTATGCGCAGAGCCTGCTGCCGGGCCGGGTCGGCATGGTCGCCGGCCTGTTCTTCGGCCTCGCCTTCGGCATCGCCGGCATTGGCGCCTGGCTGCTCGGCCGGCTGGCCGACGCGACCAGCATCACCTTCGTCTACCACGTCTGTGCTTTTCTCCCGGCCATCGGCCTGCTCGCGGCCTTCCTGCCAGAGATGACGAAGCCAAAGCCGCGCCGGCGCCAGAAGAAGCCGCGATAGCGCCCGCGTAGCTCCAAAAATTTGACAAGTTGATGCCGCTTGTTCGGGAGCGTGGAGCGTCTTTGTTCCAAAAGCGTCTTGGTGTTGTCTTGGAAGTTTGCTCCCTGGCCGCCCACACGCAGGGTGGCGTCGCGGCGATTGCTCCAGGAAACCGCGCGACTCGGCAAAGGCGAGACTCCGCAGACGGTTAGGGCTAAGATGAGGTCAGTGGCGCCGATGCTGAGGCTGTGTCCGGCGCTTTTCCGTAACAGTTCTGCGTACTTGCCGGGCGGCGGTCGGCGGGCTTTGCGTGCCTGCGGAAACCCCCTTTCCGGCTGTGTCATCTGTTGAGGTCAGTGATTTAGGGGGCATTCGATGCGTGATATTCGCGGGGATTTACAAGACCGTGCCAGCTTCCTCGAGGAGCAGATCAGCGCGGCGCAAGCGCAATTCGAGAAACGCTTAGAGCTGTTGAAGCGGGAGCATCAGGCGAGGATCGAGGATCTTCAGTCCGAGCTCGAAGCCGTGACGACGCTTATCGAGGGCGAATACCGGCGGCTGACGAGCGCCCCGGTGCAAGACGAGCGACGCCGCCCGGCGCCTCAAGCCGAAGTCGAGCCGCAAGCTCGGCCCGTGGCACAGGAGCCGGAGCAGCACCGCCGACAGGCGCCCGAGGCCGAGCCGCCGCGCAGACAAGCTGCGGAGCCGGAGCACTATCACCGTCAGCCGGCGGCCGAGGTTGAGCCGCAGCGCCGACAAGCCCCGGAGCCGGAGCACTATCGCCGTCCTCCGGCCGCCGAAGTCGAGCCGCAAGCGCGGCCCCTGGCACAGGAGCCGGAGCATCATCGCCGTCCGGCGCCGGAACCCGAGTATCAGCGTCGCCCGGTGCCTCAGCAGCAGCCG
>CAYWIA010000056.1:1630-4328 GCA_964458245.1 uncultured Methyloceanibacter sp. | reverse complement strand
CCGTCCGGCGCCGGAACCCGAGTATCAGCGTCGCCCGGTGCCTCAGCAGCAGCCGGAGCCCTATCGCCACCCCGTGGCGGAAGCCGAGGCCCCACGCCGCCCGATGCCCGTGCGCGAGCCCGAGCCCGAACACAGGCCTGCAGCGCCTCAGGTCTATCGCCGGGCACCGGCCGCCTCAGCACCGGAGCCGGAGCAGCGCCGGCCGGTGGCCATGGCCGCCCAGCAGCCGCAACAGCCGCCGCTGGCCGACTTCCTTATCCGCAAGTTGAGCGAGATCGGCGTCATGACGATCGACGATCTCTGCCATCTCTCGGTGCAGGAGGGCTATTTCGCGGACGGCGAGAACGTCGATCGCGTGGTTCACGGCACGCTCATGAACGTCGCCAAGGCGGGCTTCATCCGGCAATTGCCGAATGGGGCCTTCGCGCCGGCGACGGTCATGGACACGATCAGGCTGCGCCGCGCCATCTAGGCGGTCCGTTGCGTGGGCCGTCCGCGTAGCAACTCGACGACGTCGCTTCTGACTTTCTCTTCCGCATAGCGCGCAAGCGCTTTGCGGTCGGGAAAGTCGTCGAGCGGCACGGGCGGCCCGATGCGGATATTGGCGTCGAGCGGACCGAGGCCCAGCAGCTTCCAGGCATGGCTCGCCATGTCCATGTCGCCGTACCAGGCGACTTGCGGGCGGCCGCGCCGTCCCAAGGGAAGGCCGTAGAGCTTCGTATAGCTCAGCGCCAGCGTCTGCACCGAGACCTTCGATCCCATGGGCCGGCCTTCGAGCGGCTTCGCCGCGGCGAACAGCGCGGTCCGGAACGGCACCACCGTATTGCCGTCGCTGGAGGTGCCTTCGGCGAACAGCACCACGTGGTCTCCGTCCTCCAACCGGTTCAGAATCTCATTCGCCTTGCTGCCGACTTCGCTGCGCCGCTCGCGGTCGACGAACACCGAGCGTTGCAGCTTGGCGAGCCACTTCACGAAGGGCCAGGTCGAGACCTCCTGCTTGGCGACGAAGGAGACCGGCGCCACCGCCGACAGCACGGTGATGTCGAGCCAGGAGACGTGGTTCGACACGATCAGCACGCCTTGGCTTTCGGCGATCTCGCCCTCGACATTGAGGCGGATGCCGACGATCCTGCACACTTGGCGGTGGTACCAATGCGGGAAGGTGCGGGCGTAGCGCGAGCCCATCCGCACGAACAGGTACTGAAGCGGCATCAGCGGGACGGTGAAGGCGAAGAACGTCGCCAGCACCAGGAATGCACGCACGCTTCTCATGGATCAGCAACCGGCCGCCGGAGCCGTAACGCTCAATAGCAAGTCCGCCGCCCATAGCGCGTGATGCACAGCCCGCGCAGCGCCGGATCCTCGGCCCGTATCTGAATGGGCTTCATGCGGCAGTCGGTTTGGATTTCGCCAAAGCCGAGTTCGCGCGTGGTGCAGACCTCGCGGGTCGCCGCGGGCACGATGTAGAGGTCGTGCTCGGAGGGGAAGGTCACCTCGACTTTGGGCGGCAGCGATGCGGCTGACGGCGAGACGGACGGCTCGGGCTGGACGTCAGCAGCCGGAGCGGTGGCGTCCGCCGCCCATGCCGCCTCGGGCTCCAGCGAGATAGCGTGCTGTGCAAAGGCCACGCTGGTGAGCAACATCAATGCGCCCGCGAGAAAAATCCGCTTTCCCATTACGCCACCCCCTTATGTTCTTAAGCGATGGTTAACGTTGTCCCGGCGGAGGCGGGAAGTCAAACGGGGCAAAAACGCGCGCTATTTGCCGTTCTTGAGCGGCTTGCCGAACAGCTCCAACCGGTGGCCGATGAGCTGGAAGCCGAGCTCCTTGGCGACGCGCTCTTGCAGGTGCTCGATATCCTCGTTCTTGAACTCGATGACCTCGCCGGTTTTCACGTTGATGAGGTGGTCGTGATGCTCGTGGCCGGCCGGCTCGTAGCGCGCGCGTCCGTCGCCGAAATCGTGCCGCTCGACAATGCCTTGGCCTTCCAGCAGGCGCACGGTGCGGTACACGGTGGAGAGCGAGATGCGGGGGTCTCGCGCGCTGGCCCGGCGATAGACCTCCTCCACGTCGGGGTGGTCATGGGCCTCCGACAGCACCCGGGCGATGATTCGCCGCTGGCCGGTCATGCGCATGCCCCGATCGGCGCACAGACGCTCCAGCCTGCTTTCCCGTGTCGCTGGGTTGGACATGGATCCCCGGCTATCGCTGGTCATGACGTGGCGCATCGGCGATTGCCCATCATCGGAGCGTGAGTCCGAAAGGGCAAGGCTGAAGATGAAGGCGTCCGCGCCGCTCTCGTAATAGCCCGGGCGGCGGCCTGCAGGCGCGGCCCCGAGCGCGCGATAAAGCGCGAGCGCGGCCTCGTTGCCCTCGTCGACCTCCAGGAAAAGCTGCATGGCGCCGCTTCGTCTCAAGTCCTCCACGGCGCGTTGCAGAAGTGCCCGGGCAATGCTCCGCCGGCGGAAGGCGGGGACCACACCCAGCGTGAGAATCTCCGCTTCGTCTGCGGCGCGCCGGGCGATCAGAAAGCCGGCAGGCATCGGCCCCGCATCATCCAAAGAGCCGATGAGGCAGAGCATGCCGGGCCCCGCGATGAACGCGGCCATGGCTTTTTCATCCCATGCTTTGTCGAAGCAGCTTGCATGGAGCCGCGCCAGGAGAGCGGTGTCCGAAAGCGTAGCCCGAGAGACGAGGA
>CAYWIA010000056.1:0-1530 GCA_964458245.1 uncultured Methyloceanibacter sp. | reverse complement strand
GCATGGAGCCGCGCCAGGAGAGCGGTGTCCGAAAGCGTAGCCCGAGAGACGAGGACCTCCGCGACCATCAGCGGCGCTCCAGGGCGGGGGCCTGCGGTTTGGCGTCGGGCGGCCGCAAATAAAGCGGCCGCACGGGCTCGGAGGCCGCGCCGCGTTCAAGTGCGATCTCGGCAAGCGCTCCGGCGCTTGGTTGAAGTGACGGCAGTTCGCTCTCGATTCTGCGGCCGCGCGCTGCGGCTGCCGCGCAAAGACTCTGCGCGCCGTTGCCGACGATCACACGAAGCGTAGCGGGCAGGAGATCGGCGGTGTCATCGGGTGCGATCAGCAATGGACCCTCCAACTTGCTTCCGGTCTCATCGAAGAGCCCGACATAAAGCATGTCGCGCCGGGCATCGACGGCGACCGCGAAAGGGCCCTTGGGCTCGAGACCGGCAAGCCCGGCGGCGCGGGCCATCACCGTGAGACTGTCCGTGCCGTAAAGCTGCGCCTTCGTCACGAGCGCCAGGCCTCGCGCCGCGGCGATGGCGATGCGCACGCCCGTGAAGCTGCCGGGACCGGTAGTCGCCGCGATGAGATCGAGATCGCGCGCGTCGATCTCGGCTTCCGCCAGCACCTCCTCCACCATGGGCATCAGCGCTTCGGCGTGCCCGCGCGCCATCTCGGCCTGCAGCGTGTGAAGCCGGCGCGTGGAATCGGTGGCGCGCAGCACGGCGGCGGAGCAGGCGCCCATGCTCGTATCGAGCGCGAGAATGTTCATAACTTGGGTCTTAGACGATGAGCGCGATTTGGTCGAAGCGAAAGCGCGGAGCCCGCGGCTTCAAGTCTGCACCGTCGCCAAAGCCGAGATTGCAGAGGAAGTTCGATTTGACGTTGGTGTCGGCAAAGAATTCCTTGTCGACCGCCTCGTTGTCGAAGCCCGACATGGGGCCGCAGTCGAGCCCGAGCGCGCGCGCCGCCATGATGAGATAGGCGCCCTGCAAGGTGCCGTTGCGGAACGCGGTCTGCTCGATCTTCTTGGGCTTCCCTTCGAACCAGCTTTTGGCGTCGGTATGGGGAAAGAGATAGGGCAGGTGTTCGTAGAAATCGAGGTCGTAGCCGATGATCGCGCAGACCGGCGCCTTCATCGTCTTCTCGCGGTTGCCCTCCGACAGATGCGGTTTGAGTTTCTCTTTCGCCGCACGGGACTTCACGAAAAGAAAACGCGCCGGGCTGCAATTCGCGCTCGTCGGTCCGAGCTTCAGGAGATCGACGATCTCGTGCAGCAGTGAGTCGGGGACATCCCTGTCTTGCCACGCGTTGTAGGTGCGCGCGTCGCGGAACAGTTGGTCGAGGGAAGCGTCTGGCAGCTTATCCGTCAAATCGGGCGGACCTCCTGCACTTCGGGAATGAAGTGCCGGAGCAGGTTCTCGATGCCGTGACGGAGCGTCGCTGTCGAGCTCGGGCAGCCGGAGCAGGCGCCGCGCATGTGCAGGAAAACCACGCCGTCGCGATAGCCCTGGAAGGTGATGTCGCCGCCGTCCTGCGCCACGG
>CAYWIA010000055.1:9796-12024 GCA_964458245.1 uncultured Methyloceanibacter sp. | reverse complement strand
TGACCATGATGAAAGGCGTGCGCGACAGGCGGTCGTCGGCGCGCACCTCGCGCAGCAGCTCGTAGCCGGTCATGGGCTCCATGTTCCAATCGGAGATGATGAGCCCGTAATCCTTCTCGCGCATCATGTTGAGCGCCGAGGTCCCGTCGCTCGCCTCATCCACATTGGCGAAACCGAGCTGCTTCAAAAGATTCCGAATGATCCGGATCATCGTCTTGTAGTCGTCGACGACGAGCACCGGCGTGCTGGGATCGAGTGCCATAACCTTCCTCCGTCTGCCTCAGCCCTCGGCCCCGCTTGCTCTCATGTGCAAGTCTTCAAAGCACCGAAGGATGCGTTCCCGTCCCGGCCAGCCCGAAACGGGGAGAATTCACCGCAGTAAATTTAAGTGTTAGGCCATGAACGGAGAGTTAAATCGCGGATTTGTCGGATTTTCTCCTCACAGGACTAGGCCCGCCAAGATATTGCAGCGCAGCAATGGCTTCGCTATTTTGCCCAGCTCATCACACCGACAAACAAGCAGGGAAAGCGCAATGACGAGCACCGCGAACGGTCAGACGAGCCTGGGCCACGGCTACTACTTGGAAGATTTGTCTCCCGGCATGGAGGCCAGCGTCTCCAAGAAAATCACCGATGAGGACGTGAGGACCTTTGCCGCGCTGTCCGGGGACGTGAATCCGGTCCATCTCGACGATGACTTCGCCGCCGGCACCATCTTCAAGAAGCGCATCGCCCACGGATTTCTTACGGGCGCCCTGTTCTCCACCGTGCTCGGCACCAAGCTGCCGGGGCCGGGGTGCATCTATCTGTCCCAGACCATGAAGTTCAAGGCGCCGGTCTATATCGGCGACGAAGTGGTGGCGACCTGCACGATCAGCGCCGTCGACACGGAGAAGGGCCGGGTCACGCTCGCCTGCGTTTGTTCCATCGCCGGGAAGCCCGTCCTCGAGGGCGAGGCTCTGATGATGGTCGACCGCAAGCCCGCGAGCCAATAGACCGAGGACGCGAAGGATCTCCGATGGACATCGTCCGCTCCTGGCGGGACACACCGCCCGCTCTCAAGGGCGCGGTTCTGGCCATCGGCAATTTCGATGGCGTCCATCGAGGCCACCAGGCGGTGCTCAATGAGGTGAAGCGCATCGCCGCGGAGGAAGGACGCCGCGCCGGCGCCGTCATTTTCGAGCCCCACCCGCGCGAGTTCTTCGCGCCCGGCCAGCCGTTTTTCCGGCTGACGCCGCTGCCGGTGAAGCTCGAGCTCCTCGAGGCGCTCGGCCTCGACGTCACCTTCGTGCTCACCTTCGATCAGGCCTTATCCTCGCTGTCGGCGGACACCTTCGCCGGCGAGGTCGTGGGGGAGGGCTTCGGCGCGAGCCACGTGGTGGTCGGCTACGACTTCACCTACGGCAAAGGCCGGACCGGCTCCGTGGAGCATTTGGCGGCAATCGGCGAGACAAAAGGCTTTGGCGTGGACGTGGTCGCGCCGGTGACGCTTGCAGGCGGCGTGACCTTTTCGTCGAGCACGATCCGCGAGCACTTGCGGCAAGGCGAGGTGCGGGAGGCTGCCGAGCAGCTCGGCTATTGGTGGCGCGCGCGGGGCCGTGTCAGCCACGGTGCGGGGCGCGGCAAGGAGCTCGGCTTTCCGACCCTGAATTTCAAGCTCGCGCCTGGTCAGGATGTGCGTCACGGCATCTACGCCATGCGCGTCCATCACGCCGGCGAGCGCTATCACGCCGCGGGCTATGTGGGGCCCCGCCCCACCTTCGGCGCCGACGAGCCCGTGTTGGAGGCGTTCCTGCTCGACTTCTCCGGCGACCTCTACGACCACGAGGTCGAGGTCGAATTCATCGATTTTCTGAGGCCGGATCACGCTTTCGACACACCGGAGGCGCTTGCTGCCCAGATGGCGAAGGACTGCGACACGGCCCGCGCCGTGTTGGCGGCGGTCGATGCCGACGATCCCATGCGGCGTTTCACCCTGGGCGCGGTGCTCGCCAACCGGGCACTGGATTGTGGTAAGGCCGGTTGCTAGAACGCCTCGCACATCGAATCGAGGCCTCGGGGCGGAAACAGGGATCATGGTGAGAAAAGCTAAGAGCGGCAAACCGGCCGCCAAGAGCGCGCGCAAAGCTGCCCGCAAGACAAGGCGCGCGGTCAAGCCGAAGACGCTCAAGACCAAGAAGGCCGTCTCCAAGAAGAAGACCGCCAAGCGTGGGGTCGTGAAGCGCAAG
>CAYWIA010000055.1:0-9696 GCA_964458245.1 uncultured Methyloceanibacter sp. | reverse complement strand
AAGCCGTCGAGACGCACGCCGAGCGCGACTGGAGCGAGACTCTGTTCCTGCCCAAGACCGACTTTCCCATGAAGGCGGGACTGCCGCAGCGCGAGCCGGAGCTGCTGGCGCGTTGGGCCGAGATGCGTCTCTACGATCGCATGCGCGAAGCCGCCATGGGCCGCGAGAAATTCGTCCTCCATGACGGCCCGCCTTACGCCAACGGTCACCTCCATATCGGGCACGCCCTGAACAAGATCCTCAAGGACGTCATCACCCGGTCTCAGTCCATGATGGGCAAGGACGCCAATTACGTGCCGGGCTGGGATTGCCACGGACTTCCCATCGAGTGGAAGGTCGAGGAGGAGAACTACCGCGCCAAGGGCCGGCCCAAGCCGGACCTCTCCGACGCGGTCGCGCTGATCGCCTTCCGCCGCGAGTGCCGTGACGAGGCGGCGAAATGGCTCGAGGTGCAGCGCGAGGAGTTCAAGCGGCTCGGTGTCGAGGGCGACTGGGCGCATCCCTACACGACGATGAGCCATAAGGCGGAGGCGACCATCGCCCGCGAGCTCATGAAGTTCGCCATGAACGGTCTGCTCTATCGCGGCTCCAAGCCCGTGATGTGGTCCGTGGTGGAACGCACCGCGCTCGCCGAGGCCGAGGTCGAGTACCAGGAGATCGAGAGCCCGGCGATCTACGTGAAGTTTCCGGTGCTGTTCGCGACGGATGACAATCCTAACCCGCAAACGCTGCAGCATGCCTCGGTGGTGATCTGGACGACGACGCCTTGGACCATCCCTGGCAACCGCGCCATCTCCTATTCGCCGACCATCGACTACGGTCTCTATGAGGTCACCGAGGCCCCGGACGACAATTGGGTCAAAGTCGGCGAGCGGCTGATTCTGGCTGATGCATTGGCCGAGACCGTCAAGCAGGCCGCGCGCATCGAAAGCTGGTCGAGGCTCGGCGAGGTGTCTCGCGAGATGCTTCGCCAATCCATGAGCGCGCATCCTCTGCGCGGCGAGAGCGATTATCGCTTCATGGTGCCGCTGCTGCCCGGCGACCACGTCACCGACGAAGCCGGCACCGGGTTCGTGCACACAGCCCCCGGCCACGGCGTCGATGACTTCGAGGTATGGACCGCCAACGAACGCCTTCTGGCCGAGCGCAATATCGACAAAGCGATCCCCTTCACCGTCGACGAGGCCGGTTTCTTCACCAAGGAGGCGCCGCGCTTCGAGGGTAGGCGCGTGGTCGACGACAAGGGGAAGTTCGGCGATGCCAACGAGGCCGTGATCCGGGCGCTGCAGGAGGCGAACGCACTCGTCGCGCGTGCCCGCTACAAGCACGACTATCCCCATTCCTGGCGCTCCAAGAAGCCGGTGATCTTCCGCGCCACGCCGCAATGGTTCATCGCCATGGACCGCGAGCTTGATGGCGGGCAGAGTTTGCGTGCGCGCGCGCTGGACGCCATCGACGATACGCGCTTCGTGCCGCCGCAGGGCGAGAAGCGCATCAAGGGGATGGTCGATACCAGGCCGGATTGGGTGGTGTCGCGCCAGCGCGCCTGGGGCGTGCCCATCACCGTGTTCGTGCACAAGGACACCGGTGAGGTCATTCCGCGCCGGGATTTCAACGCATCGGCGGAGTTGATCGACAGGATCGTGATGGCCTTCGAGTCCGAGGGAGCTGATGTTTGGTTCAAGGATGGCGCGCAGCAACGCTTTCTGGATGGGCTGGTGGACGACCCGGAGGCTTGGGAGAAGGTCGACGACATCCTCGATGTCTGGTTCGACTCCGGCTCCACCCATGCGTTCGTGCTGGAGCAGCGGCCGGACTTGAAGTGGCCCGCTTCGCTTTATCTCGAAGGGTCCGACCAGCATCGTGGCTGGTTCCAGTCCTCGCTGCTCGAGGCCTGCGGCACGCGCGGCCGCGCGCCCTTCGAGGAGGTGCTGACCCACGGCTTCGTCAACGACGAGGACGGCCGCAAGATGTCGAAATCGCTTGGCAACGTGGTGTCGCCGCAAGACGTCATCCGCCAGTCCGGCGCCGAGATCCTGCGGCTCTGGGCCATGAGCTCCGACTATGCCGAGGATTTGCGCATCGGCCCGGACATCATCAAGGCGAATGTCGACTCCTATCGCCGTTTGCGGAACACGCTGCGCTTCCTGCTCGGCAATCTCGCGCATTACCGCGACGATCTCACCGTGCGGTATCAGGACATGCCCGAGCTCGAACGCTACATGCTTGCGCGGCTCTCCGAGCTCGATGCGCTCGTGCGCGAAGGTTACAAAGATTACGACTTCAAGCGCATCTTCCATGCGCTGTTGAATTTCTGCGTCAACGACATGTCCGCGTTCTATTTGGACATCCGCAAGGACGCGCTTTATTGCGATGCCTATGACAGCGTGACGCGCCGCGCCGCGCTCACCGTCATGGACCATCTCTTCGCCGCGCTCACGGCTTGGCTCGCGCCGATGCTTTGCTTCACCATGGAAGAGGCTTGGCTGACCCGGTTCCCCGGTGACAAGGGTTCGGTGCATTTGAGCCGGTTCCCGGACGTGCCGGGCGAATGGGCCGACGAGGCGCTCTCCACGAAGTGGCGGAAGGTGCGCCAGGTGCGCCGGGCCGTAACCGGCGCGCTCGAGATCGAGCGCAGAGAGGGCCGCATCGGCTCGAGCCTTGAAGCAGCGCCGAAAGTTTATGTCTCGGATCGAGACTTGCGCGAGTCCCTGGGCGGCGTCGATCTCGCCGAGATCGCCATCACCAGTGGCGCGACGCTTGTCCCTGAGGAGGGACCGCGAGAGGCCTTCCGGCTTGAGGACGTGCCGGACGTGGCCGTGGTCTTCGCGCGCGCCGAGGGCAAGAAATGCGCGCGCTCCTGGAAAATTCTCTCCGACGTGGGCGCCGATCCGGACTTCCCCACGCTCTCCCCCCGCGACGCCGAGGCCGTGCGCCAATACGATCGGCGCACCGGCCATACGGGATAGCGCCATGTTCCGTCACTGGCTTTGGGGACCCTATTCCCTGCTTGGGCTGATTGTGGCTCTGCTCACGCTTGTGGCCGACCAAGCCAACAAAGCCTGGATGCTTTATGTCTATGACATCGGCGCCAAGCAGACGGTTACCCTGACGCCCTTTTTCGACCTCGTCTTGGTTTGGAACAAGGGCATCAGCTATGGGCTCTTGCCCCAGGACAGCGCCGCGGGCCGCCTGGGGCTGATCGCCTTTGCCATCGTCGCCAGCGTGGCGCTCGTTGTTTGGCTCGCCCGCATCACTGCGCCTCTGACGGCCGTTGCCATCGGGCTGATCATCGGCGGGGCCTTGGGCAACGCGATCGACCGGGCGGTGTATGGCGCGGTGGCCGATTTCTACGCTTTTCACGCCTTCGGCTTCGAATGGTACGTCTTCAATATCGCCGACGTGGCCATAGTTGCCGGGGTTATTGGACTTCTGTATGACTCAATATTCGGGGGTCACAAAAAGGCCGGAAACCCCTCCAAAATGTAAAGAAATCCGGGCTTGCCGGATTCGAGGGGGAATTTTGGGGCACGTCACCGCCACAACCGTTGCAAACCGGGCCGCAAGGCTCGCCGCCATGCTTGGCTGCGTGGCGCTTCTTGGCGGCTGCGGTGGTGTCGAGTTCGAAGGCAAGGTCTTCGACTATATGGGCGTCTCCGGCGACCGCCAGGAAGCCGATGTGCGCATGAGCGAGCGTCCGCCGCTCATGGTCCCCCCCAATCTAAACAATCTCCCGCCGCCGACCGAGAGCACGTCCGTGGCGGCGAACCGCCAGGATTGGCCTGACGATCCGGAGAGGGTCCGCGAACGGGTCATCGAGACCAAGAAGGCCCAGCAGGCCGCGGTCGAGGCCGAGGCCGACCCCATTAATCCTTACGCGGGCAAGGAAACGCTGCTCGACAAGTGGCTCGGCAGGGACAAGACGGTCGAAGAGCCGGTGGCCGATGTCCCTGAGCCCGACGCCTCGGACCGCGTGGCAGCCGAAAGTGTCGCGCAGCCGCGCCCCGCGCCGCATGTTCCCGAGGCACCTTTGCCCAGTCAGAACAACGAGGACTTCAGGCCCGCGGCACCTGACAGCTACAACACCATTTCGGGTGGCGACAACGCCAACGCCGCATTTTAGCCAAGCCGTTAACCAAGCGTCGGGCACGGAGAGTGCCGCGCAGAGGTTTGGCCGCGATCTTGCACCCTCAGTTTTCTTGAAAACCCTGGCCCGAGGCCCGACATCTGGCGCATGGGGTAGAGGCTTGTTAAGCTTAGCATCCCGCGCGCCAATGCCCGCGTCTCCAATCCTCTGGCCTCGCTGAATGGTGGTATGGATGCTAGATCAATGGACCGCTGTGCTCCGCTTCCGGACCGGTCTGGTCGTAGCCTTGATGAGCCTAATGATGTCGGTTGCTGCTGTTGCCGCTGAAAAAGTCCCCTCGGAGAAAGCCTTCGAGTTCACCCTGGCCAATGGTCTGGACGTCGTGGTCATCCCGGATCACCGCGCCCCCGTGGTGACTCAGATGGTCTGGTACAGGGTCGGCGCCGCGGACGAGCCGCCCGGTGTCTCCGGCATCGCCCATTTCCTCGAGCACTTGATGTTCAAGGGCACCGACCAGATCCCCACCGGACAGTTTTCCAAGATCATCGCCCGGAACGGCGGCGACGATAACGCCTTCACCAATCACGACGTCACGGCCTATTTCCAGCGCGTGGCCAAGGACCGGCTGGCCACGGTGATGGAGATGGAGGCGGACCGCATGGCCAATCTGCGGCTGTCCGAGGAGGACGTGCGCACCGAGCGCGATGTCATCCTTGAGGAGCGCCGCTCCCGTGTCGACAACGACCCCGGCAGCATCCTGCAAGAGCAGATGATGGCCGCGCTTTACCGCAACCATCCCTACGGCATCCCCATCATCGGCTGGGAGCACGAGATGAAGGAACTCGACCGCGCCGACGCGTTCGCCTTCTATCGCCGCTTCTATGCGCCCGAAAACGCCATCCTCATCGTCGCCGGCGACGTGGAGCCTGACGAAGTGAAGGCGCTCGCCGAGAAGACCTTCGGCAAGGTTCCGCGCCAAGGTGAGGCCATCAAGCGCGAGCGGCCGCAGGAACCTAAGCACGATGGCTCGGTCACGGTAACGTTGGAAGACCCGCGCGCCGGCCGCACCACCGTGCAGCGCTACTATGTGGTTCCGAGCTATGCCTCCGCTGAGCCCGGCGAAGCCGAGGCGCTTGATCTGATGACGCGGATTGCCGCTCACGGCGCCACTGCCCGCATCTACAAGCGGCTGGTGATGGAACAGAAATCGGCGGCCTCGGCCGGCGGCTGGTACAGCGATTCCGGCCGCGATTCCGGCCGGATCGGCTTCTACGCCATCGCTGGCGAGGCCCACACGGCCGAGGAGATGGAGGCGGCGATCGAGGGCGTCGTGCAAGAGTTGCGCGAGAAGGGCGTCACCCAGGACGAGCTTGACCGGGCCCGCGCCTCGCAGATTGCCGAGTTCGTCTACAATTCCGATTCCATCTCCCGCATGGCCCGCCAATATGGCTGGCGCCTCGCCGTCGGGATGAGCATCGAGGATGTGGAGGACTGGCCCGAGCGCCTCAAGGCCGTCACCGTCGACGATATTCGTGCCGTTGCCCGAAAATACCTGGTCGAGACAAACTCGGTCACAGGCATTCTCAAGCCGGAACCCGAATATACGAGCAGCATCGGCGACAAGCCCGCGCAAGCGGCGGCCGACGACGGCAAGCGCGGATGACGGTTCGCTATTCGCTCTTTGCCGGCGCCATGGGGCTGTGCGCGTTGCTGGCGGCGTTTGGCCTCGGTCTCACGCCCGCTGCGGCTCAAGGGAGTACGATGAAGATCCAAGAAGTGACGAGCCCCGGCGGCATCAAGGCCTGGCTCGTGGAGAGCCACGTCAATCCGCTGATCGCGATCCGCTTTGCTTTCGTCGGCGGTGCTTCTCAGGACGCGCCTGGTAAGGACGGTCAGGCCTATTTCGTCACCTCCATGATGGACGAGGGCGCGGGCGAGCTCGACGCCTCAGCCTTCCAGGAGCGCGAACAGGCCCTCGCCATGCGCATGGAGTTCGATGCCGGCCGCGACGTCATGCTCGGTAACATTCAAACGCTCGCCGAAAACAAGGACGAGGTTTTCGATCTGGTGCGGCTCGCCATGTCGAAGCCGCGCTTCGATGAAGACGCGCTCGAGCGCGTGCGCGCGCAGATTCTTGCTGGGCTCAAATTCGACGAGAATGATCCGGAGACCGTGGCCTCGCTGGCTTGGGACCGTCTCGCCTTCAACGATCACCCCTATGGCCGCCCGGTGAAGGGCACCATGGCCTCCATCGCCGCCATCACCTCCGAGGATTTGCACGACTATGTCCGCCGTGTCTTCGCCCGCGACAAGCTCGTGGTCTCGGTGGTCGGCGACATCACCGCGGAAGAGCTCGGCCCGGCACTCGACCAGCTGTTCGGCGATCTGCCGGAACGCTCGGAGTTGGTGCAGGTGGCGGAGGCCCGCCCGCCGCTTGGCCCCACCCGCGAGGTCATCATCATGGACGTGCCCCAATCGGTGGCGCAGTTCGGCCACCGCGGGATCGCCCGGGACGACGACGATTTCATTGCGGCTTACGTGCTGAACTACATCATCGGCGGCGGCGGCTTCTCCTCGCGGCTGATGGAGGAGGTGCGCGAGAAGCGAGGGTTGGCTTATTCGGTCTATTCCAACCTCTATCCCTATCAGCACGGCGCGGTGTTCGTCGGCAATGTCGCCACCAAGAACGAGGCGGTCGGCCAGTCGTTGACCGTCATCCAGGACGAGCTGTTGCGGCTGTCGGAGCAGGGGCCGAGCCAGGAGGAACTGGACAGCGCCAAGTCGTATCTCACGGGCGCCTATGCGCTGCGCTTCGAGTCCTCAACGAGCATCGCCAGCCAGCTTCTGTGGATCCAGATCGAGGATCTCGGCATCGACTACATCACCAAGCGCAACGCACTGGTGGAGGCGGTGACCATGGACGACATCAAGCGTGTGGCCAAGCGGCTGCTGGCGGCCGACCAGCTCATCACCACCATTGTCGGCAAGCCCGTCGAGCCGGCCGAAATCATCCCCGCCGGCGCCCCCGGCTAGGGCTCGTCTCCCGGTAGAATCGGCTAGAGTGGCCGCTCCGCCGGCGTTAGGCCCGGCGGCGAACGGAGGCAGGGCATGGCCATACGTCAGCTGCCGCCGAACCTCATAAATCGCATTGCCGCGGGTGAGGTGGTCGAGCGGCCGGCGAGCGTCGTCAAGGAGCTGGTGGAGAACGCGATCGATGCGGGCGCGTCCCGAATCGACGTGACCGTCACGGCCGGCGGCTTGCAGCTCATCCGCGTGGCCGATGACGGCGCCGGCATGGGCGCGGTGGACCTCGAAGTTGCGATCGAGCGTCATGCCACTTCGAAGCTCGCCGGGGACGACCTCTCGCACATTCTGACCTTGGGCTTCCGGGGCGAGGCGCTGCCTTCGATCGGCGCCGTGGCCAGGCTCTCCATCACCAGCCGCGCAACGGACGCTAAGGAGGCCTTCCAAATCTCCGTCGACGGCGGCCGCAAAGCCCCATTGAAACCGGCCGCCCGTGCGGCCGGAACCGAGGTCGAGGTGCGCGATCTCTTCTACGCCACCCCCGCGCGGCTCAAATTCATGAAGTCCGAGCGTGCGGAAGCCGCGGCGATCTCCGATCAGGTCAAGCGTCTGGCGCTCGCCCATCCCGAGATCGCGTTTTCTCTCATGACCGGAGACCGCACCACGCTGCGCCTCGAGGCGAGCGCGCCGGGCCTGCTCGACCATGGGCTGGCGCGGCTCGGCCGTATTCTTGGCGCGGATTTCGTGGCGGATGCGCTCCCCGTCTCGGCGTCCCGCGGCGCGGTCGCCGTCGAAGGTTTTGCCGGACTGCCGACGCTGCACCGTCCGAACGGGCTCAACATCTATCTCGTCGTCAATGGGCGTCCGGTGCGCGACAAGCTCATCGCCGGCACGGTGCGCGCCGCCTATGGAGATTTGGTGCCGCGCGGCCGCTATCCCATGCTGGCGCTGTTCCTGGACGTGCCGCCGGACGAGGTGGACGTGAACGTTCATCCCGCCAAGACGGAGCTGCGTTTCCGCGACGCCAACGGCGTACGGTCCTTGCTGATCGGCGCGCTCCGGGATGCTTTGGGCGCCGCGGGCCACCGCGCCACGGGAAGCCTCGCTCAAGATGCGCTGCAACGTATGGCGCCGCCTTCGGCGATGCCGTCGCCGCCGTCAGGCGCGCGGAGCTATCAGAGCTATGCGCGGCCCTCGAACACGGGCTTCTCGGAGCGGGCGCAAGCCCCGCTCGAAGGGGTCGCGGCGCCGTCCGCGGATATGCGCGGCGCAGCCGCCGAAGACGAGACGCCGTCCGGCTACCCGCTGGGTGCGGCCCGGGCGCAAGTGCAGGACACCTTCATCATCGCCGAGACCGGCGATGCGCTGGTCATCGTGGATCAGCACGCCGCCCATGAGCGGCTCGTCTATGAACGGCTGAAAGGCGCGCTCGCCAATGGCGGCATCAACCGGCAGATGCTGCTCATCCCCGACGTGGTCGAGCTCGATGCGGATGCCACGGCGGCGCTGCTGGCGGCCACGGACGAGCTTGAGCGCCTGGGCTTGGTCATCGAGGCGTTCGGCGCCGGGACCGTCGCGGTGCGCGAGGTGCCTGCGCTGCTCGGCACCTGCGACGTCAAGGGATTGCTCGTCGACCTCGCCGGCACGCTCATGGAAGCCGAGGACGGCGACGGCGCCCGGGTCCTGAGCGAACGCTTGGATCACGTGCTGTCCACCATGGCCTGCCACGGCAGCGTGCGCGCCGGACGGCGCCTCTCGCCGCAGGAGATGAACGCATTGCTCCGCGACATGGAGCAGACCGCGTTCTCCGGCCAGTGCAATCATGGCCGTCCCACCTATGTCGAGTTGAAGCTCACCGATATCGAGAAGCTGTTTCAGCGCCGCTGAGACGCTCAAAGCTCGACCCGTTTGGTCCCTTCGTGCTCGGTCACGCATTGGGCGAGCGCGGCGATGGCCTCGCGCGTGCCCGTCAGCTCGAAGCTGAACTCCGTCCCGTCCGTGGCGATGCGCAACGCCTTGCCCGCGCGCATGGCCTCGACGACCTCGTCGGAATTCTCCAGCGGAATGAGAATGCCGTGCACGTCCACCACCTTGGCCATCGCGGCGATCGGCTCGCGCCCGTCCACTACCAGCAGCACGGCCTTGCGGGTGCCCACGTCGAAGCTTCGCGTCTCGTCGGCGAGGACGAGGCCCCAATCGAAATCCTTGCTGATGACGAAGCCGAGCAGGACGCCCGACTGAGCCTCCGCCGTCATCGTGCAGTCGGAAAACAAGCCATCGTCGTCGTAATTGGCGGCCCCCTGCCACACGCCCGAACTGAAACGGTCCGGCGTGGTGTCAGCCGCGGCGACCGCCGCCAAGAGCAACGGCGTGAACAGCACTGCGCGCAACGACATGGCCGCATCTAAGCACAAATTCAGTGGTCCTCGCGGAAAAAGGCTTAGCCGGAACCCTTGGCGATGGCGATTTCGGTGTCGCCATAGCGGCGCCGGTCGATCTCCTCGAACGGCGCGGGCCAAGCGGGCGCAAGTCCGGCGCGCTCTTCCAGCACGGCGATAGCCTGTGGAGCGATCCATTGTCCTTCA
>CAYWIA010000054.1:0-12101 GCA_964458245.1 uncultured Methyloceanibacter sp. | reverse complement strand
CGAGTTGGGGCGCATCTCGGGGAGACGCGGGCTGGGCGTCTCGGGGGCCTTCGGGCCGGACGTCTGGGGCGCGGCGGATCGTTGGGCCTTCGGCGCTTCCGTTTTAGAGACCTGCTGCTGCGGCGCGGGCGCTTGCTGTGTGGCTTGGGCGAACGGAGCGGTGGGCTTGGCCTCCACCGGGCTCGTGAATGGGGCGCGGGGCTTTGCGCTCGCCACGGGGCCGCTCTGCTCGAGCTGCTGCACAAGTTGCTTCAGGGATTTGTGGACCGCTTCGATCGTGCTCGCCAGCTTGTCGCCCGACTGGCGGCTCCTGTCGTCCATGGAAGCAAGCTCGTGCTGCATGGCGTCGAGCCGTTCGGTGGTCTTTTTGGCGTCGTCGGCGACGAGGCGCGCGGCGTCCTTAGCGGCCTTGGCGGCGATGTCCTGAAGCTGTGCCGGGTCGAGCCGGGCGGCGTCTTGTGCGGCGTCCTTCTCGTCCAGCCGCGCGATCAGCTTAAGCAGGTGGTCTTCCACCCCGCCAATCCTGCCCAGTTGCTCTTCGGCCCGGGTAAGCTGCTGACCCATATCGGCAATTTGTCTCTCGACCTGCTCCAGGACCGCGCTGCTCGGGACCGTCCCCAGGCTCTGGGCAATCTGCGAGCCGATCTCGTCGAGCCGCGTGTTCAGGGTATCTATGGTGCTGGTGGGCATTGCCGCGCCGATCGACTGTTCCAGCCGCTCGGCCATCTCGACGATGCGCTTGTCGAGATTGGCGTGCTCGGGGGCAAAATCCTCAAAGGGAGAGTCGGGGCTCGCGTATTTCGGAGCGGTGGCGCCGTAGCCGTAATCGGCGAGGTCGGAATCCGGCGCCAGCCGGGACCGCGTCTTCGACGCCATCACGGATCGCGCAAACCGGCTCGGCTCCGGCTCTGTGCCGTAGGGATCCCGCGCGCTCTCCTCGATATCCGCGCGCAAACCGCCGGAAAGCGCCTGTCCGAGGCGCTCGAAATCGTCGAGCGGCGTCGCGCTTTCGGTCTCGAGCCGGCGGGCAAGATTGCTGACTTGGGTATGCAACCGATGGAATGTGTCGGCATCCTCGGGCGCGCCGGTCTCCCGCGCGGCATCCGTGGTCTGGGACAGATGATCGAGCCTCGCATGAAGGTCGTCGAGCGCTTCGCCGTAGCGGCGCTCGCTGTCCTCGATGCGCTCCACCAGGCGCCGCAAAAGAGTTTCGACGGTGCCTTGGTCCATAGGTTGGTCCTCGGAGGAGGCATCGCCTCCGTGAACGGCGTTGCTGGTTTGCCAACTTGCTTCTGAAGCCATACCGTTCCCCATGGAGTTACGCCGCCGATTCCGCGCCCCCGCGGGTGACGGCCTGGCCGCAACAGGTGTGACGAAGCGGTCTCGATGACGGTGGCAAGGCTGGGTAAATTTTCTCTTAAGGAATGCCCTGGAATGGGACGATTCTGCGCTTCTCACAGCGCCGAACCGGGGAGAACTCGCGGTGTCTGATCTGGTCGAATCGAGCCATATCCTAACCGTGCCTACCCGCGGCAAGGGCTTCGTCGAGATCACGCGCGCGATCTCAGCCTGGCTCGAGGGCATCGGCGCCGATGGCGGGCTTCTCACCGTCTTCGTCTCTCACACCTCGGCCTCCCTCACGATTCAGGAGAACGCCGATCCGAATGTGCGGGTCGATCTGCTCGATTCGCTGGAGCTGTTGGCGCCGGAGGACCGGGCCTATGCCCATCACGAGGAAGGGCCCGACGACATGCCGAGCCATATCAAGGCGATGCTCACCTCGGTCAGCCTGTCGATCCCGGTGCGGGAGGGCGCCATGACCCTCGGCACCTGGCAGGGCGTGTATCTGATCGAGCATCGGGCCGCGCCGCATCAGCGCCGCGTCGTCTTGAGCTTCATCGGCCGTACGGCCTGATCAGTTTCCGGCGAAGATCCGCGTCGCGGCGATCAGCTCATGCACGATGCCGGGCTCCGTCATGGCGTGGCCGGCATCCGGCACCACGCGCAAATCGGCCTGCGGCCAAGCGGATGCGAGATCGAAGGCGTTCTTCACCGGCGTCACCACGTCGTAGCGGCCGTGCACGATCACGCCGGGGATGTCCTTCAGACGGTCCGCGTTGCGCAGGAGCTGATCGTCGGTGTCGAAGAAGCCGCGATTGACGAAGTAGTGACTCTCGATGCGCGCGAACGCGAGCGCATAGTAGTCTTCGGAGAATTGCCGCTCACGGTCGAAATCCGGCAGCAGGGAAAGCGTGCGTCCCTCCCAAGCGCTCCAAGCGCGCGCCGCCTCGACCTGGACGAAAGGGTCCTCGCTCGTAAGCCGCTTGTAGTACGCCGCGATCATGTCGCCGCGCTCCGCCTCGGGGATGACGCTGACATAGTCGGCGAACGCGTCGGGAAACAGCCAGCTACATCCGTCCTGATAGAACCATTCAAGCTCCGCGCGGCGCAGCATGAAGATGCCGCGCAGGATCAGCGCGCGCACGCGTTCTGGATGGGTTTGCGCATAGGCCAGCGCCAGAGTGGAGCCCCATGAGCCGCCGAACACTTGCCAGCGCTCGATGCCGAGATGTTCGCGCAACCATTCGATGTCGGTCACTAGATCCCAGGTGGTGTTCTCCTCGAGTGAGGCATGGGGGATCGATCGGCCGCAGCCGCGCTGGTCGAACAGCACGATGCGGTAGAGCCGGGGATCGTGATAGCGCCGCATGATGGGCGTGACGCCGCCGCCGGGTCCGCCATGCAACATGAGGACCGGCTTGCCGGACGGCGACCCGCATTCCTCGAAATAAAGCTCGTGGAGATCCGACACTTTGAGCCGGCCCGAACGGAAGGGCACGATTTCAGGGTAAAGCGATAGGCGTGGAGGATCTGGCCGCGGGTCCATGGAAGCTCGTCAGTCCTCTTCGCTGCTCGCCGTGGCCGCCCGGGCTTGCGCCTGGTCGAACATGGTCTCGCCGTCGGGTTTGCGCATCTCCTCGTAGTAAGCGGTGTCGAGGCTCTCCGGCTCCGGTCCGTAGAGGCTCACCCCGACGCCAGCGCCAAACGCCAGCACCGCGGCCACCAAACAGGACATGGCTGTGCCCACGGCGGTCTCGGCGACGCCGAACAGGCCGCCCACGGTCAAGGCGAGAAAGAGGATGCCAAATCCGGTTGCCAGACTGGCGAGAGCGCCCCAGGTGGTGCAGCGCGGCCACCAGATCGCCAGGAGAAGAACCGGGAAGAACGTCGCGGCGGCGAAGGCGAAGGCCGTGACCGCGGTATGCAGCGCATCCACCTCGGCGATAAAGAGATACACGGCCACCAAAAACGCGCACGCGGCAATCGCCGCCCATGCCGCCATGAGCCGCGGCAGAACGATCGGCTTGGGGTCGAGCGTGCCGTAGACGTCGTCGGCGAGGCTCGCTCCAAGCGTGAACAGATGCGAGCCGGCGGCCGCGAGCGCGATAGCCAAGCCCGCCGCGGCCATCAGCGCGGTGAGAACGTAAGGAAGCTCCGCCAGGATCGGCAATGCCAGCGCGATACCGTCCCGCGAGATCAAAAGCTCGCCCGCGCCGATCGTGCCGTCGCCGTTGAGATCGCTCGCCTGCGCCAGCTGTCCAAGGCTCAAGCTGGAGAGCCAGGCCGGCAGGCCTTCTGTGGAAATGAGCGCCATGTCGCGGAACATGAGCACTTTGGCGAAGGCCGCAAGCGACGGCGCGGTGATGACGAACACCGCGACGAGCAGAAGAGCCCAGGCGGTGGAACGCCGCTGGTCGGCCACCGAGCAGGTGACGCCGCTGCGCGCAATCAGGCTCGGCAGGGCGGCGGTGCCCAGCGCGAAACAGAAGAACAGCGCGAAGAAGCCCCGCTCGGTGATCGCGCCGAACGATTGAAGGAAGGGCTTCACCGCCGCCATGGGCTCGGGCGCCGGCAGAGCGTCGATATCACCGGGCTCCACCGGCGACATGCCGGCGGCCGTCTCCGCGCCCTGCAAGGAGCCGAACATCTCGCCATAGGTGAATTGCGGCGCGGGGAGATTTGTCAGCAGCACCGAGACGACGATCAGCGGAACGGCGAGGCCGATGGCGCCGGCGATGAACTGCGCGCTGCCGGACCAGGTCAGGGCGCGCATGCCGCCGAGAATTCCCGTCGCGGCGACGAGCACGGCGATCAGCAGCACGGCGACCCAATAGGATGCGGGCAGGAAGATCGCCGCCACGGTTGCCGCGATGTTGATTTCCGCGACGAGAAGCAGCGCGGTCGGCACGACCTGCAAGGCGCTCGCCGCAAGCCGTATCTCGTGTGAGCGAAATCTTTGGTCGAGAAAGGCGGGCAGGGTGTAGGCGCCCGACCGGCGCAAATAGGGCACGAACAGAACGCCCGAGAGCAACAGGCCGCACGTCCAGCCGAGACCGATGGCGAGCGCGTCGAAGCCGAGAAAGAAGATCGCGCCCGTATAGGCGAAGAAGCCGGTACCGCCCACCGTAATCGCCGCCAAGAGGAAGGCGTTATAGACCTGGGGGACTCGGCGCCCGGAGGTGAAGAAGTCCTCGACGTCGAGGGTGCGCGCCGCCACGGCGATGGCGAGATAGAGAAGCAGCGGCAGCAGGATCATGAGCCGCGCAACCGAGCCGTCGCTCCAGCCGAGTTGCTCGGCCATCGCGAGCAACACCACCAGCGAGGCGAAGGCGCTGGCGGCGATGCCGTAATAGGCGCCGAGATGCGGGTTCGGCGTGCGCTGGCGCGACTGCGCTGTCATCGCCTAGGCCATCTCCTCGTTGAAGCTGCGCGTGTGGTCGATGCGTTCCTGCACGCGCACGTACCAGAAGGCGATCACGACCGCGAAGATGAGGAGCCCCTGCGCCAGAAGATAGAAGCCGAGCGGGAAGTGGAGGAACCACAGCTGGTTGAGCGCGATCGCATATATAATGACGGCGGCCACGGTGCAGAAAACCACCGCGATGGTCGTGATGGCGACGGCGAGCGTCCGCAACTGGTGGCGGTCGCGCACGGCGTTTTCTGTTTCGGCGGCTTCCGCTGTCACGTTCCCCTCCCATTCCGAGCCAGGCCCCGGCGCCTGTCGAGCAGTTAGCAGCTAGGCGGAGCCTTGCAAACCGTGCTTTGAGGTGCAAATGCCAGCAAATCGTGGCAAAGAAGCAGTGTGCTCTCAACGGCTTGAGGGGGAATGCGGGCAATGCTCCAAGAATTCAAGGAATTCGCGTTACGCGGCAATGTGGTCGATATGGCCGTCGGTATCATCATCGGCGCGGCCTTTTCCACAATCGTCCAGTCGCTGGTGAATGACGTTATCATGCCCCCGATCGGGCTGATCACCGGCGGCATGGATTTCTCAGATCTCTTCATCAATTTGAGCGGGGGCGACTATCAATCGCTGGCGCAAGCGAGAGAAGCCGGAGCCGCCACGATCAATGTGGGCATCTTCATCAACAGCGTCATCAGCTTCGCCATCGTCGCTTTCGTGCTGTTCATGGTGATCAAGGGCATGAACCAATTGCGCCGCAAACAGGAAGAGCAGCCGGCGACCGAGCCGCCGCCCTCGCGCGAAGTGCAGCTCCTGGAAGAGATCCGCGACGCCCTGGTGAAGCGCGGCTAGCACCTGCCGAAGGCTGATGGGAGGGGCAAGTCACGGATTAGAAGTCTGTTGCTCACAGCCCACTCACGACCTCTCTTCGTTGTCATCGCCCGGCTTGACCGGGCGATCCCGTAACCACTGTACAGGGTTGCAGCGTAGATCGGTGTTTATTGGACGCCCGCTTTCGCGGGCATGACAAATCTCGAAGGGACTAATCCACAGGGCCTGCGCCGATTCCGCGCCATTTTGCTGCGCTGTTGCTCTGGGGGAACACTTTTCCATCCGGGGCCGGGCGGAGAGATTTCAGCCCGCGAATCGTCGCCAAATAGGAAAGTTCTTCCTAGAGTCTAGCCTTTTGGGAACCAGATTTCGTTTTTTCTCCCGTGACCGCTTCTTTGGGGAATGATTTTTCGCTATTCTGCCCCATCTTCAGGACGGTGGCGCGCCCTGAACCAAGAATGACTGGGAACACGACATGACGACCGGTGGAAGTTTCAGCGGCGCGGTCATTGGCGCATCGGCGTCCGTATATTGGCACGGGCTTGCGACGCCGCGCCTTGCCCAGTACACGGGCCGTTCGATTGAACCGCAACACTTTGCGGAGGTTGCTTAGTCATGTTCATCAACGTGCGCCTGCCGGACGGCTCCACCCATCGCCTCGAAGCGCTCGAGGGCTGGCGTGTGATGGAGGTGATCCGCGACTGGGGTCTGCCGATCAAGGCGGAGTGCGGCGGTGCTTGCGCCTGCGCCACGTGCCATGTCTGGGTCGCCGAGAATTGGGTCGCCAAGCTCGTGCCGCCGACCGACGAGGAATCGGAGATGCTGGACGGCGCCTTTCAGGTCGACGAGCGCTCACGCCTGTGCTGCCAGTTGATCATGACGCCGGAGCTCGACGGGCTCGAGGTCGAGCTGGCGCCCGAGAGCTTGGCCGACGCCGCCGAGCCCGTTGCTGTGGGAGGCGTCGGCTGATGCGCACCTTCCCCATTTTCGTGAGCTTCGAAGGCAAGCCGCCGCTCGTCGTGGGCGGCGGAGAGCTTGCGGCCATCAAGACGCGGCTTCTTCTGAAGCGCGCGGAGGTCGTCGAGGTTTCGGCCCAAGAGTTTGTTGCGGAGCTTGCGGCCCTTGCCGCGGCCGGCCAGGTCGTGCAGGTCGCGCCCGCGCCCGGCATCGATCAGCTGCGCGGCCGTCCGCTCGTCATCGCCGCCGCCGAGGATGGCGAGGAGGATACGCGCGTCTCGGCCATCGCGCGTGCGCTCGGCGTGCCGGTCAACGTCCCGGATCGTCCGGAACTCTGCACCTTCGCGCTGCCGGCCATCGTCGATCGCGGCGAGGTCACCGTGGCCATCGGCACCGAAGGCGCCGCCCCTGTGCTCGCCCAGCGTCTGCGCGCCTGGCTCGAACGCGAGCTTCACCCGCGCCTCGACGATCTTGCCAAGCTCGCCGGCGAGTTCCGCGGCCGTGTCGCCGAGAAACTTCCGGCCGGCGCGCCGCGGCGTCATTTCTGGGAGTCCGTGTTCGATGGCGCCGCGGCAGAGGCCATGCTGGAAGGCGATGAGGTGAAAGCCCGTCACCTGATCGGCGAGGCCATCGAGCAGGCAAGCGAGGCCGGCATGCGCGAAGGCCGCGTGCTGCTGGTCGGCGCCGGCCCCGGCGATCCCGAGCTTCTCACCATGAAGGCGGTGCGCGCGCTCAAAATCGCCGACGTTGTGTTCTACGACAAGCTGGTCGGCAAGGGCGTGCTGGAGCATGCCCGCCGCGAGGCCGAGCTGATCCCCGTCGGCAAAGCCAAGGGCGCCCATAGCGTGCCGCAGGCCGAGATCAATGCGCTTCTGGTTGAGCGGGCCAAGGCCGGGCAGATCGTGGTGCGCTTGAAGGGCGGCGATCCCTTCATCTTTGGCCGTGGGGGCGAAGAGCTCGATGCGCTGCGCGCCGCGAATATCGCCATCGAGATCGTGCCCGGCGTCACCGCCGGCATCGCCGCCGCCGCGAGCCTGCAGGTGCCACTTACCCATCGCGATGTGTCGCACACCGTGACCTTCGTGTCGGGCCATGAGGCGGGCGGCAAGGCGCCGAGCTTCGAGCATCTCGATCTCAAGGCGCTGGCCTCCGGCAACAATACCCTGGTCGTCTACATGGGCGTCACCACCGGCGCCGTGATCGCCCAAAGGCTTCTGGAGGCCGGGTTTCGGCCCGCGCTTCCTGTCATCGCGGTGGAGAATGCCAGCTGCGAGGACGAGCGTCGGGTGACCACCACTATCTCGGTCCTCGCCGCCCATCCGGACTCGCTCGGGCTGAGAAGCCCCGCGGTTCTGATCTTCGGCGAGGTTGCCGGACTGCCGGCCGCGGGCGTCGTCGAGACCGTTCTGGCTCATGAGGAGGTCAAGCACGCTTATGCCTAGCGTCGTCACAGCCAACCGCCTCACCGACGGCATCGTCGTCTATCTCGCCGCCGACGGCCAATGGACCGAGCAGATCGCCAATGCCCGCGTCGCCGACGACGAGGCGGAGACGAAGGCGCTCGAGGCGATCGCCGACAACGCCGTGCGCGAGCGCATTGTGGTTGGCCCGTATCCCATGGCGGTTGGCCTTAAGGATGACGGCGCGATCGATCCCCTTTCCGTGCGCGAGCGCATCCGTGCCGCGCACCGCACAACGTTGACGAAGGATTGGTACGATGTACCGCTATGATGAGTTCGACCATGCGTTCGTGAATGAGCGCGTGGCGGAGTTTCGCGATCAAGTCGAGCGCCGGCTTGCCGGCCAGCTGACGGAGGAAGAGTTCCGGCCCTTACGTTTGCGGAACGGTCTCTATCTGCAGCTTCACGCCTATATGCTGCGCATCGCCATTCCCTATGGCGTGCTCAGCCCAAGGCAGTTGCGCCAGCTGGCGATGATCGGCCGCAAATGGGATCGCGGCTACGGCCATTTCACCACGCGCCAGAATCTCCAGTTCAACTGGGTGAAGCTCGTGGACATTCCCGACGTGCTCGCGGCTTTGGCCGAAGTCGAGATGCACTGCATCCAGACCAGCGGCAATTGCGTGCGCAACGTCACCGCCGATCCTTACGCCGCGGCCGCGGTCGACGAGTTGGAAGACCCGCGCGCCTGGTGCGAGATCCTGCGTCAATGGTCGACGCTGCATCCGGAGTTCAGCTGGCTGCCGCGCAAGTTCAAGATCGCCATTTCCGGCGCCGCCGAGGATCGCGCCGCCACGGCCTTCCACGATATCGGCTTGCGCATCGTGCGCGGGCCCAACGGCGAGAACGGCTTCCGCGTGCTGGTCGGCGGCGGCATGGGCCGCACGCCCTATGTCGGCCAGGAGATCAAGTCCTTCCTGCCGAAGGAGCACCTGCTGTCCTACATCGAGTCGATCCTGCGCGTGTACAATCTGCACGGGCGCCGCGACAACATCCACAAGGCCCGCATCAAGATCCTCGTCAATGCGCTCGGCATCGACAAATTCCGCGAGGACGTCGAGGCCGACTGGGAGGCGACCCACAAGGACGCCATCGACCTGCCCGAGGACGAGAAGCGCCGCATCATGAGCTATTTCGCGCCGCCCGAGCTGCCGGAGCGGCCGGCGCGCGACGAGGCCTTGGCGGCGCGGCGCGAGAGCGATCCCGCCTTCGCCAATTGGTACAAGCACAACGTGCTGCCCCACCGCGTGCCGGGCTACGCCTCGGTGGTGATCTCGCTGAAGGAGCCGGGCCGCACGCCGGGCGATGCCTCGTCCGACACCATGGACTTCGTCGCCGACCTGACCGAGCGCTTCGGCCATAACGAGGCGCGGGTCAACTACACGCAGAATCTGATCCTGCCCCATGTGGCGCGGGCCGACATCTTGGAGCTGTACGAGGAGTTGGCGGGCGCGGGGCTCGCCACCGGCAACAACGAGCTGCTCGGCGATATGATCTGCTGCCCGGGGCTGGACTATTGCAACCTTGCCAACGCACGGTCGATCCCCATCGCCAAGGAGATCGCCAAGCGCTTTGAGGACCCGGCGCGCCAGGAAGAGATCGGCAAGCTGCGGCTCAACATGTCCGGCTGCATCAACGCCTGCGGTCATCACCACTCGGGCAATATCGGCATTCTCGGCGTCGACAAGAAAGGCACCGAGCTCTACCAGATCACGCTCGGCGGCAACCCGAAGGATAGCGCCTCGGTCGGCACCATCATCGGGCCGGGCTTCCGTGCCGAAGCCGTGCCGCAAGCCATCGACACCATCGTCGACACCTATATCGACAACCGTCACGAGGGAGAGAGCTTCCTCGAAACTTGGCGCCGCGTTGGCGCCGCGCCCTTCAAGGAGGCTCTTTATGGTGCTCGTTGAACTCGCCACCGGGACGATCGTCGCCGATCCCGACGAGGTGGCGACGGTGCTGGAGCCGACCGCCGACGAGGCGGCGCTTCATGCCGCGGCCGGCGGCAACGCGGGACCCATTGCCATCGCCTTTCCGAGCTTCACCGACGGGCGCGGCTTCAGCCTGGCGCGACTGCTGCGTGAGCGTCACGGTTTCAAAGGCGAGATCCGCGCGGTGGGCTATCTGATCCCCGATCACGGCCAGTTCCTGCTGCGCTCCGGCTTCGACACTGCCGAGATTACCGATCCGGACGCGGTGCAGATCTGGAAGGCCTCGCTCGAGCGCATCCGCCACAATTATCAGCCGGCCGTGCGCAATCCGTTGCCGCTGCGCTGGAATGCGTCCTCCAAGGCCGCGCTTACGCTCGACGAGACGCTCGGCCAGACCGACGACCTCGTGACCCGCATCAAGCAGGTCGCCGCTCAGATCGAAGGGCGCATCGCCTTTTCGACGAGTCTCGGCCTCGAGGATCAGGTCATCCTGCACGCCATCGCCAAATCCGGCGTCATCAAGTCCGGCGCCGAAATCGACGTCTTCACCCTCGACACCGGACGGCTCTTTCCGGAGGTGCTGGAAACGGTCGAACTCTCGGAGCTTCGCTATCGCATCCGCATCCGCCTGGTCGCACCGGACGCTCAAGAGGTTGAAGAGCTCGTCTCCCGCGACGGCGTCTATGGCTTTCGTCAGTCCGTCGAGAACCGCAAGAGCTGCTGCGAGATCCGCAAAGTCCGCCCCTTGAACAAGGCGCTTGAAGGCGCGCAAGGCTGGATCACGGGCCTGCGCCGCGAGCACTCCGACGCGCGCGCCGAAGTGCCGCTTGCCGCGTGGGACGCAGAGCGGGGGCTCACCAAGGTGAACCCGGTCGCCGACTGGTCGACCGACACCCTGATGGCCTATATCGCCGCCAACAACATCCCCGTGAATCCGCTGCATGCCCGCGGCTTCGTCTCCATCGGCTGCGCGCCGTGCACCCGCGCCATCCAGCCGGGCGAGAACCCGCGCGCCGGCCGCTGGTGGTGGGAGAACGAGGACAAGAAGGAATGCGGCCTGCACGTGAACGAGAACGCTAAAGTGAAAGAGAAAGCCGCATGACCGCGCTCACCTCGCATCTCAAGCTCCTCGAAGCCGAGAGCATCCATATTTTCCGCGAAGCGGCGGCGCAGTTCCGTACACCCGTGCTGCTCTATTCCATCGGCAAGGACTCGACCGTCCTCCTGCATCTCGCGCGCAAGGCCTTCTGGCCGGCCAAGCCGCCATTCCCCGTCCTCCATATCGACACCACCTGGAAGTTTCGCGAGATGATCGCCTTCCGCGACCGCACGGCGAAGGAGCTTGGCCTCGATCTGATCGTGCACACCAACCACGATGGGCTCGCGCGCGGCATGAACCCGTTCGATCACCCGCCGTCCGTCTATACCGACATCATGAAGACCCAAGCCTTGCGCCAGGCGCTCGACACGGGCGGCTTCGATGCGGCCTTCGGCGGGGCCCGCCGCGACGAGGAAGCCTCCCGCGCCAAGGAGCGCGTGTTCTCCTTCCGCGCCGCCGGCCATCGCTGGGACCCGCGGCTTCAGCGCCCCGAAATGTGGCAGCTCCTGAACGGGCGCCTCGGCAAGGGCGAGACCGTCCGCATCTTCCCGCTGTCCAATTGGACGGAGGCCGACGTCTGGCGTTACGTCATGCTCGAGAAGCTCGACGTGGTGCCGCTCTATTTCGCCGCCGAACGTCCGGTGGTGGTGCGCAACGGCCAGATCATCATGGTCGACGACGAGCGCATGCGGCTCGAGCCCGGCGAGACGCCGCAAATGCGCAAGGTCCGCTTTCGCACGCTCGGCTGCTACCCGCTGACCGCGGCCATCGACTCCGAGGCGACCGATCTCGACGCGGTCGTCACCGAGACCTTGGAAGCGCGCGTGTCGGAGCGGGCGGGGCGGCTGATCGACCACGATCAGGCCGGCGCCATGGAGATGAAGAAGCGTGAGGGGTACTTCTGATGACTTTGGCTGCGCTCGAGGAGAGAAAATCCGTCGCGCCCGCGGCGCGCACCGGCGACAAGTCGGAGGCCATTTTGCGGCTACTCACCTGCGGCTCGGTCGATGACGGCAAGTCGACGCTGATCGGCCGGCTCTTGTGGGATGCCGCCGGCGTCACCGACGATCAGCGCG
>CAYWIA010000053.1:8088-12381 GCA_964458245.1 uncultured Methyloceanibacter sp. | reverse complement strand
GCGCGGCGTCGGCGATCACGTCGGAAAGCTCGTTGAGCACCGCGCCTTGCGGGCTAGCCATGGCGTGTTCCTTGGCCATCAGCCCGTCGATGGCGTTGAGCGCCATGCGCAGGAACAGCGTGACGGGCAGGCACAGCAGCGGCAGAGCCTCGCCGGGCTCAAGCGCGAGCCACGCCCCTTGCGCGATGCTGAGCAGGAGTGCCGCGACCGTCACCGCGTTGGCGGTGACGCCGGCGCGCACGAGCCATGCTGCGATGGGGCGCAGCAGCGCCTGAAATTGCGGTTTCAGATCGTAGATGGTGGCCAAGCGGTCTCCAGCGCGCCGAAACGCTCAGGGGATATTCTTCCTCACATCCAGCAACAAGTCCTGCGCGACATCGAGCCGGATCAGCCCGTAGCGCGGGTACTCGATGTCCAGAATCACGTAGACGGTCAGGGTGACCATCGCGGCGTAACCGACGATATGGAGCCAGTTCGGGCTCTGAGCCACGCCCATGGCGTAGCCGATCAGCCAGGCGCAAACGGCCGCGAGAACGAACAGCATGAAGAACACGAGGGGCGGCGGGTGCGCGAGTATGGCGTTCAAGCGCAGTGTCGTGATGTCGATCATTTCGTTGAGAGCAGGCAGAAGCAGCATCTGCACCGTGTTGTTGTCTTTGCCCGCGCGCACCGCGTCCGCCCAAATCTCACCCTGGATCTTCGCCGACCGATCGAACTCCTTTCGGGCCTCGTCCGCGTCCTTGAGCTTGCGCCAGAAGGCGAGACGCGAATCCACGTATTGACCGAACTTCTTTCGCAGTGGCGCTTGCGCTTCGACAGGCAGAAGATCGATGCGCAGATAGGCGGTCCCAATCGCGTTGGCCTCTTGTGCGACGAAGTCGCGGCGCATGTTGAAGCGTGAGTGGGCGTTGGCGAAGGTGAAGGCGATCAAGAGCCCAAGCAGCGCGAAGAGTGCGGCCTCTACGACCGCCGTGCCGCGTTCCGCGGAGTCCCCGGGCCGCAGACGATGACGCCCCTGGCGGTGACCGATGAAGGCGGATGCCAGCATGGCCCCGAACAGAACTGTCACAGCAATCAGCGTAACCAGCTCGTAATGCAAGGGATCCCCCGTCAGCGCATCCAATCGACGGCGAAGAATATCAGGGCTGAGAGAGCCGCGGCAGAGGGTACGGTGATCGCCCATGCCGCCACGATGCCCATGAAATGGGAGCGGCGCACGAGCTTACGGCGGCGCAGCTCGTCGGGCGTGGCGGCAAAGGTCCGCCTCTGCGGCTGCGAGCGCTTATGGGTGCGGATGTAGTGCCGGCGCCGGCGGCTATGGGTCGTGTAATACTCACGGAAGAAGCCAACGCCGAACACCGCGCCCACCACGATATGGGTGGTCGACACGGGCAGCCCGAGCTGCGAGGCGACCAGCACCGTGAAGGCGGCGGACAGCGCCACGCAGAAAGCGCGCATCGGATTCATCTTGGTGATCTGTTCGCCGACGATGCGCACGATGCGCGGACCGAACAGAAACAGGCCGAGGCTGATGCCCACCGCGCCGATCAGCATCACCCAGAACGGTACGCCGACTTCCGAGAGCATCGCGCCGGATTCCGCACTGGTCAGGATCGCCGCGAGCGGCCCGACCGCGTTGGCCACATCATTGGAGCCGTGCGCGAAGGAGAGCAGCGCCGCCGAGCAGATGAGCGGCAGATGAAACAGTTTGCGCAAGGACTGGTTGCGATTCTCCATGCCTTGGGACTGACTGCGGACCCAAGGCTTCGCCGCCAGATAGGCGAGCGCGAACACGAGAACGCTGAGCGTCATCACCGCCGGCAGGCCGGGCGTCCACACATGGCTCAAGCCCTTGACCACGAGATAGGCCGCGAAGATCGCGGCCATCAACGCAACCAGGACCGGCACCCAGCGGCGCGCCGCGGCGATCTTATCCTCCTGGTAGATGAGGTTGACCTTGATGAAGGCGAGAGTGCCCGCCGCGATCGCGCCGCCAATCAGCGGAGACGTCAACCAGCTCGCAAAGATCGAGCTGACCACGACCCAATCGACCACATCGACCCCAACGGCCGCGACGCCGGCGCCGAGGACACCGCCGACGATGGCGTGGGTTGTCGAGACCGGCGCGCCGAGAAACGTCGCCAGATGCACCCATAGCGCCGAGGCAAGCAGCGCCGACATCATGACCCAGACGAACACGTCGCTGCTGCCCACGAGCGCCGGATCGATGATGCCCTTGGAGATGGTCTGGACCACGTCGCCGCCCGCGATCAGCGCGCCGGCGCACTCGAAGATCGCGGCGATGACGAGCGCGCCCGTCATGGTCAGCGCTCGCGCCCCGACCGCCGGGCCCACATTGTTGGCCACGTCGTTGGCGCCGATGGTCAGCGCCATGTAGCCGCCGATCACGGCGGCCACGACCATCAGGACGGCGTTTTGACTCGCGCCGATCTGGCTGCTGGCGAGCACGCCGGCCGTGGCGAGAAAGAGCAGGGCGATGCCGAGGGCGAGCCGGTTGCGGGAGACGGCGCGCGTCGCCTCCTCCAGCCGCTCGATCTTGCGGAGATCCTTGTCGAGGGATGTCTTCCGGACTTTGTCCACGCCCACGCCGGACGCGTTATCGTCCCGCACCGTCATGCGCTTGAGTTTCCCCCGAGGTCCGTCACAGAAGGGTCATACGGGGTCTTGCGGGGCGCCACAACAGCACCGCAGGGTTTTCAACGAGAGGCGTGTGGAAACGAACCGGACGAGCGGGAAAAATCGATCTAAGCGGCTTTCTGGCGGAAAAAATCGCTCAAAAGCACCGAAAGCTCGTCGTCGGCCACCAGCGTGGCGGCCTCATCCGGCGGAACCCATAGGGTCTTCCGCGCCGCCTTCTCGGGCCAATCAAGCTGCTGACAGCGTACCCGAAGGGCGTAGACGTCGACCCGGCACTTGGCCCAGGAAAACAGGTGAAACCGCTTGGTGTACTCGAAAGACCCTAGGCGTTCGGGTTCGACATCGCCCTCGACACCCGCCTCCTCGGCCGCTTCCCGCATGGCCAGATCGGCGTCGGCCATGTCCGGCTTCGGCCAGCCCCTGGGGATCGTCCACCGGCCGCGCCCCCGCGTGGTGATCAGGAGAACCAATGGTCCTTCGGCCGTGTCCACGATCGGCAGCGCCGCGATTTGTTTCAGAGGTGAGTTCATTTCTTCCAGACCGAATCAGGCAAGCGACCATACGCCAAGGACTCTCGCATAATCACTCCGACAAATTCGTGGCAAGAAAGTCAGAAAACGCGTCCCACGATAATTCATCGGCGCGCCTCTGGTAACGGTTCCCGTCCCAGTTGGTAAAGGCGTGGGGCGCGCCGGAATAGACTTCGATCTCGTAAGTGACACCTGCCTTCTCCAATTGCCGCGACAACGCCGCAACGTCCTCCGTGGTGATCGAGGCGTCCGCACCGCCATGCATGACCAGGATGGGAGGCGTGTCCGACGGGTATCTCTGGCCTTCCGGCGTCGTAAGCCCGCCGTGAAACGTGGCATAGCCCGCCACGTTGTCCGCCTCGCCCGAGCGCGCAAGTTCGAGCGCGGCCGCCCCGCCGAAGCAATAGCCCATGACGACAGCTTCTTGCGCGCTGCCTTTGCGCGCTTCCTCCAGCCCGCCAAGGATCAGCGTCCGCATCCGTTCGCGATCCTCATACAGCTTGCCGGTCTCCGCTTTCTTGGCGCCTGTCTCGACCGGGCGGTTGCCCTTGCCATACAGATCGACCGCGAAGGCGTCGTAGCCCATCTCCGCCAGCATGTCGGCGCGCTTCTTCTCGTAGCCGGTCAAGCCGTCCCAATCGTGGATGATGATAACCAGGCCCTTGGAGTCTCCGCCCGCGCCGGCGCGATACCCTTCGAAGCTCTCGCTGCCAACGTCATAGGTCACAGCCTCACCGGCCTGCGCGGTAAGGGGTGCGAACAACACTGCCATAGTCAAAGCGATCGATCTCATGCCGACCTCCTTTCGAGTTTCTTGTTTCATTCGGCAAAGGCGATCAGGCGTCCGCACGCCAGCGCGCCCAGCCAGCATGCTAACGAGACAAGCGCGTGAAGACTGAGCCGTCCTTGGCTAGCGCCCTGAAGCAAAAGGCCATAGCCGCGATGAATCACAACCGCCGAGACGATCGCAAGGCCAATGAGGACCAGCAGTCGCAGCTCCGCTAGCTGCCACCCTCGGCCGGCCTCGCCGCCAGCAACTCTTCCACTTTGGGCAGCATGTTCTCGACGATGACGGCGACGCCCTCGCCGTTGGGATGGATGCCGT
>CAYWIA010000053.1:0-7988 GCA_964458245.1 uncultured Methyloceanibacter sp. | reverse complement strand
GGCAGCATGTTCTCGACGATGACGGCGACGCCCTCGCCGTTGGGATGGATGCCGTCCTTCAGCATCAATTTGTCATTGAGCGCGGCGCCTTCAAGGAAGAAGGGATAGAGAATCACGTCATATTGAGCCGCGAGATCCGGATACATCGCGCCGAAAGACTCGACATAATCCTTGCCAAGATTTCGCGGCGCCTCCATGCCAGCCAGCAGCACCGGCATGTTTTTCGCCTGAAGCGCTTCGATGATCTTGGCGAGCGTCGCCTTGGTGCGTTCCGGCGGAAGGCCCTGCAAGGCATCGTTGGCGCCGAGTTCCACGATCACCGCATCCGCGTCATCGGGAATCGCCCAGTCCAGCCGCTGCAACCCGGCCGTCGCCGTATCGCCCGATACGCCCGCGTTCACGACCCTGACATTGTGGCCGCGCGCCTTCAAAGCCGCCTCGAGCTGCGCGGGGAAGGACTGATCCTGCGGCAGGCCATAGCCCGCCGTGAGGCTGTCGCCCAAGGCAACGATCACGGTCTCGCTCGGCTCGGCCCGCGAGAAATCAGAGGCAAAAAGCAAGGCTGCGGCGACAAGGCTCAGGCGAGCGATACGAAGTTTCATCTTTTCGACCTGTTTGACATTCTTTAATGCGGCTACCCTGCCAATACTTCCGACGGTGACCCTCCGCACATGGATCAAACCTTGCACCAACGCCCCGCCATAGAGCTTGACGGCGTACATGTCACGCTGCCCTCGCGCGCCGGCGCCATCGCCATCCTGCGCGGCATCGATCTAATCGTTCCTTCGGGCGAAGCTGTGGCGGTCGTGGGCCCCAGCGGTTCGGGCAAATCCACGCTTCTCATGGTCATCGCCGGGCTGGAACGCGCCACCGCCGGCAAGGTCGCCGTGGCCGGCGCCGATTTGGGCACGCTGGACGAGGACGGCCTGGCGCGGCTGCGCGCCGCCAAGATCGGCATCGTGTTCCAGTCCTTCCATTTGGTGCCGACCATGACCGCCATCGAGAACGTAGCCCTGCCCATGGAGTTCCTGGACCAGGACGGCGCCTTCGCGATCGCGCGGCAAGCCCTGGACGATGTCGGTCTCTCCCATCGGGAGTCCCATTTCCCGGGCCAGCTCTCCGGCGGCGAGCAGCAGCGCGTCGCCATTGCCCGCGCGCTGTCCACCAAGCCGGCGCTGATCCTTGCCGACGAGCCCACCGGCAATCTCGATCTCGCGACCGGCGCGCAAGTGATGGACCTCCTCTTCACGCTCAAAGAGCGCACCGGCGCCACGCTCCTGCTCATCACCCATGACAACGAGCTCGCCAAGCGCTGCGACCGTACCGTGAGCCTTGCCGACGGACAGATCGTCAAGGGCGGGGCAAAGCGCCGCGTGAAGGCCTCGTGACCGCTGCCGCGACAACGGCCGACGCGCCGTCCGCCTCCACACGGCTGCCGCTCGCCTTCACCATCGCCATGCGGGAGCTGCGCGCAGGCGCGAGCGGACTCGTCGTCTTCGTGCTGTGCATCGCGCTCGGCGTCGCCGCCGTGGCCGCCATCGGCTCGCTGGCCGCCGCCTTCGACAAGGCGCTGGCGAACCAGGGACGGCTTCTCATCGGCGGCGATCTGTCCTTCGAGGTGATCCACCGCCAAGCGAACTCCGAGGAACTCGCCGCGCTCAAGGCACTCGGCGAGATCAGCGAGTCGGCGAGCTTTCGCGCCATGGCCCGCGGCGAAGACGGCAAGAGCGCCCTGGTCGAGGTGAAGGCGGTCGACGCGGCCTACCCGCTTTATGGTGACGTCGCGGTAATAGAGCCGCAGGACGCCGCAAACGCCTGGCGTAAGCCCGACACGGTTCTGGCCCAGCCTATTCTGCTCAACCGGCTCGGCGTCAAGATCGGCGAGACGCTCAAGATCGGCGAGGCCACGGTGACCCTTGGCGGTACGCTCGGCGAGCAGCCAGACCGTCTTGCCGACCGGCTCTCCTACGGCCCGAAGCTTCTGATGTCGCGCGACACGCTTGAGAAGACCGGCCTCGTGCAGCCGGGCAGTCTGATCCGCTGGACCTATCGCGTGAAGATGGCGGACGACGCCGGCACCGACCGCGACAAGCTCACAGCCGCCCGCAAGGACATGGAGACCAAGTTTCCGCAAAGCGGCTTCGCTATTCTCGACTGGACCGACCCGGCGCCTTCGCTGCGCCGTGATGCGGAGCGCTTCACCCAGTTCATCAACTTCGTCGGCCTGACCGCGCTGCTCTTGGGCGGCATCGGCGTCGGCAACGCCATCCAAAGCTACATGGCGAAAAAGCGCGAGGTGATCGCCACGTTCAAATGCCTCGGCGCCACCAGCCGGCTCGTGCTTGACGTCTATCTGATCCAGTCCCTGATGCTCGCCGCGATCGGCATCGCCATCGGTTTGGTGCTGGGCGCGCTGGCGCCGTTGGCGATCGCCACGCTCTACGAAGACACGCTGCCCATCGCGCTCGCCATCGAGCCTCATCCCATTCCGCTCATCGTCGCCGCGCTGGCGGGCCTGCTCACCATGGTGCTGTTCGTACTGTGGCCGCTCGGCCGGGCGAGCCGCATCTCGCCGGCCGTGCTCATGCGCGCGCACCTCACCGAGGAGAGCGAGCGCTCGGCGTTCGGCTTCGCCCTCGGTTCCGCGGCCGCCGGGCTCGCCCTGTTCGTGCTCGCCGTCGCCGCGTCCGAGGAGCGGCTGGTCACCGCCGCCATCTCCGCCGGCATCGTCGTCGCCTTCGGGCTCTTGCTCGGCTTCGGGCTTTTGGTGCAGCGGCTTGCCGCCCGCTTCCGGCGCACCAAACCCCCGGCCTGGGGGCTGGCGCTCGCCAGCATCGGCGCACCGGGTTCGCTCGCCCGCTCCATCGCGGTGTCGCTGGGGCTAGGCTTGGGACTTTTGATCGCCGTGGCGCTGATCCATCATTCGCTCCTCACCGAGATCGAGAGCCATGTAGAGCTCGACGCGCCTGCCTACTACTTCCTCGATGTCGAGCCCGAAGACCTCGCCACGTTCCAGAAAACCGCCAAAACCATCGAGCCGAAGGCCAAGATGGACGACGCCCCTATGCTGCGCGGCCGCATCGTCAAGCTGAAGGGCGTCTCGGTCGACGATGCGGAGGTCTCGCCGGATACGCGCTGGGTGCTTTCCGGCGATCGCGGCCTGACCTACACCGAGAGTGTTCCGGGCTCCTCGACGGTGGAAGAAGGTGAATGGTGGCCGAAAGACTATGACGGCCCGCCGCTCGTCTCCTTCGACGGCGAGCTCGCCAAGGGTCTCGGGCTGAAGCTCGGCGACGAGGTCACCGTCAACATCCTCGGCCGCAACATCGATGCCAAGATCGCGAGCATGCGCAAGATCGACTGGGAGTCGCTTGCCATCAATTTCGTGATGGTCTTCTCGCCGAATACGCTGGAGGGCGCACCGCACCGCCTGGTGACCACGCTGGAACTGCCCAAGGGCACGAGCCCCGAGACCGAGGCGAAGATCATCCAGTCTCTCGCGGAAGCGTACCCGCTGGTGACCGCCATCAAGATCGGCGACATCGTCAACGCGGCCAAGGCCATGCTGGCCAAGCTCATGTCGGCCATTCAGGCGACGGCGGGCTTTACCCTGCTGATCGGCGCCGCGGTGCTGGCGGGCGCGGTGTCCGCCGGCCAGCAGCGCCGGAAATACATTGCCGTGCTGTACAAGACGCTCGGCGCCACGCGTCGGCGCATTATCACCGCCGAACTGCTCGAATTCGGCGTGCTGGGGCTCGCCACCTCGCTGCTGGCGATCCTCATCGCCACCATCACCGCCTGGGCCCTGTGTACCTTCGCCTTCGATATCGCGTTCGTCTTCACGCCCCTGGCCGCACTTCAAACCATCGGGCTGGCGCTGGCGCTGGTGCTCGCCGTCGGCGCAATCACCACCTGGCGGGTACTCTCGGTCAAGGCGGCGCCCTATCTCAGGGCCGAATAAGACGGTCTGGCGCCTGACAGACACGCTCTCTTCATCTGGCGCAGATAGACGGTCTGCCGCCTGACAGACACGCTCTCTTCATCTTGCGCAGCTAGCCTCAAACCACCATATTCAAAGCCAAATTAGCTTTCTGAGACCAACGCGAACCAAGGGATTCTCTTACATGGCGGAACTCGACAGACGGTATGGGCAAGGCACGGCGGTCGGACGCGAAGCGGGCGTCATCGACCAAGGCCTCCGCGCCTATATGATCCGCGTCTACAACTATATGGCCTCGGGCGTGGCCATCACCGGCGTCGTCGCCTACGCGATCTATGCCATGTCGGTGGTGACCGGCACTGACGGCGCCGTGACGGGCCTGACCCCGTTCGGCAACTTCATGTTCGCCAGCGCCTTCAAATGGGTGGTGATCTTTGCGCCGCTCGCCATGGTGTTCTACCTCTCGATGCGCATCGGCAAGATGAGCTTGGGCGCGGCCCAGGTCGCCTTCTGGGTGTTCGCCGCGCTCATGGGCGCTTCGATCTCCTCGATCTTCCTGGTCTATGCCGGGGAGAGCATCGCGCGGGTGTTCTTCATCAGTGCCGCCGCGTTCGGTGCGCTGAGCCTTTGGGGCTACACCACGAGCAAGGACCTGTCGGGCTGGGGCTCGTTCCTGTTCATGGGCCTGATCGGCATCATCATCGCCTCGCTGGTGAACCTGTTCATTGGCTCGACCGCGCTCCAGTTCGCGGTGTCGGTGATCGGCGTTCTGGTGTTTGCCGGGCTGACCGCCTACGACACCCAGCAGATCAAGGAGATGTACAGCGCCAACGACGACGGCACCATGTCCGGCCGCAAGGCGGTGATGGGCGCGTTGCGGCTCTATCTCGACTTCATCAACCTGTTCTTGATGCTGCTTCAGCTCTTCGGCGACCGCCGCTAAGGGGCGAAAAGCCATCCATGGAACGGCAAAGGCCCCGGCATCCCGCCGGGGCCTTTTATTTTGATTCATCCTGCTTCAAGGGGCCTCAGCGCCCCTGGTTGAAAATCTCTGCGCACAACCTATCTGACAGCGGTGATGGGCATCCCTCCCCATCACAGGTTCCCCCCAAAAGGAACCGAAGAAGCCCCGAGCCCCCCGTCTCCGGGGCTTCTTCTTTATCTGCCGCCTGTTTTTGCCGGATTCGGCCCTCGGCAGGGAGCCTACGCCTCGACCAGCCGCAATCCCTTGTCGAGCGCGCGGAGGACCCGCGCCAGGTCGTGGCCGCGCTTGAGGATCAGGCCCGTGGCCGCGATGACGCTATAGGCGCCCTGACGGCGCGCCAGCCTTGGGGTCTTCTCGATGCGGTAGAGCGGCATCTCGGATGAGCGCCGAAAGACGGAGAACACGGCCTTCTCGCGCAGCGTGTCGATGGCGTAATCCCGCCATTCGCCGTTGGCGACCTTCCGGCCGTAGACATTGAGGATTTGTGAGAGTTCGCGGCGGTCGAAGGAGATGGCGCCGCGCTTTGCACCCTCGGAAGGGCTCGGATCGCCGCCGGCCTTGCGGGCCAGCGGCACGACTATGGGCTCGGTTTCGCTCAACGCGCGCCTCCTGTAACGGAACGTTCATGATGACCGTCCGCCCGCAGAAATTCAAGCCGCACAGCGCGTTACACGGCGTGTAACAAAACGAAATATAAATCACAGTTCCGCCCCAGTTCAGTCAAGGGCGCGCCTAGAAATCTCGTATGATTGCAGATGTTGCCTCTCGGCCCGGTCCAAATGAGAGGCTTCGGATCTCAGCCCCCCAGCCCCCCGGGGTCTTCTCTCGGACCGGGCCCACTTCTTAGAGGCCACTCAAATGGGCCGGCGAAAGCCGGCCCTTTTGTTTTGGGAAAGAGGGGTGGGGCTATTCGCGCTCGTATGCCGCGGCGCCGAGAATCGGGCCCGAGCCTTCGACCTGCAGCATCGCGACCAGACAATCGCCGCCAATGGTCTGGAGCTCATTCAGCGGCAGACGCAGCGTCATCTGTTCGCCCTTCCACATGCCGATCGGCGTCAGCTCACGCACCGGGTGGGAGTAGGTGATCTCCTTCCCGCGATTCTCGCCGCGGGAAATGGCGACGATCTCCTTATCCTTCGCGACCGCGAGCCACACCGTCGCCTCGCGCATGTCGGAGGCTTCCGGCGCCGCACCGATGTCGACAACCAGGCTATTGCCTTCGGCCTGCATGGAGATGGGCACCTTTACGTTCTTGAGGCGCCGCTCGGCGTTGCGCATCGCCATTTCGATGGCGGCCTCGTTGGCGCCGTTCACATGGGCGATGCCGTCCACGACCATCTGCGGCGTGTAGACCCGGCCATCGCCACGGGCGAGCGCATAGTCGCGCTGACGCTCGCTGTTCTCGGGGCTCGAAAGCGTGTCGTGCCAGCCGAGATAGTTCCAATAATCAACGGAGAAGGACAGGGTGATGACGCCTGGCTTGTCGCGCCACGCGTGAAGCAGCTCGTCCGCCGGCGGGCAGGATGAGCAGCCCTGGCTCGTGAACAATTCAAGCAGGATGGGCGTCGCCGGCGTCTTCGGCGGCTGGGCGTGGCTCGCTGGGGATAGGCCGAGCAGAGCGGACGTTGCCGCGAAGAGAACGCCGACCCCAAGCGCGATGACTGTAGCTGGCCTCATGGCGCTAGCATGCCGGAACCGCGGCTGAATTGCCGACAAAAAAGCCTCGCAAAGGGTCACAACTCAGTGACTTCAAGCGGCCTCTTTGGCCAGCGATCGGAGCACGTAGTGCAGGATTCCGCCGTTCCGGAAATAGTCGAGCTCGTCGAACGTATCGATCCGGACCTGGAGTGAAACCTTCCGCGTCTCGCCGCCGGGATAGGTGATATCCGCCTCGACCCATTGCCCCGGCTTGATCTCGGTCATGCCTTTCAGCGATACCGTCTCGCTGCCGGTCAGCCCGAGTTTCTCCCATGACATGTCTTCGGCGAAAACGAGCGGCAGCACGCCCATGCCGATCAGGTTGGAGCGATGGATGCGTTCGAAGCTTTGCGCGATGACGGCGCGCACGCCAAGCAGGCGCGTCCCCTTGGCTGCCCAATCGCGCGACGAACCGGTGCCGTATTCCTTGCCGGCGAACACGACGAGCGGCACGCCCTCGTCTGCGTAACGCATCGCCGCGTCGTAGATCGCCAGACGCTCTTCCGATGGGTAATGCACGGTCACCCCGCCTTCCACACCGGGCACCATCTGGTTCTTGATGCGCGTGTTGGCGAAGGTGCCGCGCATCATGACTTCGTGATTGCCGCGCCGCGAGCCATAGGAATTGAAATCGTGCGCGGCGACGCCGTGCTCTGACAGGTAGCGCCCCGCGGGACTGTCCTGCCTGATGGAGCCCGCCGGCGAAATGTGATCCGTGGTGATGGAGTCGTGGAACAGGCCGAGAATGCGCGCACCCTCGATATCGGTCACGGGCGCGGGCTCCGCCGACATGCCGGCGAAATAGGGCGGCTCTTGCACGTAGGTCGACTTCGTGTCCCACCCATAGGTGAGACCGCCTGCGACTTCGATCGCCTGCCATTCCGGGTCGCCGCGGAACACATCGCCGTAGCGCTCCTTGAACATCGACGTCTTCACGGCCTTGCGCACGAGCTTGGCCACCTCTTTGGTCGATGGCCAAATGTCCTTCAGGTAGACCGGCTTGCCGTCCTTGGCCGTTCCGAGCGGCTCGGTCGCAAGATCGACCGTCACGGATCCCGCGAGTGCATACGCCACCACCAGCGGCGGCGACGCCAGATAGTTTGCCTTCACGTCGTGATTGACGCGGCCTTCGAAATTGCGGTTTCCCGACAGCACCGACGCCACGGCCAGACCGTGCTCGTGGATCGTCTGCGAGATCTCCTCGGGCAGCGGACCCGAATTGCCGATACAGGTGGTGCAGCCATAGCCGACCAGGTTGAAGCCGAGCTTGTCGAGATCGTCCTGGAGATCGGCTTTTTCCAGATAGTCGGTGACGACTTGCGACCCCGGCGCGAGCGATGTCTTCACCCACGGCTTCACGGTCAG
>CAYWIA010000052.1:0-12828 GCA_964458245.1 uncultured Methyloceanibacter sp. | reverse complement strand
GTCTCAGTCTGGCGCCGCCGCAGAAAACCTGCTCTTAGGGCGTGAGCATTATCTGCTTGTCTTCGCCGCTCCACGATCCTTCATGGGGATATGAACCGCAACCCAGACACTGTCGGCCGCCAAGCCACGCGTCCCTATCACATTCCCCTTAAGGGATGGTGGCAGATCGTGCAAAGGGTCGCAGTGAAAGCCAGCCGCGATAATCTGTCGGTGGTGTCGGCCGGCTGCGCCTTCTATGCGCTGTTCGCCATTTTTCCAGCGTTGACCGCGTCGATCTCGCTTTACGGCCTGACGGCGGACGCGGCCACGGTGGAGCGCCAGTTCGGCATCCTTCAAACCGTCCTGCCGCCGCAAGCCTACGAAATCCTCATCGACCAGATCCGCAGGATCGCCGAGACCTCGGGACAAACATTGGGCGCAAGCTTCGGCGTCAGCCTCGCCATTGCGCTGTGGAGCGCCAATCTCGGCACGCAAGCCATGTTCTCCGCGCTGAACATCGCCTACGGCGAGCCGGAGCGCCGCAGCATCCTGCGCTTCTATCTCAGCGCCATCGGCTACACCCTGATCGGCATCTTGGGCGGCGTGGCGATGCTGTTCGCCATCGTCTACGTGCCGGTGCTGTTCGACGACGCCGGCCATCCGGAGGCCTACGCGACGCTCGTCAGGTATTTGCGCTGGCCCGTCTTCGTCCTGTTCACGCTGACGCTGCTGGCGCTGATCTACCGGTACGGGCCGAGCCGCCGCAATGCCCAGTGGCAGTGGGTGACCGTCGGTTCGGTCTTCGCCGCGCTGGTTTGGCTGCTCGCCTCCTTGGGCTTCTCGTACTACGTCTCCAATTTCGCGAACTACGACAAGATGTACGGATCGCTGGGCGCGGTGATCGTCCTGCTCTTCTGGCTCTATATCTCGTTCTACATCGTCTTGATCGGCGCGCAGATCAACGCCCAGGTCGAGCTGCAAACGGTCCACGACACGACGAGCGGCAGGCCACGGCCGATGGGCCAGCGGGGCGCTTTCGTCGCCGACAACGTGGCGGGAGAGGAGCCGATCAAGAGCGCCGTGGATTCGGATCCCGCGAGCGCCAAACCGCATGCACAGTGACGGCGCCGGTTTGATCTAGGCGATCGTCTAGGCTTGGTCCGGCGCGCTGCGCCGCAGCCATTGCCGGCGCAAGAATCCGACGGCGAGGACGAAGATCGCACCGAAGGCGGCGCCGGCCAGATGGACCGTGTGGGCCATGGATGGATCGATATAGCCGGCGATGAGGGGATCCTTGGTGATGATCTCGCCGGCGATCCAACCGAGCAGCGCCGCGCCGGCCCATACGATGATCGGGAAACGATCCAAGAGCTTCATCACGATCGCGGCGCCCGCCATGATCAGCGGGATGCTGACGGCAAGGCCGAACATCAGGAGCGCGTAGCTGCCGCGGGCGGCCATGGCGATGGCGATGACATTATCGAGGCTCATCACCGCGTCGGCGACGGCAATGATCTTGACCGCTTGCCATAGGCTTGAGGAAGACTCGATCTCTCCCTCGCCGTTGCTCTCCTCGCCGCCGAGCAGCTTGATGGCGATCCAAATCAGAAGGAGCCCGCCGATAAGCTTCACATAGGGCATGGTCATCAGAGTCGTCACCAAGCCGGTGAAGACTACGCGCAGGCCGATCGCGACGAGAGTGCCGAGCGCGATGCCCCAGGCGCGCTGGTGCGGAGGGAGCTTGCGGCACGCAAGGGCAATGACGACAGCGTTGTCGCCCGACAACAAAAGGTCGATCCAGATGATCTGTAATACAGCCAGCCAGAATACTGGATCGTCCACAGTCATGCCGCGGCGTACCCCCTGGGTCCCCTAGAGTTATTTGCCGGTCCCCTCAGACCCGGCCGGACGTTGATACCCATTGCTGCGAAAAACGGCAAAGGCAAGACAACTCATATAGTCATCCCGGGCCGGGTTTTGAGTCGGATTGAAGACTGGAAGGAATGGCTCCTGCCATGGGTTTCGAGGAAGGACAAGGCCTGGCGGATCGCATATGCTTCGCCTGTCGGACGAATCGGGCCAATCGAGCCCTGTCTAGGGGGAGGGACCCTTGCCAGCCATGGATCCAGTACTGCTGAACCCATTGATTGCTCTCGTCGCGGGCATTCTCATCCTGTTGATGCCCCGGATTCTCAACTACGTCGTGGCGATCTACCTCATCGCCATCGGCATTATCGGCCTCGTGAACCACCTACAGTAGTTCGCCGGGTTCAGCATTCGGATCGCAAGGTAAACGCGCTCCGGGGACTGGGGCGTGTCGGCGCATGTCTAGAATCATGCAAAAGAAGAGCGGCCTGGAACAGTGTTTGGGGATGGCTTATAGTTTCCGCTTCATGCTCACTTGCAAAGGGGGAGGCCGTCCGGCTGGCGCTTATGGCAAAGTCCTCCTGGCTTTCGAGCCAATGGGCCTAGATATGGCCTATTGCAATCAGATCGAGCAACGCTTCGAACCAACGATGCGACAGACAAGGTTACAAGTCGGGTGATGGGGCAGGCTAAGCAAGCCAAGCGACAGCGAGCCGCGTACCGTGGCGGCCGCATTTTCGCGCTTCGCCCGACGCTCGTGCTCGCTCTCGTGATGGCGCTGTTTGCAGGCGGCGCGTATGCCGCCCATGGCGCGTTCTGCGTCGACGCGGCTCTCATTTCCGCTGCGGCGGATAATGCGCGCCTCGTCCAGCAAGCGGCCGCCGACGAGAATGCGCAAGCCCAAGGCAAACAGCGAGCCGAAGACAAGCAGCGCGAAGCCTATGAGTGGTTCGCCGGCCGTAGCGAGTCCGGACTGAAGCTTCGCGGCGCGGTGCCGTCCGAAGAGGACCGTCAGACGTTGCTCGGCATGGTGAAGGCGCATTTTCCCGATCTTGCTGTCGAGGAAAAGCTGAAAGTGGTCGAGGGCGGTCCGCCCCGCGAGCAATGGCTCGGCGCCATGAGTTTCGGCTTGAAGCAGCTGTCTCATTTGAAGCACGGCGCCGTGCGTCTCTCGAACGCCAACTTCAAAGTGGCCGGCGTGGCGAAAAGCGCCGAGGACTATGTTGAGATCAAGAAGGCGCTTGCCGGTCCGTTGCCGGCCGGTCTTACCATTAGAGGCGATGACGTGCGCCCGCCGATCGCCGATCCCTTCATCTTCACCGCCGATCTTGGCGCGAACGCCTTGAGCCTTGCCGGCAGCGTGCCGAGCGAAGATGCGCGCAAGCAGCTTCGCGATTTGTCGCGGGAACTCTTCGCCCGACCTGGGCTCGACGATCGTTTGCAAGTCGCATCGGGCGCGCCGGAGAATTGGGGTGACGCGGTCATGGCGGCATTGCGCGCATTGAGCCGGCTGGAACGTGGCAAGGTGGCCATGTCTGGGCTTGCCGTCAGCATCGAAGGCGTCGCTCCCGACCAAGGCACCGCCATCGCCGTGTCCTATCAATTGCGGCGTGACCTGCCGAAGATCTTTTCCACCTCCGAGAGCATCAAGTGGAAAGAGGCGAAGGCCTCCCAGGGCCTGGCCGCGGAGGTCATTCCCCGCATCAAGGAGTTCGCGCGGATCAAGGGAAGTTGGCCGCAAGGCGAACTGCCGCCGCTTGCGCCGCTGCACGACGCCGCTAGCCGCTAGTCGTTGACCGCGAAAAAGGCGCCGATCGCCTCGACAGGCTCTTGCTCCTGCAGCATGGGCGCGTGCCCCTGTTCGGGTACGATCATCGTCCGCAGGTTCGGATGGCGCTCCACCATCTCCTCCAACGTTTCGGCGCTGAGCACGTCGGAGTTCTCGCCGCGCAACACGAAGGTGGGGATCTGTCCCATGGCGACGAATTGGGGCCAAAGATCGGGGACCGGACGGCTGAGGTCGACGGTGCCGATGGCCTTGGCAAGCTTGCGGTCGTAGGACAGCACAAGCCGTCCTTTCCGTTCCTCGAACACGCCGCGCGCCATCTGGTCCCATTGGGCATCGGTGAAGTCGGGAAAGCCGCGTCCGTTGATCTCGCGCATGATGTGCACGGCGTCGGCCCAGGTCTTCGGGATCGGCATACGCCCCACATAGCTCACGATGCGGGCGAGCCCACGCGTCTCGATCACCGGGCCGATATCGTTCAGGACGACGGCGCCCATGGCCGTCGGGCGGAGCGCCGCCATCATCATGGCGATGATGCCGCCCCGCGACGTGCCCACGATCCCCACCCGATGCAGACCCTGCACAGTGAGGAAGTCGAGCACGTCCATGAGCTCGGTATACGGCACGTAATTGCGCCAGTTGGAATCGTGCTGCGAGCCGCCGCGGCCGCGATAGTCGAGACAATAGACGTTGCGCGGCTTCTCGGGATGGGTGGAGAGATAGGTGGCAAGCGTATGGAAGTCGCGGGCGTTTCGCGTGAGACCGGGCAAGCAAAGAATGCTCCGGAAGCGCTCGTCCGGAGCGGGATAGTGGCGCGCATAGAGTCGAAGGTCGTCGAACGACTCATAGAAAATGTCTCGCCACGCCTTGCCGTCAAGCTCAGGCATCGTCAACCAGCCAACCTTGGGAGCATTTCAGATCAATCCCGCAACGCCGGGCGCGCTAGGGCTCGCAGTGTTCCGCAAACTTGATGAGGGAACAAGCCTCGAAAAGTCAACCGCTGAGCGGCTTGCGCGGCTCAAGGGGTGCTCGCCACGGGCACCGTGGCGACGGAGGCTGTCTCCGAGGCGGGGACTTTGCGCCCGCGATTGAGATCCTGGACCAAATGAAGGGCGTTGTCGGGTCCTGCGAGCCGCGAGCGGTAGAGCTGAAGCGTTTCCATGATCTTGATCACGTAGCGCCGCGTCTCGGTGAACGGAATGCGTTCGATCCAGTCGATGGGATCGACGTCCGGATCGCGCGGGTCGCCGTAGATCCCCACCCATTCCTTCACCCGGCCGGGGCCGGCATTGTAAGCGGCCAGCGCCATGAAGTAGGAGCCGTCGTAATTGTTGATCATGTCACTGAGGAAGGCTTCGCCGAGCTGCGTGTTGTACTCTGGATTGGTCAGCCGCGATTGGGAGTACTGAACATTATAGCGCTTGGCGACGCTCCGCGCCGTCGCCGGCATCAACTGCATCAGCCCGCTGGCGCCGACCGGGCTTTGAGCGGCGGCATTGAACTCGCTTTCCTGGCGGGAGAGGGCATGGACCAGTGCCGGATCGACCCGTTCGTCGAGCAGGCTCTTGAAGGCCGGCATCACGCCCACGGGCAGCGCATAGTCGCCCATGGGCAGATCCCGGTTGAAGGCGATCTTCGCGAGGCGGAGCGCCATCTGGCTGCGGTCCAGGGCCTTGGCGAACTCGGCGAGCAGGACAACCTCCGCCGCGTTGTCGAGCGTGCGCGACAGTGCGAGGAGGAATTGGGGCGTGAGCCATTCGAGCCCGACCGCGCAGGCAACGCCCATGGCGCGCACCGAGTCCCGGGCCAGGAAGCGGTCGATATCCGCTTGAGTGGGGAGCGGAGTCGAGGTCACCGACAGGCGTGCCGGACGCGGATCGAGGGCCTGCCGCCCGAGCTGGCCGTAGAAATATTGCGGATACTTGGCCGCGCCGTGGAAGTGAATGATCGCCGAACCGCGGTCGCCCAATGCGAGCGCCGTGCGTCCGAGCCAATATTCGCCCAAGGCGATGTTACGCGAGTCCGTCGCCGCTTTGCGCAACGCCAGGAAGTGGCGCAACGCCGTGTTCGGCTCGTTAAGGTAGCGCAGCGCAACCCAGCCGGCCAAGAATTCCGCCTCGATGAACGAGTCCCCGGAGGCGAGTCCGTGCTTGGCGGCGATCTCATAGGCGGTACGCGGATGTCCGTCATTGAGCGCGGCGCGCACATTGACCCGCCGTTCCTCCCACCACTCATTCAGATCCAGCAGAATATTGGGCTCGAGCGGGGCGTCGAGCAGCAGCTTCCAGGCACGGAGCCGCTGCTCTTTATCCTTGGTGCGGCGCAGCCACTGGATATTGTTGAAGCGGAGGCCGACATCGCCTTCCAGCGCATCGTCCGGCAGCGCATCGAGGAGCTTGCCGGCATTGTCGCCGCGCTTGATGACGGCAATACGCGCATCGATCTTCTTCCGCTCTGCTTCCGGCAGCAGCTTGGCGACCCGCAGGGCCGCGCCCGCGGCCGACGCCTTGTCGGGATAGAGCAGCGCGTCAATGCGGGCCCGGTGATGCTCGTCGTCCAGCATGTCGCCGAACTTGTCGAGGATCTTCTTCTCCACATCCTCGTTGAGTCGGTGATCGCGCCACGCCGAATAAATCAACGCCTTGGCCTCCGACTCCTTGCCGTCCGCAAGATAGGCCGTGGCCAGGGCGGCCTTGCCGGCACCGGTCTGCGGCGCGGAGGGCGCAAAGAAGGACTTGATCTGCTCCGGGGACGTGTCGCCGAGGAATAGGGACGTCTCCGCCTTCTCGCGCAATTCCTCTTGGCCCGGCCAATCCGGATGCGTCAGACGAAACTGCTCGACCGCATCGGCTTCCAGATAAGTGCTCTTGTTGTGCTTGTAGCGGTACCAATACCCGAACGCGCGTACGGCTGGATCGGTGATCTTCGCCGCTGTCTCGTCGACGCTGCCCCTATGGCGCATGACGAACCGGAGCCGGCTCTCATCGCCGGAGTCTATTTCATAGTTCAGAAGCGGCTTCAGGATCGAGGCGTAGTCGAGCGCGGGCTTTGGCGCGACCGGGACCATGGGATCGCGCTGGGGATTCATCTGCGGCGGCGGAACCACGTCGGGCATGAACGAGGCGCTTGCTTCGGGCATGCCGTCATCGGCGGCACTTGCCGGGTTCTCGGGATTGCTTTCGGGCTCGGGGATAGCCGCCACGTTCGGAGTGCTGTCGTCCCCGTCCTGCGCTGGCGGAGGAGTGATTTCCGGACGCACCGCGGCTTCAGCCGTGCGCGCATCCGCTGCCGGCTCGGGCGCAAGCGCGCCGTCTTCGACGACGGGACGCTCCGGATTGCGGTCGGGAACGGGGATGGCCTCGGGCCTCGCCAAAACGTAACCCGGGACGGTGCACGCCAAGGCGAATAGGAATGACAGTTGGTACGCGTGTCTGCGTTTCATGTCGTCGATCGGTACCGGTTTACGACCTGCGTTTTAGCGGTCAGGACGTCCCCCGACCGGGGAGCCGCGACGATTAAGGTCACTGAGTGTACCTAAATCAGACACTGTCTGAAAGATTCCGGCGGAAAAATGACTGTTTTCTCCCATCCGACAATGAGAGGACGAGTGAGACCCACGGTGTAAGGCATTCCACTTCTTGTACTTTCGCGATTCTCGCAGCTGCATTCTGATCCGCGATCAGTCTTAACCGATAGGGCGGCGCGGCGCATTCCGTGCGCTTGCCGCGCTACCGCCGAAACCCTATTGTCCGCCCGACTTTCCGTCGCATCCCCGAGCACACCGCCCGCGCCAAGGAGCTTTCGCTTTGACCATGCCGCCGTTTCAAGGCTCGATAACGGCCCTCATCACGCCCTTCAAGGACGGCTCGTTGGACGAGGACGCCTTCCGTAAGCTTGTGGAATGGCAGATCGACCAAGGCACCCATGGCCTCGTGCCGTGCGGCACGACCGGCGAATCACCCACGCTCGATCACGACGAGCACCGGCGCGTCATCGAGCTTTGCATCGAAGCGGCGGCCGGCCGCGTCCCGGTGATTGCCGGCACCGGCTCCAACTCCACCGCGGAGGCCGTCGAACTTACGCGTCATGCCAAAAAGGCCGGCGCCGACGGCGCGCTCGTGGTGACGCCGTATTACAACAAGCCGACGCAAGAGGGGCTCTATCTCCACTACAAGGCGGTCAACGACGCCGCGGATATCCCCATCATCATCTACAACATTCCCGGCCGCAGTGTGGTCGACATGTCCGTGGAGACGATGACGCGGCTGTTCAAGCTGAAGAACATCGTCGGCGTGAAGGACGCGACCGCCAATCTGGCGCGCGTGAGCCAGCAGCGCGCCGCGATGGGACATGAGTTCATCCAGCTGTCCGGTGAGGATGCGACCGCGCTCGGCTTCATGGCCCATGGCGGGGTGGGCTGCATCTCGGTGACCGCCAATGTGGCGCCGGCGCTCTGCTCGGAGTTTCAACTCGCCTGTCTCGGCGGAAACTTTAAGCGCGCGTTGGAGATCCAGGATCGTCTTATGCCGCTACATGAAGCTTTGTTCGTGGAATCCAACCCCGGCCCGGTCAAGTACGCGGCCTTCAAGCTCGGTCTGGGGTCAGACGAGACCCGGCTGCCGCTCGCACCGATCGGGGCTGCGACGCGCAAGCGTGTCGACGACGCCTTGGCCGCCGCGGGCCTCGCCGCGGTCTAACGCCCGAAGGGTTCAGTCATGGCGCCGAAGAGCGACAGCGGCAAGCTCGTCGCCGAGAACAGAAGAGCCCGCTTCAACTACGAGATCGAGGACACGATCGAAGCCGGCATCGTGCTGACCGGCTCCGAGGTGAAGTCCCTGCGTACGGGCAAGGCGAACATCGCCGAGTCCTACGCCTCCAACGAACGCGGCGAACTCTTTCTCATCAATGCGCATATCGCGGAGTACAAAGGCGCGGCACGCGAAGGCCACGCGCCCACGCGGCATCGGAAGCTTCTTCTGCATCGGAAGGAGATGGCGCGGCTGTTAGGGGCCATCCAACGGGAAGGCATGGCGCTCGTACCTTTGCGCCTCTATTTCAACGCCCGCGGCATCGCCAAGCTGCAGCTGGGGCTCGGCCGCGGCAAGAAAGTCTACGACAAGCGCGAGACGCAGAAGAAGCGCGACTGGGAACGCCAAAAAGGCCGGCTCATGCGTGAGAAGGGCTGAGGTGGAAGGCGCCGACTGTCATGCAATACCGGGCATGGCGCTCCCGCCCATCTCGCTGCCCGCCACCGATGGTACGACGATATGCTTGGCGGGGCTTCCTGGCCGCACCGTTGTTGCCGTCTATCCGTGGACGGGGCGGCCCGGCCGGCCGAACCCGCCCAACTGGGACGATGTTCCCGGCGCGCACGGCTCGACGCCGGAGCTCGAGAGTTTCCGCGATCTTGCCGCGCGCTTCGCAGAGCGCGACACCTGCCTCTTCGGCCTTAGTCTTCAAAGCACGGCCTATCAGCGCGAGCTGGTGGAGAGGCTGCGGCTGCCGTTCCCGATCCTGAGCGACCGGGAAGCGAACTTCACGGCTGCGCTTGCTTTGCCCAGTTTCGCAACTGGCGGGCAGACCTACCTGAAAAGACTCACGCTTGCGGTACGCGAGGGTGTCATCGAACGGGTGTTCTTTCCCGTCATGGATCCGGCCAGACATCCAGGAGAAGTGCTTCGCTGGCTTGAGACGCTAGGCTGACAGCTCAGCCGGAAGGAGTCGCCCGCTAATCACCCCTTAATCGCCCATGGCGTCGTCTTCGGCGTCCTCCACCGAATAGCCAAGGGCGTCCAGGCCTTCCTCCAGATAATCGGGGAGAAGCGGCATGCCGATCAGATAATCTTCGGTGCGATTGGTCCGTTCGGAGCGCGCGGTTTCCAGGGCTTCTTCGAGCTCGTCGGCGCCGAACGAGCCTCGGCCGATCCAAGCAAGCGCCACTAGGCTCACTTGTTCGTCTTCGTTCAGATCGTGGATGAACTCTTTCAGCTCCGCCATGGTGGAGTCGTCGGCGAAGTCCTCCAGAATCGACTCCGCATCGTGGTCGGAGCCTTCGTCCCACGCCCCGACCTTGGCGCCCAGCTCGCGAGCCTTAACGATGACAAAGCCGACTTTGGTCGGCGAGATTTCCAACCCCGCCATAAGACCCCCCGGAGATGCCGAAAACCAATGGAAAGCATGCCCGACTTGAGGGGCGCCAGCAACTCAGTCTTTCAGGCTTGCCGCGGCCTCGCCCACCACCGCTTCGAACATCTCCGTGGTCAGCCGGCCGGTGTTCGTGTTCTGGCGCGAGCAATGATAGGTGTCGAACAGAATAAGCCCATTCGGTAACGCGTGCCGCGCGCCGTGCGCGAAGGGAAAGTCGCGCTTCTTCAGCGCGAACGTGTCGAGGATGCTGTCATGGGCAATGCGGCCGATGGCGAGTAGAGAGCGTAGATTCGGCAGCGCCGCCATGCGGCCGACCAGAAATCGCCGGCAGGTTCTGATTTCATCCGCCGTGGGCTTGTTCTGCGGCGGCACGCAGCGCACGGCATTGGTGATCATGCAGTCCACCAGCGTAAGCGCCGCGGGGTTCGACAGATCGTGCGTACCGCGCGCGAGATCCAATTTCAGGAGCGTGCGATAAAGGAGCTCGCCGGCATGGTCTCCGAGGAAGGGGCGAGCGGTGCGGTTCGCGCCCTTGAGCCCCGGCGCGAGACCGACGATCAGAAGCCGCGCCGTCTCCGGGCCGAACGAGGGCACCGCTCCGTTGAACCAATCGGGATGCGCCGCTTCATTCTTGTGACGGAAGGCCACGAGCCGTGGGCATAGAGGACAGTCCCTGGCCGGTTCCGGTAAGGTGGGAGAGGGCGACATGGCGCCATGCCTAGCGCCAGGGCGCGCCCAACGCCAGATGCTCGCGGCGATCAGGTCTCGATAAGGTCGCTCTCCTCGAACTCGTCGAGCGGCTCGGGTTCCTGACGGCGGCGCTGCTCGCGGTGCGCCCGATCGGCCGGATCGCGGCCGATTTCGTCTTGCAGGCTGGCAAGGTCGATGAATTGGTCCGCCTGGCGACGCAACTCGTCGGCGACCATGGGAGGGTTCGTTGAGAGCGTCGAGACCACGCTCACGCGCTTGCCCTTGTGCTGGAGGGTCTCGACCAGCGAACGGAAGTCGCCGTCGCCGGAAAAGATGACGAGATGATCGAGGTGGTCGGCAAGCTCCATGGCATCGACCGCAAGCTCGATGTCCATATTGCCCTTGATCTTCCGGCGGCCGGCTGCGTCGACGAACTCCTTGGTCGGCTTCGTCACCATGGTGTAGCCGTTATAATCCAGCCAATCGATCAGAGGCCGGATCGACGAATACTCCTGATCCTCGGCGAGGGCGGTGTAGTAAAGGGCGCGCACCAGTTGGCCCTTCGACCGAAACAGCGTCAGCAGGCGTTTGTAATCGATGTCAAAGGAGAGAGACTTTGCGGCGGCATGAAGATTGGCGCCGTCAATGAAGAGCGCGATGCGCTCCGTCGGGTAGAAATTCATTTCGGATCCTAACCACTCAAAAAATATGATGGCGCGCTACAACGAGCGCGGACGAAGCAACGTCCCTTTACAAATATGCACGCCATGGACACTTCGCAATTGGTCGCAATGTCTCAGACGCTGGTAGGATTGGGCGGAAATTGTCCCGGGCCGTGGGGGACACCCGCCGAAACGATCACGCGGGCGCTCCGCGAACTGGGGACCGGCGGCATCGCGGTGGAGGCGGTATCGCGCTTCTACGAGACGGCGGCCGTGGGACGCGCCGGCCAGTCCCCTTATGTGAATGCCGTGGCCCTGATCGAGACGGCCATGCCGCCGGAAGCGCTGCTGAGACGGCTGAAGCAAATCGAACGGGCGGCGGGGCGGCGCGGCGGGAGCCCCTGGGGCCCCCGCACCCTCGATCTGGACATTTTGGACTACAAGGGCCGCATTAAGCATTGGCGGGGCAAGATGCCACGCTTCGCCCGGGCCGGCGCCCGGCCGCTGGTTCTGCCGCATCCGTGGATCGAAAAACGGCCGTTCGTGCTGCGCCCGTTGCTCGATGTGGCGCCGAACTGGCGTCATCCGGTGACGAAAAGGACCGTGCAAGAGCTGTGGCGAGGCGTTGCCGGGGCCGGCGAAGGTCAAGTGATGCGGGCGCTTTAATCCCGCGGGCGGCTTGCCAGGCGTCCGCGAACTGCATAAATAGGGTTTAAACCTGCCCAATTTCAAAAGGATCACCAGATGGCTCGCGTCACCGTCGAGGATTGTGTCGACAAGATTCCGAACCGCTTCGAGCTCGTGCTCTTGGCGGGCCATCGCGCCCGTACGATTTCCGCCGGTGCCCAGATCGCCGTGCAGCGCGACAACGACAAGAACCCGGTCGTGGCCCTCCGCGAGCTGGCGGAAAAGAAGATCTCTCCCGACGACCTCAAGGAAGACTTCATCCACTCCATGCAGAAATATGTCGAGGTGGATGAGCCTGAGGCGGAAGCGGTGCCGATGCTGTCCCAAGACACGCGGATGCCTGTCATCGGCCAGGACGATCAGTCATCCGATACGCAGATCGACCGTATGTCGGAGGAGGAGCTGTTGCGCCGGATGGCGACTCAGGCCCCTTCGGATGGCTCGAATGCGGGACCGCGCGCACGCTGAGTTCGCTCCCGGATCAGCGCGCCGCGCCGCTGGCTTGCCTATTCCTGGCTGCCGCATCTCCATGGTCGTTCCGGCAAAAGCCGGAACCCAAAACACGACACGTCCTGTAGGATGCCAGGTAACGGCATCCTCCGGTTTGACGCGTCGTGCTCACGGTGATGCGAGAAGGCTAGGGCCATGACCCGGCAATACGAGCTGGTCGAGCGCGTGCTGAGCTATCAGCCGACCGCCAACGAGGCGATGCTCAACCGCGCCTATGTTTACGCCATGAAGGCGCACGGCAACCAGAAGCGTGCGTCCGGCGCGCCCTATTTCTCCCATCCGCTTGAGGTCGCCGCCATCTTGGCCGAGATGCGTCTCGACGACGCCACCATCGCCACGGCGCTTCTGCACGACACCATCGAGGATACCGGCACGACCCGCACCGAGATCGACGCCCTGTTCGGCGCCGAGATCGGCACGCTGGTCGACGGCCTCACCAAGATCAAGAAGCTCGACCTGGTCACCAAAAAGGCCGAGCAGGCGGAAAATTTCCGCAAGCTG
>CAYWIA010000051.1:11327-12915 GCA_964458245.1 uncultured Methyloceanibacter sp. | reverse complement strand
CGCCGCGAACCGGAGCCCGCGTTCAGCGTCGCGGCGGCACGCGAGGAGCCGGTTCCGCAGGCAGAGGCGCATGTCGAAAGCGATGGGAACGACGAGCCCGCGCCACGCCGCAGAGGCTGGTGGTCGCGCGGCTAGGACGTTTCGCTTCGCGCTCAGAGCAAATGGGAGGTGCACGGCACCTCCCATTTTTTTGCCTCTATTGCACCTTGAGCCACGCCGCGATCCGGCGCGCCGCTTCGCGCATGTCGTGCTCGGCCCCCGCATAGCAAAGGCGCAGATATGAATTGCCCCGGTCCGGATCGAAATCGATGCCGGGCGTGGCCGCCACGCCCGTTTCCCGGAGCATGGCCTTGGCGAAGGTGGCGCTGTCGCCCGTATAGCGGCTGATATCGGCATAAAGGTAGAAGGCGCCGTCGGCGGGCAGGATCGACTCCAATCCGGCCCGCGGCAGCTCTTCGAGCAGCATGGCGCGGTTGCGCGCATAACGGCTTTTGATCTCCTCTAGCTCGTCCAGCCCCTCGAAGGCGCCAAGCGCGGCGATCTGGGAGATGGCGGGCGGCGAGATGTAGAGGTTCTGCGCCAGGCGCTCGATGGTGCGCGTCAAGGCTTCCGGCACCACAAGCCAGCCGATGCGCCAGCCCGTCATGCTGAAATATTTCGAGAAGCTGTTGACCACGATGGCCGCGTCCGAGTGCTGCAACGCGGTCTCGGCCGGCGCGTCGTATTCGAGGCCGTGATAAATCTCATCGGAAATAAGCCATAGCTTGTGCCGCTCGCAGGCTTTCGCGAGCTCGGCCAGGCGGGGGCCGCGCGCCATGGTGCCCGTCGGGTTGTTCGGGCTCGCGAGCAATAGCCCCGCGGCGCCGTTCGCAGCGAGCCGTTCGACGTCCGCCGCAGTCGGCATCCAACGCCCCTGCCCCGAGGTTTCGATGAGTTGCGGCCGCAAGCCGAGCGCCTTGAGGATCTGCCTGTAACAGGGATAGCCGGGCGACGGCAGGCCGAAGGCGTAACCGTGTTCGAGAAGGGCGAGGAAGGCGAGCACGAAGCCCGCGGAAGAGCCCGCGGTGACGACGATGCGCGCGGGGACGACGCGAACGCCGTAGCGCTCGGTCATGTAACGCGCGATGCGCTCGCGCAAAGCCGGCAGGCCCAGAGCCTCGGTGTAGCCAAGCCTCTCCCCGGCCAGCGCTTTTTGCGCGCGCTCGCGGGCGGCCCGCGGGGCGGGCGTCGCGGGCTGGCCAACCTCCATATGGATGATGTCTTGGCCGCCCGTCTCGCGCCGGTTCGCCTCGCTCATCACGTCCATGACGATGAAGGGATCGATGGCGCGCGTCCGTGCGAGGCGCCGCGGCAACCCGTGCCTCTCAGACTTGTCACTCACCGGAGGCGTCCTCGCGCGTTGTTGATCGGCGGCCTGCGGCCTCTGTCACGTTGTCGCCGCAATCAAAAGTCAAGCACGTCGAGCTTGGCAATCGGCGGGGGCCGGCAGCGGCGTGCCAACCTAATGCCTTAAGAAGGCAAAAGAAAACAGGCGTCTTTGCCCGTTCTGCGCAAGCCTTATACGATCGCGTCCGACCATGCCGTCCCT
>CAYWIA010000051.1:0-11227 GCA_964458245.1 uncultured Methyloceanibacter sp. | reverse complement strand
GACGGGCACAACATGTTCATGCATGCGGGCACGCTGATGATCGCGGACACGCCCAACCAGGTCATCGGCGTCATTGCGCATGAGACCGGGCATATCACCGGCGGACATCTGGCCCGGCTGCGCAATCAGGTCTCCAAGGCGCAGTCGACGGCGCTCATGCTCCAGCTTCTCGGGCTGGCGGCCATGGCGGGCGGCGCGATTGCCGGCGCGCCCGGCGCGGCCCAAGTCGGCATGGGCGCGGCCATGGGCGGCACGGACGCAACCATGCGGACCCTGCTCGCCTACCGGCAGACCGAAGAGTCCTCGGCCGACCAGGCCGCCATGAAGTTCTTGGACGCCACCAAGCAATCGGGCCTCGGAATGCTGGAGACGTTCGAGGTGCTGGCCAACAAGCTGCGCGGCATCCAGGGCATCAACCCATATCTGATGACCCATCCGCTGCCGCAGACTCGTATCTCGCAGCTCCGGGCCCTGGTGGAGGCGAGTCCGTATTATGAGACCAAGGACCCGCCGGAGCTTCAGTTCCGCCACGACCTCATCCGGGCCAAGCTCTCCGGCTTCCTCGACAAGCCGGAGATTGCCTTCAATCGCTATCCGCAAAGTGACACGTCGCTGCCGAGCGTCTATGCCCGGGCGATCGCCACCTATCGGCAGTCGGGCGTGCAAGTCGCCATGCCGCTGCTCGACCAGCTCATCACCGCACAGCCGGATTGGCCCTATTTCTACGAGCTTAAGGGTCAGTTCCTGTTCGAGAGCGGCCGCGGTGCGGAAGCCATTTCGCCGCTCCGCAAGGCAGTCGAACTCGCTCCCCACGAGGCGCTGATCCAGATCATGCTGGGGCAGGCCCTGCTCGGAACCCAGGACAACCGCTATCTCGACGAGGCCATTCGGAACCTGCGCACTGCGCTCGCGCGCGAAAACACCTCGGCCATGGGCTACCGCCAGGTCGCCTCGGCCTATGCGCGCAAGGCCGACCTGGCCAACGCCTCCGGCGCCAAGCGCAATTTCATGGCCCAAGCATCGCTTGCCTCAGCCGAAGCCTATTTCTATGAAGGGCGCCTGGCCTTGGCCAAGCAGCAGGCCAAGCGGGCCCAAGAGGGGTTGCCGAACGGCACGCCGAATTGGATCCGGGCCAACGATATTCTCGCCTTCGAATTGCCTGGGCGCAAATAGCGCCACGAAGACCTCTAACCTCCGGAGTTGAGCATGACCCCTAAGACTGGCCTCGCCACCGCCCTGGTGGCCGCCGTCGTTGCCGCCATCGTGAGCGCCGCGACCGTTCTCATCGTTTGGCGCGCCGCCCCCGGTGTCGTCGACGCTCCGGGTGCCGGTGTGAGTGCCGGCGGCGCCATGGGGGAGAAGCAGGTCGTGGAGATCGTGCGCAACTATCTCACCGAGCATCCCGAGATTCTCGTCGAGATGACCACCGAACTCGACAAGCGCCAGCAGGAAGAGCAGAGCGCGCAGCAGGAGAAGGCCATCAGCAGCAACGCCGACGCCCTCTTCCGCTCGGACAAGTCCTTCACCGCGGGCAACCCGGACGGCGACGTCACGGTGGTCGAGTTCTTCGACTACAATTGCGGCTTCTGCCGCCGCGCCGTCCCCGACGTGCTGAAGCTCATCGACAACGACGACAAGGTGAAAGTCGTGTTCAAGGAGCTGCCGATCTTCGGCGATGAATCCGAAGACGCCGCCAAGGGCGCGCTCGCCGCCAAGAAGCAGGGCAAGTATTTCGAGATGCATCAAAAGCTGTTCGCCGACTCCGGCAAGGCCAACAAGGAGAAGGTGCTGCGCATCGCCAATGAGATCGGGCTCGACGTACCGCAGTTGGAAGCGGACATGGAGAGCGAGGAGGTGCAGGCAGCGCTCGACGAGTCGCGGGATCTGGCCCAAGCGCTCGGCCTGCAGGGTACGCCCCTCTACCTGATCGGCGACCGCACCATCCCCGGCGCGCCGGACGACCTGTACGACCAGCTGGTGGAGAACGTGGCGGTGATCCGGGAGCAGGGTTGCAAGGCCAGTTGCTGACGCTCGCCTAACCGTAAGGGATAAAAGGCGCCTTTGGGCGCGGTGCGGCTTTTGCCGAATGCCGGAAAAGCTGGTAAAGGGGCCCGTTTCCCGCACCGCGGCTCCCTAGCTTCGCCAGGTGAGCGCGCGGGTCCAAGAGAGGCGCCCAGCGACCCGCTATGGCCAACGCCATTTTCGTCCTAAACGGCCCAAATCTGAACCTGCTCGGCACGCGCGAACCGGAGGTCTATGGCACCGAGACCTTGGAAGACCTGCACGCGCGCTGCGACCGGAAGGCGCACGAGCTTGGCTACGTCGTGGACTTCCGGCAAAGCAATGCCGAGGGCGCGCTGGTGAACTGGATTCAGGAGGCGCGCACGGACGCATCCGGCCTGATCGTCAATGCGGGCGCTTTCACCCACACCTCGATCGCCATGCTGGACGCGCTGCTCGCTTGTCCGGTACCCATTGTGGAGGTGCATCTGTCGAATATTTTCACCCGCGAGCCGTTCCGCCACCGGTCCTATATTTCACAGGCCGCCAAGGGCGTGATCTGCGGCTTCGGAGGCTTGGGCTACGAGCTGGCTATCGAGGCGCTGGCCGCCGTGATCTCGCGGGCCAAAGCAGGTTGATGGACAAGAAAGGACACCGATGACCAAAGACGGGCCGACCCTCGACAAAGACCTCATCAGAGAGCTCGCGGAGCTCCTTGAGGAGACCGGTCTGACCGAGATCGAGATCGAACTCGAGGGGCGCCGCTTCAGGGTGGCCCGTGGCGTCAATCTCACCACGACGCTGACCACGACCGGCAATGGCGGGGCCATGCCGGTCGAGCATCATGAGCATCGCGAGCCGAAGCGCGCCACCCAATCCGAGGAGGCCGCCGCGCATCCCGGGACCGTCTCCTCGCCGATGGTGGGCACGGCCTACCGTTCGCCGGAGCCGGGCGCGCCGCCGTTCATCGAGGCCGGCTCACGCGTGGTCGCGGGGCAAACTCTGCTCATCATCGAGGCCATGAAGACCATGAACCATATCCCCTCGCCCAAGGCCGGCAAAGTCATCGCCATCTTGATCGAGGACGGCCAGCCGGTCGAATACGGCGAGCCGCTCGTGGTGATTGAGCAGCAATAGAACTCGATGTTCGACAAGATCCTGATCGCCAACCGGGGAGAGATCGCCCTTCGCATCGAGCGGGCGTGCAAGGAGCTCGGCGTCGCCACGGTCGCCGTCCACTCCACGGCGGACGCGCACGCCATGCATGTCAGGCTTGCCGACGAAAGCGTGTGCATCGGCGCCCCGCCGGCCAAGGACAGCTATCTCAACATTCCGGCCATCGTCGCGGCTTGCGAGATCACCGGCGCGGACGCGGTTCATCCGGGCTACGGCTTCTTGGCCGAGAACGCCCGCTTCGCCGAGATCCTGGACGAGCACAAGATCGCCTTTATCGGTCCGACCGCCGAGCACGTCCGGTTGATGGGCGACAAGATCAAAGCCAAGGAAACGGCGAAGGCGCTGGGCATTCCCGTGGTGCCGGGCTCGGACGGGCCGGTCACGAATTTCGAGGACGCCAAGGCTATCGCCAAGGAGATCGGCTATCCGATCATGGTCAAGGCCTCGGCCGGCGGCGGCGGACGCGGCATGAAGCTCGCCCATTTCGAGAACGAGCTCGAGGCCGCCCTGTCCACCGCACGCAACGAGGCGCGCGCCGCTTTCGGCGACGATACGGTCTATCTGGAAAAATATCTCGGCAAGCCGCGCCACATCGAGGTGCAGGTGCTGGCCGACGGCAACGGCAACGCCATTCATCTCGGCGAGCGGGACTGCTCGCTGCAACGCCGCCACCAGAAGCTTTGGGAAGAAGCCCCCTCGCCTGCGCTGAACGACAGCGAGCGCGTGCGCATCGGCGAAATCGTCGCCGCGGCGATGCGCAAACTAAAATACCGCGGCGTGGGCACCGTGGAGTTCCTCTACGAGAACGGCGAGTTCTTCTTCATCGAGATGAATACACGGCTTCAAGTGGAGCACACGGTCACCGAGATGATCACCGGGCTCGACCTCGTGATCGAGCAAATCCGCATCGCCGCCGGCGCGCCGCTTTCGCTCAAGCAAGAAGACGTGCACTTCAACGGCCACGCCATCGAATGCCGCGTGAATGCCGAGAATCCGCACACTTTTCGTCCGTCGCCGGGGACAATCACCCATTTCCATCCGCCGGGCGGGCTTGGCGTCCGGGTCGATTCAGGCGCTTACGCCGGCTACACCATTCCGCCGTATTATGACAGTCTGATCGGCAAGCTCATCGTGCATGCCCGTACGCGCAACGAATGCTTGATGCGGCTCAAGCGGGCGCTTGGAGAATTCGTCGTCGATGGCATCGAGACTACGATCCCGCTGTTCTCTTCGCTTATCTCGGAACCGGACATCGTCGACGGCGACTACGACATTCACTGGCTTGAGGATCATCTGGCGCCCAACTCGGAGCGCTCGGGATAGCGGGTCATGACCTCCATCGACGACGTGATGATCGAGATCACGCCGCAGGTGCTGCTCAAGGCGTATGCCTGCGGCATCTTCCCGATGGCGGAGAGCGCGGACGACAACGCCCTTTATTGGATCGAGCCTGAGCGGCGGGGCATCTTGCCGCTCGATCGCGTGCACGTGCCGAAGAGCCTGGCGCGCACCATCCGCCGCGGCGGCTTCGACATCAAAATCGACAACGACTTCGAAGGCGTGATCGAGGGCTGCGCGGCGCCGAGGGCGGGACGCCGCTCAACTTGGATCAACGGCCGCATCCGGGGTCTCTATCGAGAGCTGTTCGCACTTGGCTATTGCCATACGGTCGAGGTCTGGCAGGAGGACGAGCTGATCGGCGGCCTTTACGGCGTGCATCTGGGCCGCGCCTTCTTCGGCGAAAGCATGTTCTCCACAGCGCGGGACGCCAGCAAGATCGCACTGGTCTATCTCGTCGCCCGTCTGAAATACGGCGGCTTCACGCTGCTCGACACCCAGTTCGTCACCGGACATCTCGCCCGGTTCGGTGCCATCGAGGTCAGCCGTCAGACGTTTCAGCGCCTTCTCGAAGAGTCGTTGGGCACGAGCCAGGGCAGCACGCCGTCGTCAGGCTCGGCTTCCGCGGCCGGAGGCGGTGCGGGCGCTGCGTCCGCAGGCGGCGGCGCAGGCGCCGGCGCTGGCTCAGGCTCAACCTCGGCCGCTTCCGGTACCTCGCCGGGAGGCGCATTCGCGGCGCTCTCAGAGGGCGTGCCGCCGATCGGGGTCTTGCAACTCGTCAGCCAGACGTCGAACACCGGATGCTCGACGGCGTGAAGGCCGGGGCTTTCGGCGAACATCCAGCCCGTGAAGATGCGGTGCTCGTCGCCCGTGAGCTTGACCTCGTCGACCTCGACGAAAGAGGTCGTGTGCGGCGTCTCGGTCGCCGGGCGCGTATCGCAGATGCGCGGCGTGACCTTCAGCGCCCCGAATTCGACCGTCTGATCGATGGGCACTTCCAGATGAGAGATGCGGCCCGTCACTTTGTCGAGGGCGGCGAAGACGGCGACCTCGTTCTTGATGGTTTCGGCATGGAGTGCCTCACCCGGCAGCGCCAGGGCGCATGCCGCAACCGCCGCCAAAAGCGCTCTGCCGACAAGCCCCCGCCGATCCATGGAGATCCTTTCGCTTCGCATCACGCCGCACACCTCATACCGCCCTGTCCCCGCCGGTTCTCCCGGGTGTGCTCCCTTAGCATCAAACGCCTCGTCGATCATTGGGGCAACGGTGTGGCACAGGCGCCTCACACCTGAGCCCCCTAGTCCTCGGCATTGCGCTCGGCGCTGAACCGGAGCCGGACATGATCGGCGGTCCAGCGCCCCTGGGCATCGCAGAGGGACGGCCGCAAAAGCTCCAACGCCTCGTTCAGGACCACGGTGCGCTCGGGCTCCTCGAACTGGTCGAAAAAGGAACGGCCAAAGGTCCTGAGCCAGCCTTCCATGCCCGTCTTGAGCGGGGTCGGACGCGGCACGAGAGCGATCTCGCGAACGCTGAAACCGTGCTTGGCGAGAAGGCCGCCATATTCCTCCACGGTCGGGAAGAACCACGGCGCCACAAGCGCCGGGTCGCCGCCGCGCGATGCGCCAACCGCCCGCATGGCCGTGGCGATGGCAGCGACATTGCCGTGGCCGCCGAGTTCGCCCACGAACCGGCCGCGCGGCTTAAGCGCACGCGCCACGCCGGCGATCACGAGAGCGGGGGCACGCATCCAATGCAGCGCCGCATTGGAGAACACCGCGTCGAACTCCTGCACGAAGTCGAGCGCGTGGCCGTCTGTCTTGCGGACATTGAGGCCCTTCATGCGCGCCACGGCCAGCAGCTCGTCCGAGAGGTCGACGCCGAGCACGTCGGCTCCCGCGGCCTTGATCTCCGCGGTCAGCGTTCCGTCGCCGCAGCCGAGGTCGAGGATGCGCTCGCCGGGCTTCGGCGCGAGCATGGCGAAGATAGGGCCCGCCAAATCCTGCACGAAGCGCCCGTTCTTCGCATAGTCGGAGGCCGACCAGCGCTGAACGGCAACGGGCGGCGCGGTGTCCGTCGTGGCTCCGTGCATCACTCGGGTCGCCACGGCTCGTAATCGAGGGGTTGGTCCTTGACCTTCGGGCGCAACACCGATCCGGGCGGCCGGTAGGCCTCGTAGGTCCCCGTCATGTTCGGACGGTGCGCCTTTTCCCAAGGACGCGGGCGGTAGTCTTCCTCGGTTGGAAGCTCATCCACGATGAAATGCAGCCAGGCATGCCACCCCGGCGGGATTTGCGTCGGCTCCGACAGGGTCGCGTAGGTGACCCAGCGGCGCGTGCCGTTGCGCTCCCGGTAATAGATATTGCCGAGCCCATCCTCGCCGACACGCTCGCCCTTCCGCCAGGTGAAGAGGCGCGTGCCGATGGTGTTGCCCTTCCACCAGGCAAACATTTCACTGAGAAGTCCCATGGATGGTTCAGCGTCTTTGTGAGAGCGTCAGCCCGGGACTATGGCCCTTGGCGCGGGCTCCTGTCCAGCGGCCCAAAGACCCGCTAGTTCTGCGCCGCCCGCAGCCTGACCGCGTAGGCTTCCGCACCCGCAAGCGTCTCGGTGTCGCCAACCGCAAGCGGCGCCTTGGCGGGCATCGGCTGATAGGCGGGGCGCGGGACGCTCAGCGCCAAGCGCTCCTCCAGGCCTGCGACCACGTAGTGGCCGTCGATCAGCTCGAATTGACGGTCGTCGTTCACCAGCCAGTCGAGCCGGCGATAGAGCGTCGAGGCCGAGGTGGGCAGCACCAGAACCTGATGAGCCCCTGCCCTGAGCGCTTCGGCAACGAGGCCGGCCCTTGGCGTGAGCGCTCATGATCATGGCGGGCACGAAGCAAAGAGGACCGGCATCTTTGTGGCGCATGGACCTGACGAGGTCCGCGCCGCCGAACGGCTGCATGGAGGCCGCGGCGATGACCACGTCCGGCGCGCTCCGCCGCATGGCCGACAATGCTTCCTGGGGATTTTCGTGGGTCTCGATCCGCCCAGCGCCGATCGCCGCCAGCATGGCGCGCATCATGGCGAGCATGGGCCGGCGGTTGTCGATAACAGAGACAAGGAGCTGGTCGAGGTCGCGTCCGAGCGCGCGATGATGCAACATTGAGTCCGACTCGATTCCCGCCCGGCGCAGACGTTCGCCTCGTTGCAGGGAAATTACGCGTAAACTGGTGAATAGAGGGTGAAGGGCCAGCGTTCGCGCGGAGGGCACCTAAAGGGGCCCACCGGCGACCCTACTCTCAACAGGTTTTGCACGGTGGCGCCGTCCAAGACCCCGGCGCAGGGCAAGTTTCCGCGGCAGTCAGAAATCGCGGTTTTCCGTGGCTTTTCGTGGTCGCCGGTTGCAAGTCGTCCACTAGCTTTCCACATACTATTCCTGCCCCTGCCCACAGGGTTTAGTGGTAAAGTAACTACTGAGCGCTAGATATTGATAGGGCGATTGATGCGGGGAGAGAATCGCCTCAGTTTCGAAGGTTCGCGCGAGGCGCTACCGAACGCATGATTTTCTGAGGGGGATACGAGCAAGATGCGGATTCAAAGACGTTTTACCGAGCCAGGACAGTCGCCTTATGCGGGGATCGCCTTCCGCGACAGCGGCAGCGAGATCAAGAACCCGGACGGCTCGGTCGTCTTCGCTCTTGAGCAGTTCTCCGTGCCGGACCATTGGAGTCAGGTCGCGGCGGACATCCTTGCCCAGAAATATTTCCGCAAAGCCGGCGTGCCCGCGAAGCTGAAGCGCGTCGAGGAGAACTCCGTGCCGTCTTGGCTGTGGCGGTCGGTGCCGGACACCGAGGCGCTCGCGGCGTTGCTGGAAGCCGAGCGCTTCGGCAGCGAGGTCGACGCCCGGCAGGTGTTCGACCGGCTGGCCGGCACCTGGACCTATTGGGGCTGGAAGGGCGGCTATTTCTCGACCGAGGAGGATGCGTCCGCCTTCTACGACGAGATGCGCCACATGCTCGCCAAGCAGATGGGCGCACCGAACAGTCCGCAATGGTTCAACACGGGCCTCCACTGGGCCTATGGCATCGATGGGCCGAGCCAGGGCCACTATTACGTCGATTTCCGCACGGGCGAGCTGAAGGCGTCTGAGTCCGCCTACGAGCATCCCCAACCGCATGCCTGCTTCATCCAGTCGATCGAGGACGATCTCGTCAACGAGAACGGCATCATGGATCTCTGGGTGCGCGAGGCGCGCCTCTTCAAGTATGGCTCGGGCACCGGCACCAATTTCTCGCGGCTGCGCGGCGAGAAGGAGCCCCTCTCCGGCGGCGGCAAGTCGTCGGGCCTGATGAGCTTCCTTCGGATCGGCGACCGGGCGGCCGGCGCCATCAAGTCGGGCGGCACCACGCGACGCGCCGCCAAGATGGTGGTGGTCGACATCGACCATCCGGATATCGAGTCCTACATCAACTGGAAGGTCGTCGAGGAGCAGAAGGTGGCGGCGCTCGTCACCGGCTCGAAGATCCTGTCCGAGCGGCTCAATGCCGTGCTCAGGGCCTGCGTGAACTGCGAGGGAGACGGCGACGACTGCTTCGATCCCAAGCGGAACCCGGCGCTGAAGCGCGAGGTCAAGAACGCGCGGAAGGCCAAGGTGCCGGACAACATGGTCCGGCGCATGATCCAATTCGCACGCCAGGGCTATACGTCCATCGACTTTCCCACTTACGACACGGACTGGGACTCCGAAGCCTACCGCACCGTCTCCGGCCAGAATTCCAACAACTCGGTGCGGGTCACCGACGAGTTCCTGCAAGCCGTGGAGGCCGACGGCGATTGGGACCTGATCCTGCGCAAGAACGGCGGCGTGGCGCAGACGCTGAAGGCACGCGATTTGTGGGAGCAGATCGGCTACGCCGCGTGGGCCTGCGCCGATCCCGGCATTCAGTTCCACACCACCATCAACGACTGGCACACCTGCCCGGCGGCCGGCGATATCCGCGCCTCGAACCCGTGCTCGGAGTACATGTTCCTCGACGACACGGCCTGCAATCTCGCCTCGCTCAATCTGATGGCGTTCCGCGCCGCGGACGGGAGCTTCGACATCGAGGGCTACGAGCACGCCATCCGGCTGTGGACCATCGTGCTCGAGATCGCCGTGACCATGGCGCAGTTCCCCTCGCGGCAGATCGCACAGCTCTCGTACGAGTACCGCACACTCGGCCTGGGCTACGCCAATATCGGCGGCCTGCTGATGGCCTCGGGCATTCCATACGACTCCGATGAAGGCCGGGCGCTCGGCGGCGCCCTCACCGCCATCATGACCGGCGTCGCCTATGCGACGAGCGCGGAGATGGCGCGCGAGCTCGGAGCCTTCCCCGGCTATGAGGCGAATCGCGAGGCCATGCTCAAGGTCATCCGCAATCACGCCCGTGCCGCGCGCGGCGAGGCCGACGGCTACGAGGAGCTGGCCACGCCGCCGGTGCCCCTCGACCATGCCGCCTGCCCCGACCCGCGCCTTCTGGCCCACGCCATGCGGGCCTGGGATCAGGCCCTCGAACTCGGCCGGGACTTCGGTTACCGCAACGCGCAAGCCACGGTGATCGCGCCGACCGGAACGATCGGCCTGGTGATGGATTGCGACACCACCGGTATCGAGCCCGACTTCGCGCTCGTTAAGTTCAAGAAGCTCGCCGGCGGCGGCTACTTCAAGATCATCAACCGCATGGTGCCGCAGGCGCTCGAGGGGCTCGGCTACGGCGCGGACGAGATCAAGCGCATCATCGACTATGCGGTGGGCCGCGGCACGCTCGCGGGCGCGCCCGGGGTCAATCACGAGACCCTCGCCGCCAAGGGCTTCACCCTGGAGAAGATCGAAGCGGTGGAGAAGACCATGTTGGCGGCCTTCGACATCAAGTTCGTCTTCAACAAGTGGACGCTTGGCGAAGCCTTTTGCACGGAGACGTTGGGCCTTGCCGCGGCGCGGCTCGACCAGCCCGATTTCGACCTCTTGGCGGAGATCGGCTTCTCCAAGGCCGACATCGAGGCGGCCAACGAATATGCCTGCGGTGCCATGACCCTCGAAGGGGCGCCGGGGCTCGACCCCGCGCATCTGCCGGTGTTCGACTGCGCGAGCCCCTGCGGCCGCAAGGGCAAGCGCTTTCTCTCGGTGGAGAGCCACATCCGGATGATGGCGGCGGCGCAGCCCTTCATCTCCGGCGCGATCTCCAAGACCATCAACATGCCCAACGACGCCGGCGTCGAGGACTGCAAGGAGGCTTATCTCCTGTCCTGGCGCCTGGCGCTGAAGGCCAATGCGCTCTACCGCGACGGCTCCAAGCTGTCCCAGCCGCTCAACGCGCAGCTTCTCGCTGAAGAGGAAGAGGAGCAGGACGACGTGCTTGCGGCGATCGCTTCCGATCAGCCGAGCGTGCAGCGCGCCACGGTCATTGCCGAGCGCGTGGTGGAACGGATCGTCGAACGGGTGCGAGCCCGGGCCGAACGCCTTCGACTACCCGACCGGCGCAAGGGCTACACCCAGAAGGCCGTCGTCGGCGGTCATAAGGTCTACTTAAGAACTGGCGAGTATGACGACGGTCGGTTGGGCGAGATCTTTATCGACATGCACAAGGAAGGCGCCGCCTTCCGCTCGCTCATGAACAACTTTGCGATCGCGGTGTCCGTCGGCTTGCAGTACGGCGTGCCGCTGGAAGAGTTCGTCGATGCCTTCACCT
>CAYWIA010000050.1:11934-13180 GCA_964458245.1 uncultured Methyloceanibacter sp. | reverse complement strand
AGCGGGCCTGCCGGCGTGAGGGTGAGCCGAGAACTTGAAACACGGCTCCAATCCGCGCTTGGCTCTCCAATTATAGAGGCCGAGCCCATGGCGGTCGGGTTCGGGCTGACCGGGCTCGCGGTGCGGCTTCAAGACGGACGCCATCTCGCAGTCAAGGCGCGCAGCAAAGGTAGCGATGGCCCGGGTCTCGCGCTCGAAGGCACTATGCTGTCCGAGCTTGCCCGGCTGTCGGATCTGCCGGTGCCGCGGGTCCATGTGTCCGAGCCCGATCTTCTGGCGATGGATTTCATCGAGAACGACGGCGCCCCGATCACGCCTTCGGTCGAGCGCGATGCGGCGCGGCTGATCGCGGCCCTGCACGCCACCCCCCGCCCGCATTTCGGCTTTGCGCGGGACACGCTGATCGGGCCCCTGCCCCAGCCCAATCCGATGAGCCCTTTGTGGGTGCCGTTCTTCCGCGACCACCGTCTGCTGCACATGGCGCGCGCGGCAAGCGACGAAGGCCGGCTGCCGGCGCCGCTCCTCTTGCGGCTCGAAAAGCTCGCCGCGCGCCTCGACGACTATCTGCTGGAGCCGTCCCACCCGAGCCTGCTCCATGGCGATCTGTGGACCGGCAATGTGCTCGTGCGCGGGAACCGGATCGCGGGCTTCGTCGACCCGGCGATCTCTTTCGGGCATCCGGAGATCGAGCTCGCCTTCACCACGATGTTCGGCACGTTCGGACGCGCGTTCTTCGCCGCCTACGAGGCGCTATCCCCGCTCGAGCCGGGCTTCCACGAGGTGCGGCGGGATCTCTACAATCTCTACCCGGCGCTGGTGCATGTGCGGCTGTTCGGGGCGAGCTATCTTTCCGGCGTCGAGGCGACGTTGGCGCGGCTCGGATTTTGACTCGTATTGGATGTGCAATTTCGCCTGATCGGGGCGTCAGCGGCGCATGATTGCGGGGTAATTTGCGCGCCTGTTTCGCGGGGAAAAAGCGCCTCTTTAGCGGGGACAAAAAAGAACCGGCCCGGGCAAGCCGGGCCGGTCTTCCCTGCGAAACGAGCCGAACGCGAAAGGCTTGCACCTTTACTTGCGGGCTTCGGCTCGCCCCCCCATTTAATTTCCTGAGCTGTCCAATTCTTGGTCTTGCTTCAGGTCCCTGCTCTGTCGTCCGTTCCCCCGGAAGAGTAGGCCCCCCAGCCCGTCCCCCGTGATGTGATGCAAAGCTAGCGCAGCGGGCCTCCGTCCTTCAACAAAGCGCGAG
>CAYWIA010000050.1:9557-11834 GCA_964458245.1 uncultured Methyloceanibacter sp. | reverse complement strand
GCGCAGCGGGCCTCCGTCCTTCAACAAAGCGCGAGGCCGCAAACGCACTTCGTCCAGGGACTGTTGCGGAAATGCAAAACGCCGCCGCCAGCGGCTCTGCGATCGATTTTTTTTGTTGAAAATCAGCGTGTTACCTCGCCATGACTGGGGTTGCGGCGGCCCTTTGCGGAGCCTCCCGCACACGTTTGGCGGGCAGCGGCCGTACCCCTTTCGCCGAAACTTTACGCAAGGGCTGTTGCATATGAGCCACGAGGCCGCGTCGACCGGGCCACAGCGCATGGGACGGACGAGTCGCGTCGATATGGACGGCGGCGGCGCGCCGTTGCGCCTCGCCCGCGCCTGTGCATCATGCGGCGAACCATGGCCCTAAGGGAACGCAATGAAACTCGTACGATTTGGCGATAGCGGACAGGAAAAGCCCGGACTTCTCGACGGCAACGGCCGGATTCGCGATCTCTCAGGCCTCGTCGGCGACCTCTCGGGCGAGGTGCTCGGGCCCGAAAGCCTCAAGCGTTTGAAGGAGATCGATCCCGGGACGCTGCCTCTGGTCGAAGGGTCTCCGCGCCTCGGCGCGCCCGTGGGCGTGGTGCCGAAATTCCTCGGCATCGGCCTCAACTATCGCGACCACGCCGAGGAGACCGGCATGCCGATCCCCGAAGTGCCCATCGTGTTCGCCAAGGCCAGTTCCTGCGTGTCCGGACCGAACGATCCGGTGCTGGCGCCGGCGGCCTTCAAGCGCATGGATTACGAGGTCGAGCTCGCCGTGGTCATCGGCTCGCGGGCCAAGAACGTCCCCAAGGAGAACGCGCTCGACTACGTGGCCGGCTATTGCATCGGCAACGATGTCTCGGAGCGCAGCCTCCAGAAGGGGGGCCCGGGCGAATGGATCAAGGCCAAGAGCCATGACAGTTTCGGCCCGCTCGGCCCCTGGCTCGTCACCACCGAGGAGATCCCCGACCCGCAAGCGCTCGATCTCAGCCTCGACCTCAACGGCGCGCGGATGCAGACCGGCAACACCTCGACCATGATCTTCAGCGTGGCGGATCTGGTGAGTTATATCAGCCAATATATGACGCTCGTCCCCGGCGACGTCATCACCACGGGCACGCCGCCCGGCGTCGGCATGGCGCGGGACCCGCGCGTGTTCCTCAAGCCCGGCGACGAGCTGGTGCTGCGCGTTCAGGGGCTGGGCGAGCAGCACGCCAAGGTCGTGGCCGACGCTTGAGCGGCTTCAGGCCTTCCACAGCGCATGGAAATGGTGGACGGGGCCCCTGCCCTGGCCCACCGCGATCTCGTCGGCGGCGATGATGGCCGCGGTGACGTAGAGCTTCGCGATCTTCACCGCCTTGTCCAAGCTCTCGCCTTTGGCCAGTTCCGCGGCGATGGCCGAGGACAAGGTGCAGCCCGTGCCGTGGGTGTTCTCGGTCTCCACCCGCGGCGCCTCGATGCGCTGGACGCCGTTCTCGTCCACGAAGATATCGAGCGCCGTCTCGGCGATGGATTCGCCGCCCGTGAGCAAGACGGCCTTCGCTCCAAGATCGCGCAGGCGCTCGGCGCGGCCTTCCAGCATTTGCTCCCGGCTCTCCGCCGGCTCGCCGAGCAGCACCGCGCCCTCCCGGAGGTTCGGCGTGATCAGTGTGGCGCGCGGCATGAGCCGGTCGCGCAAGACCTCCACCGCATCCTCGTCGAGCAACCGATCGCCGCTGGTCGCCACCATGACGGGATCGAGCACGACGGGAACGCCGGGAAAGTCATCGAGCCCGTCCGCCACGGCCTCGATGATGGGCGCGGTGGCGAGCATGCCGATCTTGATGGCGCCGACCTTGATATCGCTCGCCACGCTGCGCATCTGGGCAAGCACGAATTCCGGCGGCACGGCCATCACGTCATCCACGCCCCTCGTGTTCTGGGCGGTCAGCGCGGTGATGGCGCTCGCGCCGTAGACGCCGAGTGCCGAGAAGGTCTTGAGGTCAGCTTGGATGCCGGCGCCGCCCGAGGAGTCGGAGCCGGCGATGGTCAGCGCGATCGCGGTTCTGCTTTGTGTCATAGGCAGCCACTATTCATCGGTGGCGCCCGAGGGCAAGCGGCAATCGTCAGCCGATGGTGGCAAGCGACGGAAAGGTTTGCAGGATCCAGCCGGCGATCAACGTCATGGAGTCGGTGAGGAAGAGGATGCCGGTGAGCACGAGGAAGGCGCCAAGCACCTTCTCCATCACCGCCAAATGTCCCCTGAAGCGCTGTAGTGCGCTCATGAACGGCCTGATGGCGACGGCGGCC
>CAYWIA010000050.1:0-9457 GCA_964458245.1 uncultured Methyloceanibacter sp. | reverse complement strand
ATGTCCCCTGAAGCGCTGTAGTGCGCTCATGAACGGCCTGATGGCGACGGCGGCCAAAATGAACGGGATACCGAGGCCGAGCGAATAGACGAAGAGCAGGCTCACGCCTTGGCGCACGGAATCCTCTCCGGCCGCGACCGCGAGGATCGCGCCGAGCACGGGGCCGATGCAGGGCGTCCAACCGAAAGCAAAGGCCAAGCCGATAACATAGGCGCCGACCAGCCCCGCAGGCCGCGTGTCGGCGTGATAGCGCGCCTCGCGGTGCAGAAGCGGAATGTGGATGACGCCGAGGAAATGCAGTCCGGCAATGATGATGATCACGCCGGCGATCTTGGCGAGGATCGGCAGGTTCTCGACCACGAGCTGGCCCAGCACCGTGGCCGTGGCGCCCAGGATGACGAACACCGTAGTGAAACCGAGCACGAAGGCGACCGAGGACAGCACCACGGTCTGATAGACATGGGCCGGCGTCTCGTCCTCGCCCGTCAGCTGGTCGAAGGTCGTGCCGCCGAGAAAGCAGAGATAGGGCGGCACGAGCGGCAGCACGCAGGGGCTCAGAAAGCTGAGGAAGCCCGCCAGTAGAGCGCCGAAATAGGTTACATCCATAGACGTCTTGCTATTGCGCCCGCTCGCGAAGAGCAAGGGCTGGCACCAAGTCGTGAAGATGAGTGATCACGAGATCCGCGCCGAGTTCAGTGACCGGGGTCACGGAGTAACCATAGCTCACGAGAACAACCCATTTGAGGCCCGCGGCGCGCGCCGTCTTCAGATCCGTGGCGCTGTCGCCCACCATGAGGGCCCTCTCGGGACTGACGCCAAGCTTCTTCACCACATGGATGAGACAGGCCGGATCGGGCTTTCTGGGAAACCCCGTCTCACTGCCCTGAATCGCGCCGAACGCCGACCCAATGCCGAGCGCGTTCAGAAGGTCGCGGGCGATGGGTTCATGCTTGTTGGTGCAGAGTCCGCAAGGAATGCCCGCCTCACGCAGCACATTCAACGTCTGCCGCGCACCGGGATAGAGCTTGGAACGCTCCGCCGGGTTCGCCGCATAATGGGCGACGAAACGGGCCAACACCGCTTCGTGTTCGGCCCTCTCCAGGACCACATCATGGGCGGCGAGACCGCGCGTAAGGAGCTTGGCAAGACCGCCGCCGACCATGCCGCGTACGGCCTCTTCCGGGTGCGGCGGCAGGTCAAGTTCGGCGAGAGCCCGATTGAGCGCCGTGGAGAGATCGCCGACCGTGTCGGCAAGCGTCCCGTCGAGATCGAACACGACAGCGCGGCAGTCTTCGAATGGCTCCATCAAGCGGCAGCTTGGGCGCGCATGGCCGCGTCGCGGATCGCGGCGATGTTCTCGGCATAGGCGCCGCCCTTGAACACGGCGGACCCGGCGACCAGCACATCGGAGCCGGCCTCGGCCACGAGCGGCGCGGTATCCACATTGACGCCGCCGTCGACTTCGAGATGGATCGGCCGATCGCCGATCATCGCGCGAACGGCGCGGATTTTCTCAAGCTGTTCCGGGATGAATGTCTGGCCGCCGAAGCCCGGGTTCACGGTCATGACCAGAACGAGATCGACCTTATCGAGCACATACTCAATCGCCGCTTCCGGCGTCGATGGCGTGAGGCTGACGCCGGCCTTCTTGCCAAAGCTCCTGATGTGCTGGAGCGAGCGGTCGAGGTGAGGTCCGGCCTCGGCATGCACGGTGATGATGTCGGACCCGGCAGATGCGAAGGCTTCGATATAGGGATCGCACGGAGCGATCATCAAATGCGTGTCGAAGACCTTGTCGCAATGGGGCCGGAGCGCTTTGACTACGTCCGGGCCGATAGTGATGTTGGGCACGAAGTGACCGTCCATGACGTCGATATGGATCCAGTCGCAGCCCGCCCGGTCGATGGCCTTCACCTCCTCGCCGAGCTTGGCGAAATCAGCGGACAGGATCGACGGAGCAACGATGATCTTGCGGCTCATGGCGGCTCCGTCTTTGCCCGGTGCTACGCGGCCATCGTTTTGGACGGCGGCGGAGCCACGCGGCGCGATGCGAGCGCCGCCACGGCCGGCAACTGGCGCCCGGCCAGCCACTCGAGGAACGCGCCGCCCGCGGTCGACACATAGGTGAAGTCGTCGGCGACACCCGCCATGTTCAAGGCGCGAATGGTGTCGCCCCCTCCTGCGACGGAGATCAGTTTTCCCTCGCGGGACAGCTTCCCGGCCTGGTGGGCGAGCGCGAGCGTGCCTTTGCCGAAGGGCTCGATCTCGAACGCGCCGAGCGGGCCGTTCCACAGCAGCGTCTTCATCCCGGCGAGACGCTCCTTGAGCCGCTCGATGCTCTTCGGCCCCTGGTCGAGGACCATCATGTCGGACGGAATTGCGTTGACGTCACAGACCTTCCATTCGGTGCCGGGCGCGAACTGTTTGGCCACGACCTCGTCGACAGGGAGCAGGATCTCGCAGCCCGACTCCTTGGCCTTGGCGGCGACGTCCCGCACCGTGTCCACGAAATCCGGCTCATAGAGCGAGTTGCCGACATTCACGCCTTGCGCGTGGAGGAAAGTGTTGGCCATGCCGCCGCCGACCACCACCACGTCCATGCAGGTGGCGAGGTTCGACAACACGTCGATCTTGGTCGAGACCTTGGCCCCGCCGACGATCGCCATCACCGGACGCTTGGGATCCTCGATGGCGCGGCCGACCGCATCGATCTCGGCCATCATCAGGAGACCGGCATAAGACGGCATCAGATGGGCGATCGCCTCGACGGAGGCATGCGCGCGGTGGGCCGAGGAGAAAGCATCGTCCACATAGATATCGCCGAGCGCGGCCAACTCCTTGGCGAAGTCCATATCGTTCGTCGTCTCGCCCTTGTGGTAGCGCAGGTTCTCGAGCATCGCCACGTCGCCCTCTTCGAGCGACTGCAGGCCCTCTTTGACGTCCGGTCCGATGCAATCGTCGAAGAAGCGAACCGGCGCCCCGATCAACTCCTCAAGCTTGGCTGCGACCGGGCGCAAAGATGTCTCCGGAGATCGTTCGCCCTTGGGGCGGCCCAGGTGCGACAAGACAATAACCTTGGCCCCATTCTCGCGCAGCGCGTTGATGGTCGGCAGCACGCGATTGATGCGGGTCGCGTCGGCGACCTCGCCGTTCTCGACCGGCACATTGAGGTCCGCGCGGACGAGGACGCGCTTGCCCTTCACGTCGAGGCCATTGAGAGTCTTGATACTGGAAAAATCGATTGTCTTCATTTCACTCTACCATTCGTGTTCCGCGTCACCTTCAGATCAGTCTTCCCATGGCGACCGCGGTGTCGCTCATACGGTTTGAGAAGCCCCATTCGTTGTCGTACCAGGACACAACCCGGCAGAATGTGCCGTCGATAACCTGAGTTCCTGTCAAATCGAAGACAGAACTTAGGGGGTTATGGTTGAAGTCTGATGAAACCAGGGGCTTGTCGTTGATGCCCAGAACGCCCTTGAGAGGGGCTTCGGAGGCCGCTTTGGTCAAGGCCGCATTGATCTCCTCGACCGTGGTCGGCCGCGAGGCCTGGAAGGTCAGATCGACGAGGCTGACATTGGGCACCGGCACACGGATCGAGCAGCCATCGAGCTTGCCTTGCAGTTCCGGCAGAACGAGCCCCACGGCCTTGGCCGCTCCGGTCGAGGTCGGGATCAGGTTCACGGCGCTGGCGCGGGCCCGGCGCGGATCGGAATGCAGCGTGTCGACGGTCCGCTGGTCGCCGGTATAGGCGTGGATCGTGGTCATGTAGCCGCGCTCGATACCGACCAATTTGTGCAGAACCTCCGCCACGGGAGCGAGGCAGTTGGTCGTGCACGAGGCGTTGGAGACCACGTGATCCTTCTGGGTCAGTTGGTCGTCGTTGACGCCATAGACCACGGTGAGGTCGGCGCCGGAGCACGGGGCGGAGACCAGAACGCGCTTGGCGCCGGCATCGAGATGCTGAGCCGCCGTCTCACGCTTGGTGAAGCGGCCGGTACATTCCATGACGATATCCACGTCGAGATCGCGCCAGGGAAGGTTCTCAGGGTTGGCCTCCGACAAGACCGCGACATCCTGCCCGTCGGCCTTGAGGTGGCCGCCGGAGACGGCGATTTCGCCCGGAAACTTTCCGTGGACGCTGTCGAACTCCAACAGGAGCGCGTTCATGTCTGCCGAGCCGAGGTCGTTGATCGCCACAAAATCGAGATCCTTGCGGCCGGCTTCCAGGAACGCCCTGAAAGTGAGCCTGCCGATCCGGCCAAAACCGTTGATGGCGACGCGCGTGTTAGCCATGTCCTCCCTACCTCTACTTTCTGACGGTCAGATCACGGGCCGCGGCCGCCACGGCCTCGGGCGTGATACCGAAATGCTTATAAAGCTCCTGCGCGGGCGCGGATGCGCCGAATCCGCGCATTCCGACGAAAGTGCCATCCTGGCCGAGCCATTTCTGCCAGCCGAACTCTATGGCCGCCTCGATGCCGACCCGCGGGGCCGCTCCCAGCACCGTCTCGCGGTAGGCCTCGTCCTGGGCGTCGAAGAGCTCCCAACAGGGCATGGACACGATCGCGGCCTTGATGCCCTCTTCTTGGAGCAATTTTGCGGCGTCCACGGCCAAAGACACCTCGGAGCCGGTGGCAAGCAGCGTCACGTCTCGCCCGCCGTCGGGCTCGATCAGCACATAAGCCCCCTTGGCGGAGAGATTCTCCTCCGTGGGCGTGGTTCGAAGCAGTGGCAGGCCCTGGCGGGTGAGCGCCATGATTGCCGGCCTGTCCTTGGCGAGCAGCGCCAATTCCCAGCACTCGGCGCATTCGACCGAATCGGCCGGCCGCATGACCTGGAGATGGGGAATGGCGCGCAACGCCGCAAGCTGCTCCACAGGCTGGTGGGTTGGCCCGTCCTCGCCAAGCCCGATGGAATCGTGGGTCATCACATAGACCACCCGCTGCCCCATCAGCGCCGAGAGCCGGATCGACGGGCGGCAATAGTCCGAGAACACGAGGAAGGTGCCGCCGTAGGGGACGATGCCCCCGTGTAGCGCAAGCCCGTTCATGGCCGCCGCCATGGCGTGCTCCCGGACGCCGTAATGGACGTAGTTGCCGGCGAAATCGCCCGGCTTGACGATGCCATGCTGCTTGGTGAGCGTGCCGACGGAACCGGTCAGGTCGGCCGAGCCCCCGATCAGACCCGGGACGATCGGCACCAGCCGCTCCAACACCTTCTGCGAGGATTGCCGTGTGGCAAGCTTGGCGCCCTCGGCGGCGAAGTCCGTCTTGACGCCGGCGATGGCACGGACGATGTCGCCGGCCACCTTAGCGTCGATCGGCTCGACAAGGTGGTCGCGCGAGGCCGCATCGAGCCGGGCCGCCGCTTCCGTCCATTTCTCGTAAGCCTGGCGATGCTTTGCGCCCGCCGAGCGCCACGTCGACAGAATTTGCTCCGGCACCGCGAACGGCGAGTGTGCCCAGCCGAGCTTTTCGCGCGCACCGGCAATCTCTTCGTCGCCGAGGGGGGAGCCGTGTGTGGAGGCGGTGCCTGCCTTTTTCGGCGCGCCGTAACCGATGATCGTCCGGCAGGCAATGAGGGAAGGCCGGTCGGTGACGCCCCGGGCGTTCTCGATGGCAAGCGCGACCGCCTCCGGATCGTGCCCGTCTACGGCGGCGACATGCCAGCCGGAGGCACGGAAGCGCTCGAGCTGATTGTCGGACACGGCGAGATCGGTCGGTCCGTCGATCGAGATCTGGTTGTCGTCGAACAACACGATAAGGCGGCCGAGCTTGAGATGGCCGGCAAGCGAGATCGCCTCCTGGCTGATGCCTTCCATGAGACAACCGTCGCCGGCGATACAGTAGGTGTAGTGGCTGACGATGTCGTCGCCATAGCGCTGATTGAGCAGCCGCTCGGCCAGCGCCATGCCGACGGCGTTGCCGATGCCCTGCCCGAGCGGCCCCGTGGTGGTCTCGATCCCGGGCGCATGACCGTATTCGGGATGTCCCGCGGTGCGGGCGCCCAGCTGGCGGAAGCGCTCGATCTCCCCGATATCCATGTCCGGATAGCCGGTAAGGTAGAGAAGCGCATAGAGCAGCATGGAGCCGTGGCCGGCCGACAGCACGAACCGGTCGCGGTCGGGCCAGTCCGGGTGCGCGGCATCGAATTTCAAGAAGCGGGTGAACAGGACCGTGGCCACATCGGCCATGCCCATGGGCATGCCCGGATGGCCGGACGCGGCCTTCTCTACCGCGTCCATGGCGAGCGCGCGAATGGCGTTCGCCATGTCCTTGTGGGTCGCTTCAGGTAATGCTCGATCCTGCATCAAAAGGCCCTAGCCATTTGTTGTCCTCTAGATCCGACTCTAATAAGCGCGGACGCCCATTGCCGCCTTGACCGCGTGATATCCAACGAGAAGCTGGGTCAAGGCCAGCGGGTGGCTCTTATTCGCGCCGTTGGCCTCATTGGCGATATCGATGCGACCGACCTCGTCGCGCAGATGGCCCGCCTCCGGGATGAGATTCCACAGCAGATCCTCGATCCGCTCGGCCCTCTTGTCGGAGATATTGCCGTTGATCTCAAGTACGTCGACGGGTTTTCCATCCCTATCGCGAGCGAGTTCCAGATGGAGCCCGGCATTGCTGGTCCCATCGAAAAGCGGCGAAAAATCGGGATGCGGCAAGGTCGGGCGCAGAAGATGGCGGACGTCGAGCTGCGTATCGGAGCCGTTGGCGCCTTTGGGCGATTGAAAGCGGATGACGATATCGGCGAAGGTTCGCTGCGGATGAATGAAATTCGGGCTGTCCTGCTTGCGCCGCCCGAGCGACGCGACCACGTCCTCGAGCTTATAGCCGCGCTTGGTCGTATCGCGATGGATCTTCCACTTGACCCGTAGATCGTCTTCAGGATCGAGATAGATCTTCACGTCGTAGCAGTCCCGCATGGCGCGGGTGGTATAGCCTAGCAACCCCTCCGCGATCACGAACTCCGTGGGCCTAAAATAGCGGGGGCGCCCCAACGTGCCGTCCGTGTGGCAGTAGACCGGCTTCAGCACCGGCTCTCCCCGGCGCAGCAGACGCAGATGCTGCTCCAGGATGTCCACATAATTCGCGCGTGGATCGAGCGCGGAGAGACCGGCCTCGTTCCGCTCCTGGCGCGTGTAACGATGATAATCATCTGTGCAGAAGATTGAGCAGTGCTCCTCGCCCAGAATCTGGGCGACACCCGCCGACAGGGTCGTCTTTCCCGACGCCGAGTCACCCACGATACCGAGGATGATCGGATGATCCACTCGCTTGGGCATTACTGCTCCCAGGCGCTCCTATCCCTATGGCTTGTTAGGCGACATCGCGAGCCGCCAAGCTCGCAAGACGTTCCGTCGGCACAAAGCTCGTCAAGATCTGCCGCTCGCCCGTCGCCCCGGTTATCATCATTGTCTGCACTTTGTAGTGCGCCCTGGTGCGCTCCACGCCCTCGAGCATGAGACCGGTCGTGATGCCGGTCGCACAGAAAAACACATCGTCGGACGTGATGAGCTCGTCACGCTCGAACCATCGCGTGGTATCGATGCCCGCGTCCTTGACCGCCTTGGTCTCGGTCTGAAGCTGCGGATCGAGGCGGGCGAGGAACTCACCGCCGATCGCGCGGATGGCACAGGCCGACATGACACCTTCCGGCGTGCCGCCCGTGCCCATCAGAGCGTCGATGCCCGAGCCGGGGACAGCCGCCATGAGAGCGCCCGCCACATCGCCCGCCGGATACATGGCCACGCGCGCACCGGCCGCCAGGATCTCATTGACCAGATCGCGGTGACGGGGCTTCTCCAGCACGAAGACGGTGAGATCGTAGACGTCCTTGTTAAGAACCTTGGCGAGCTCTTCGAGCTTCTTTGCCGTGGACCATGTCGGATCGATCTTGCCGCGGGCAAGCGAACTGGCCACGAACTTCTCCATGTAGAAGGCGGGACCGGGGTTCATCATGGCGCCGCGCGGCGCCACGGCGAGAACTGCGAGTGCGTTGGTCAGGCCTCGCACCAGGTAGCTCGTGCCCTCGACGGGATCGACGGCGATGTCCGCCTTGAACGACGCACCGGGCTGGCCGAGATGCTCACCGCGCTGCGGCTGGGGCGCCTCGCCCGCGGTCGCCTCGCCGATCACTACGCGCGCGTCGATGTCGATCTCCGTGAGTGCGCTGCGCATAGCGTCGAGGGCGGCACGGCCGCCGTCGTCCGCGTCGCCGCGTCCGATCCAATTGAAAGCCGCACAAGCGGCACGCTCGGTGACGCGGCGCAAAGAATAGACGAGATCCGGATTGACCGGGCCCGGGGTCTCCATGACGTCTCCTCCTCGGCGGCTCGCTTGCGGAAACGCCGACGTTCTTGAAGTGGCCTGAAAGCCTTGGCTCACTATACCTTATGGGTCGCCGCGGCCCCAATTATCAAGAGGCCGCAGCAGATTAGCCTGCCCTGGCCGAGATTCAGCGGCCGCGGGCCCTCGGATCGAGCCAATCGCGCAACGCGTCCCCGAGCACATTGATGGAAATCAGAAGACCGATCAGCATCAGGCCCGGCAGCACCGTGACCCACCAAGTGCCCGCGAACATGAGGTCGTAGCCGGAGCGGATCAGCGTTCCGAGGGACGGCTTGGTGACCGGCATGCCAAGGCCCAGAAAGGATAAAGCTGCCTCCGCCATGATGGCGCCGGCAACTTGGGTGGTGGCGATGACGACCAGGGGTGACAGGATATTCGGCAGGATATGGCGGTGCACAATGGCGAGATCGCTGCCGCCCAACGCCCGGGCCGCCCGGATGTAGTCCTTGGACGTCTCCACCAGCGTGGCCGCACGGGCGGTGCGGGCGAAGATCGGCCATTCCGCCAGGCCGATGACGATGACGAGCAGGGGTACGGCAAGGCGGCTCAAAGCCTCCCCGCCAAGCCCCGCCCGAACAAGCGCCATCGCGATGATGGCCATCATCAGCGTGGAGAGGGAGAGCTGAATGTCGGCCAAGCGCGTGACCAGACTATCCACCCTTCCCCCGAAATAGCCGGCAAGGAGCCCAAGCGAGACGCCGAGCGCGGCCTGGATGGCCACCGCGAGGAGACCGACCAGCAACGAGATGCGCGTCCCGTAGAGGATGGCGCTGAAGAGGTCCCGGCCTTGGGCGTCGGTGCCCAGCATGAAGCGCGGATCACTCCCCTCCTGCCAGATGGGCGGCAGTTCTGCGTCGAACAGATCGAAGCCAGCCAAATCGAACGGGTCTTGTGGGGCGATCAGCGGGGCGAAGAACGCCGCGAGCGCGACGAGGCCAAGCACGATGCCGGCCAGCACGGCGCCGGGCCGGGCAGCCGCGAAGCTGGCGAAAGCGCGCGTGTTCACGTCTCTGACGCCGGCGCTCATCGTGCTCCCTCAAGGCTGACGCGCGGATCGAGGGCCAGACTCAAAAGGTCGACCAGCGTGTTGACGATGACGA
>CAYWIA010000049.1:0-13268 GCA_964458245.1 uncultured Methyloceanibacter sp. | reverse complement strand
GGAGCTTGGCCACGTCCTCGTATTTGGCGCCTTCGCGGATATATTCGTCATCGCTCACCACCACCTCGCCCTTGCGGGTCTTGATGGTCACGGGAGCGATCTCGTCCTTGAACCTGCCGGCCTTCTTGGCGGCCTCCGCCTTGTTCTGGGAGGCGACGGCGAACTTGTCCTGCTCGTCGCGGGTGAGCTGCCACTGCTTGGCGACGTTCTCCGCGGTCGTGCCCATGTGATAGCCGTTGAAGGCTTCCCACAGACCGTCCTTGATCATGCTGTCGATGAACTCGACGGAGCCCATCTTCTGACCGTTCCGCAGATGCGCGACATGCGGGGCCATGCTCATGCTTTCCTGGCCGCCCGCGACAATGATTTCAGCATCGCCCGTGGCGATCTGCTGGGCGCCGAGCGCCACGGCGCGGAGGCCGGAACCGCAAACCTGGTTGACGCCCCAGGCGGTCGCCTCCTTGGGGACGCCTGCAGCCATGGCGGCCTGGCGCGCGGGGTTCTGACCCTCGCCGGCGGTGAGCACCTGACCCATGATCACTTCGTCGACGTCATTGGCGTCGACGCCGGCGCGCTCCAGCGCCGCGCGAATGGCCACCTCGCCAAGCTTGTGCGCCGGCAAGCTCGACAGCGAGCCGTTGAAAGAACCGACCGGCGTCCGCGCCGCGCCGACGATCACTATTTCGTCTTTCATCCTGATCTCCTACCTGGGGGACCCCAGGTCATACCTCAGCGATTTCCGGCTGGAAAGCCCGACGAAAGGCTCACGTTAAGCCTCACGGCAAAGCTCTGGTGCTGCGCACAAGGAACGTGCTAGTCATCTTCGCAGGTGCGGCATAGAGTAGCCTCAGGACGGGGTCCGGGGCTTAGGAGCGAAAGACACGTGGCTAGGGACGCGGACCAAGAGAGCCGGCCGGTCATTATCAAGAAATACGCGAACCGCAGGCTCTATAATACCGATACAAGCACGTATGTGACGCTTGAGGACCTCGCCGAAATGGTGCGGGGCGAGCGCGACTTTGTGGTCTACGACGCGAAGACCGGCGAAGACCTCACGCATGCTGTCCTGACTCAGATCATCGTCGAGCAGGAAAGCAGAGGCACTAGTCTCCTACCCATCGGTTTCTTGCGCCAGCTGATCCGCTTCTATGGCGACAGCATGCAGAAGCTTGTGCCGAGCTATCTTGAGTTCAGCCTCGACTCGCTCACCAAGCAGCAGGAGCAGTATCGGCGCCGCTTCACGAACGCTTTCGGCAACGCGGCGTTTGACGCAATGCAGGAGCAGGTGCGAAAAAATTTCGACACTTTCGAGCGCGCGCTCGGCTTGTTCACGCCCTTCGGCGCCGATGCGGCCAATGCGCGCGGTGACGGCGATGCCGAAAATGGCCAGCCGAAGCTCGCGGCGCCGTCTGGCAAGAAGCCCGGCGCCGACGAAATCGACACGCTCAAGGCCGAGCTTCAGGCCATGCAGCAGCGGCTCGAGAAGCTCTCCCGCGACTAGAACTTTGACGCTGAGTTTCTATTAGGCCCTAAGCCGCCTTGGCGGTCTGCCGGCGCAGATGCGCGGCCGTCAGGTCGGCTTCCACCAGCGCGCGGTCATGCGCGGTGTCGGCCAGCAGGTGGATATGCACCTCGTTGGCGCCGATCTTCGCGCCTGCATGACGCAAATGGGCAAGGTTGAGCGAGATCGCGTCGTCCTTGGTGTCGCCGAAGGCCAGCGCCTCGCGGGTGCCGTCCTCGTGGCGGCGGACCAGGATGTAGTTGGCCTGGGGCAGAGCGGGGCAGCCCACCAGCGAATAGACGCTGTGCAGATAGCGGCGGCCCGAAGCGCCACGCCAATAGTGGAACGCCTGGTCGAACGCGGCTTCCGCGCAGACCAGCGCAGGCTCCTCCGCCGGCCCCCAGGGGCCTGTCTCAGAAGCGTCTGCTTGGCTCGTCCACATGAAATTCCGTCCCGTTAACTTTGGCGACCTTAAAGGAAATGGGTTGACCGATGGCAAATACAAGACGCCTTCGATCACGTTTCTTCTATAGAACAAACAATGAACTCGCGCCCGGCCCGCGTCAAGCTTTTAAGTGTTACCAAAGGGTTAACGAGCCAGATCGGCGGCCTTCGCCTCGGCCAGAAGGCGGGCGGAGGCCGTCTCGATGGCCTCTTGCAGGCGGCTCAGAAATTCCGCCTTGGGGAGACCCGGCGGCAGCGGATCGAGGATCTCGACCACGATTTTCCCGGGCTTTCTCGCCCAACTGCGCCGGGCCCAGAAGACGCCGGAGTTGAGCGCCACGGGGACGCAAGGCACATCGAGGGCGGTGTAGATCAGCGCGATGCCGGTCTTGTATTCCGGCGGCGCTCCCGGCGGGCGGCGTGTTCCTTCCGGGAACATTATGATTTCGCGCCCAGACGCGATTCGTTCCTTGGCCACGTGGAGCATGCGGCGCAAGCCCGCCGCACCCTTGTCGCGGTCCACGGGGATCATGCCGAACTTGTAAGAGAACCAGCCATGGAACGGGATCCAGAACAGCTCCCGCTTCATGAACAGGGCCGGGTCGTGAAATAGCGGGATGAGCGCGAAGGTCTCCCAGGCGGATTGGTGCTTGGAGGCGACCAGGAACGGCGGCTCGGGCAGCTTGTCGAGGCCGCGCACCTCGTAGTCCAGACCGACAATGTGCTTCAGGAGCCAAAGCTCAAGGCGCGCGTGCAGCTTCAGCGCCGCCATGGACCATTGGCGCGGGGCAAAGAAGAGCGGCGAGCACAGCACCACGAACGCTACCGTGGTGAGGTAGAACAAAATGCCGAAGAGAATGGAGCGGAACATTGCCGGCCTGCCTACGGTTCCGGCTCATCCTCGGGCGGCACCGAGGTGCCTTGCAAGGTCATGCGGGCGAGGTTGGTGGCCCAGAGCCGCCCGAGCGCCGGCAGGTATTTCAGATACTCCGACAACAGGAGCCGCGTGGTGCCGGGATAGTTCCACCAGCGCTCCACATGCACGTTGTTGTCGACCACCGGATAGGGCACCAGCGTGACGCCGGGCATGGAGCGCTCCAGCTCGGCCAGTGCGCGGGGCAAGTGATAGTTGGACGTGACCACGATCACCGAGCTGTATTGGTGGAGCGCCACCCACTGGGCCGTCTCGGTTGCGTTGTCGATGGTGTTGCGCGCTTCCTTGTCGATATCGACACAGCAGGCGAAATACTGGTCGCCCTGGCTCGAGAGCTCCTTCAGTTGCTCCAAGGTGGTGCCGCGATTGACGCCGGTAATCAGCACGCGCTTCGCCTTGCGTTGGCTGAGCAGCTTCATGGCTTCGTCGATGCGGGAGGCCCCGCCGGTCAGCACGGTGATGCCGTCGGCAGCGTAGGCCGGCTCGATCCGCTCCCGGTCCATGCCGTTGGCGAAGACGATGAAGCCGATAATGAGCATGACGAGCAGCAGGATCGTGCCGTCGAAGAGCAGGCGGACGATGCCCATCAAGCCGCCGAAGCGGCGGAACCGCCGCGGCCGGTCTTGCGGCTCCTCCTCGTCTCGAACCTCGACGTTCTCGCTCACCGCGCACCCCGAACCTGGCCTCGCGCGGCGCAGAATAGGCAAAATCGCCGCCGCACGATATCGGCTTCGACCTCGGGTTTCATGAAGATCATGCGTAGTTTTTGAGGACGCGGAAGACCCCGAAGCGCGAGGTGATCATGCACAGGGCCGCGACCACGACGACGATTCCCACCAGCAGGATATAGCCGCCGAAGTCGAGCTCGCCGGAGCCGAGCAGACGCCTTGTCTCGGCTTCGGTCACGGCGCCGCCGCCCAACAGATACATCAAGAACGGCAGCAGCAGGAATGCAATGGCCGCGGCGAAGGCGCCCGCGAGGCCGGCACGCACGCCGAGCCCAAGAAAGTGCCGCTCGAACTCGGACGCGATGAAGCGTTCGGTGGCGCCCACGAAATGCAACACTTCGATGACCGCCCGGTTGGTGGCCATGGCGCTGCGCGTCGCCGAGACGATGACGGCGATGGTTGCTGCGGCGACGAGGCCGAGCACGGCGATGCCGCCAAGCGCGGTCGAGCGGGTAATCAGCTTGATCTCGGATTGCCAGCGGCGGTGATCGTCGAGCGTCACGCCCTCGAAGTTCTGGTTCAGCGCGTTTTTGATCAGGTCGATATCGGGAGGGCTGGAGCGGTCGATCTCAACCGCGATGAGGCGCGGGATCGGCAGCGCCGAAAGCGCCGCGGTCGAGCCGAGCCAGGGCTCGAGCAGTTTCGCCGAATCGTCGGCGCTCAAGGGTTTGACCCTGGTGATGCCGCTCTGCTTGGCGAGGAACAGGGCGACCAGCGTCATCTTCTTCTCGATGTCGGCGGTGTTGAGCGGGTCGAGCTCGATGGTGATCTCGCTGGCGATGTCATCCACCCAGGCATTGGCCGACTGGTTGATCATGTAGACCCCGCCGGCGGTGAGGCAGGCGAGGAAGGTCATGATGGCGATCACTACGGTGAGCGCGTTGCCGGCGATGGAGGCGGCCGGGACGATCTGCGAGGACTTGGCCTGAAATCTCGGCGGCAGCTTTGCGGCAAGGCGCGGGGGCAGGACACCGGCGATGAGGCCGGTCCAGGGATAGTCCTTGATATCGTCGAGGACCGTCACGGGCCGCTGACCTGGAGCTGCCCTTCGTAGAGCATCAGGCGCGGCGCCTCGAGCTGCTCCATGAGGGCGTAGTCATGGGTGGCGATGATCACCGAGGTGCCGAGGCGGTTCAGTTCGACGAAAAGCCTGAGGAGCCGGTTGCCGATCGCCGGGTCCACGTTGCCGGTGGGCTCGTCGGCGAGCAGCAGCTCGGGCCGGCCGATGACCGCCCGGGCGATGGCCGCGCGCTGCTTCTCGCCGCCGGACAGGACCTCGGGATAGGCATGGATGCGGCTTCCGAGCCCCACCCAGTGCAGCAGGTCGGTCACGTCGTCGGCGTAGTCGCTCTCTTTTTTGCCCATGACGCGGAGGGGCAAGGCCACGTTCTCCCAAGTGGTGAGGTGGTCGAGGAGACGGAAATCCTGGAAAACGATGCCGATCCGCCGCCTGAGCGCCGCCCGGCCGCTGGCCGGCAAATCCGCGATATTCTCGCCAAAAACGAAGATCAGGCCGCGGCTGGGCCGAAGAGACATGAAAAGAAGGCGCAGAAGCGAGGTCTTTCCGGCTCCCGATGGTCCGGTCAGGAAGTGAAAGGACCCCGGAAGCACGTGAAAGGTGACATCGCGCAAGATTTCCGGGCCTGAGCCATAGCGCAGCCCGACATTGTCAAAGCGAATCACCCGTCTTCCTTGCGCCTCTTAACATTGCCCACCACGGGCTCTTTATGCTGAACTCTCCGTCCGGTATCAATGGAATAGGGCAACGGCATGGGGCGTCCCGCACAATCGTTGCGTAGCGGGCGATTGCGGCATTCAAAATGGCAACACTAATCATCTGTCCGGCTTGCGAAACGCGGTACCAGATCAAGGCGGCATTCCCACCTGAGGGGCGCAAGGTTCGTTGCGCCAAATGCGGCCATGTCTGGCAGGCACAGCCGGCGGGAGCCGAGGCGCAAGCCGCGGCCGCGCAGCCTGTCGCTGCCCCGAAGGCGGCACCGCCGCCTCCACCACCGCCGCCTCAGGCCGCGCCTCCGCGTCCCGCGGCCCCGCCACCGCCGCCGCCGCGACCTATGGCGCCACCGCCACCGCCGCCGCCGGTCCAGGCCGCACCGCCGCCGCCACCCCCTATGCCGGAGCGCGCGCCACCGCCGCCACCGCCACCACCACGGGACATGTATTCAGGGATGCCGCCGCCACAGGGCGATGCGGATTTCGGGACCGACGATGCGCTGGCGGACCAAGTCGCGCGCATGAAGGCGCAGGCCATGCCACCACCGGAACCCGAGCCGGCGCCGGTCTCGAAGGGCGGCCTGTTCGGCAAGCTCATGGGCAAGGGCAAGAAGGCGCCCGAGGCGCCGCCGCCGCCGCCCGAGATGGCGCCACCGCCAGAGATGGCGCCGCCGCCATCAAGCGACGCTTCATTCGATGCGTCCTTCGACGGCGGCTATGGGGACGAGTCCGACCCGGCCCTGGCCGATCCCGATCTGGTGGCCGCAGCCTTCGGCCAAGCGTCGCCCAAGGAGAAGAAAGCCAAGAAGCGGCTGCCCATCGTCGCCATCGGCTGGAGCATTCTCGGGGTGATCGTGCTCATCGTGCTGGGCCTGTTCACGCTCGCGCCCGCGACCACCGTCTCGATGCTGCCCGGTGCGGCTCATGTCTACTCGATGCTCGGCATGCCGATCGGCGCGCAAGGGCTCGCCTTCGAGGGCGTGCGCTATGGCTGGACCAATGACGGCGGCCAAACGGTGCTCGAGGTTCAGGGCAATGTGCGCAACACGAGCTCGTCCGCGATGGCGGTGCCGACCGTGATCATCGCCTTGCGCGACGAAAACGGCGAGGAGATCTCCGAATGGCAGACGGAGGTCGGTTCCGAGGAACTCGCCGCGGGTGAGGAGGCGCCGTTCCTGCGGCAGATCCCGTCGCCGCCGAGCAATGTCCGCAGTCTCAAGGTGCGTTTCGCCAAGGCAAACTAGGTATGGCGGAAAGCCCCGCGGCGGAGACCGTCGAGCCGCTGTTCAGCTCGCAAGAGATCGCGCGCCGCATCGATGCGCTGGCCGGCGATATCGCGGCGTGCGATCTGCACGATCCGCTCATCGTCGCGGTGCTCAAGGGCAGCTTCATGTTCGCCGCCGATCTGATCCGCGCGCTGCACGGGCACGGCCTCACGCCCGAGATCGACTTTGTCTTCCTGGCGAGCTACGGCGAAAGCACCACGGGCGGCGAGGTGAAGATCCTGCGCGACGTGACGAGCGCCATCGAAGGCCGCGATGTGGTGATCGTGGACGACATTCTCGACACAGGTCAGACGCTCGACTTCGCCAAGTCGCTAATTAAGAGCCGCGGCGCGCGCTCGGTCCGCGCCTGCATCCTGCTCGACAAGACCGCACGCCGGCAGGTCGATGTGACCGCGGACTTCACGGGGTTCGCCTGTCCCGACAAATTCGTGGTGGGCTACGGCATGGATCTCGGCCACCGCTATCGCGAGCTGCCGTTCATCGGCGTTGTCGAGAACAGCGCCTAGCGGTCGAGTACCAGACGAACCTCCACCAGGTTCGAGCGCACGCGCAGGACATAGAAGCCAAGCGTGGCGAGATGCGAGGGCATCAGCCAGCCGGACTCCGCGCCGTTGGAGATGATGAAGGGCCGGATGTTGAGCGAGGCGCGCAGCTGCTCTTCCAACTCGTCCCACAGGGCGGTGAGGCGGCGTTCCTCGATCACGTCGGCGAAGTCGACGCCGGCGGCGGTGAGCAGCCCGTAATAGGCGTAGAGCTGCCCGTAGGCGAACCAGAAGCGATCGTCGGCGCGGGTATCGAACCAGCCGCCATTATAGTTCTCCGAGCGCTCGCGCAGGATCGCCGAAGTGGCGCCGATGTCGCTGGCGATGCGGTCGACGAACTGAAGGAGATTGTCGGCGCGGGCATCGAAGACCGCCTCGCACTTTTCGAGCCTGTCGTTGAACTTGTTCAGATCCTTGATCGCCGAGCGGTAGAAGCTCGGCGTCGGCGTCTTGGGCCCGAACGGACTCCAGCCGAAATACCAGGTGGACTCGTCGAACTGAATGCTGCCGCGCGCCGTCTGTAGGTCGGCGTCGATCTGAGAGGTGCCGCGCACCCGGCCCAGCGTGTCGACGAGCTCGATGGTCGTGCGGCGGATCGCCTGGTTCACGCCGCGCTGAAAGGCGGCCTTGTTGTCGAAATAGGGCGTCTTGTCCCAATCGAGCCCGAACAGGCCGAGCTTGTAGAGGAGCATCGAGGAGATCCAGGCGTTCTGATTGACGTTGAAGTCGATCAGGTCCGCCGTGGCGTCGACCAGGAGCGAGCGCCGGCAGGTCTGGACCGCGGCGTCGGTCTTCTCCTCGGCTGCCTCGTCTGCGGTGATGATGCCGCCGCTCGGCGCCTTCGGTTCGGCCGCTGTCTCGTCCTTGTGCTCATAAGCCTTTGCATAGTCCGGGTCGAAACCGTGCCAGGCTTGCGTCGTCCAGAAGAAATAGCCGTAGAGCCCGATCAGGCCGATCAGGAAAACGCCGAGCAGCACTTTCAGGATCACACCGCGGTTCGTGAACCAGCGGCCGAGCCACACGAACGGCCTCAGCACGAAAGCGACGGCGAGGCCAAGCCCGCGCCCGATGGCCTGGAAGGTCCGGGTGAAGAACTGCACGATGGAATTCAATATGGGCTCCCGACGTCATTCGGCCACACGAAACGGCCCCAGACATATAGGGCATCGAAAGCGGTCGTGCCGGACCCCATTGCAATTTTTATCGAGGGATCGTGAAGCTCTTTAGAACGAGCGGATGAGCCGTTCCAGATAGTCGAGCTCGAGCGTCGGGCGGGACGGGTCGCCGATCCTGCGGCGGAGCTCGTCCAGCACCTCGCGCGCCCGCTGGATGTCGATCTCGTCGGGCACTTGCACCGAAAGGCCGAGGTCGGGGCGGTTGGAGCGGTCGGGCCGTCCGAGCGGGTCGCGGCCGTTGGAGCCGGGACCCTGACCCGCCTGCATCTCGCCATTCTGCATCATCTGCTGCGCCATCTGCTCGGCGCCTTGGCGCATGCGGTCGAGCGCCAGGCTCTGGTTCTGGGTGGCGCTGTCCAGATTGCGCTCGCCGATGGCGTCCTCGGCGTCCTGCATGGCTTCCTTGGCGCCTTCGAACTGGTTGGGCGCCTCGCCGCCTTCCATTTGCATGCGGTCGATCAGGCTTTGCAGCTTGTCGCGCAGCGCCTCCTGGCGCTTCTGAAGTTCGCCGAGCGGGCCTTGCGGCTGGCCTTGCTGCTGGCCGAGCTGGGGCTGGCCGCCGCCCGGCGCGTCGCCCTGCCGGCCGGACTGGCCTTGCGCGCGCGCGCCGCTCTGGCCGCTCTGCGGCATCTGGTCGAAGAACGGCGTCATGCTCATGCCGGGACCGAAATCCATAGGCTGGCCGGGCGGGCTCACGTCGAACTGATCCTGCTGGCCTTGGCCCTGGCCCTGCCGCTGCTGGCGCTTCTCGGCAAAGGTGTCGTCGAGCAGCTTCTGCTGGTCGGAGACCACGTCGTCGACGTCCTTCATCCTCTCCTGGGCGCGCTGCTGCTCTGCGTTCTCGGGGAAATTCCCGGTCTGGAGGCGATCGAGAATATCGTTCAGCTCCGACAGCATACGCTCGGCCATCTCCTTGGAGCCGGCTTCCGCCAGGTCCTGGATGTTCTTGAGCATCTTGTCGAGATCCTGCTGGGAGACGAGTTCGTCGCCGCTCTGCTGCTGAGCCTGCTCGGGCATGTTGCCCTTTTCCTGCTGCTGCGCGGCGAGCGCCTGCAGATAGCGGGAGAGCGCCTGGCGCAGCTCCTCGACGCGCTCCTTGATCTCTTCGGCCGAAGCGTTTTCCTGAAGCGCCTTCATCAGCGCGTCCTGGGCGCTCTTCAGGTCGCGTTCGGCCTCGGGAAGGTCGCCTTCCTCGATGCGCAGCGCCGTGGACCAAAGCTGGTCGACCACGCTTCTCACCGCATCGGGAGAGTCATCGTTCAAGAGGCGCCAATAGGAATTGCGCAAGGAGAGATAGACCGTGCGGTCGTCGATCACCTTCTCCTCGCCGAGGGTAAGCGCGTCCAGCGCGCGGGCGACGATCGCAAGCTCGGCCGGATCGCGCACGAGCTTGCGCCGCTGCTCGATCACGGCCTTGGCGAGCGCCTTGGTGAAGGCGCGCTCGGGCAGCACGAAGGCGTAATCCTCGCTCTCGCCCACTTGCTCCGCCTGGTCGCGGGCGGCGAGCGTCATGCGCACCTTCAGCCCGGCCCAGGGATGGGCGGTGAGATCCTGCGTGGCGCGCCCCTCGACCTTCTTGGCGTTGGTGCGGGGCAGCTGCAATTGCATGACGGGCGCGGCGAAGAGCGGCTCCTGTTCGGCAAGATCGCCTTCCTCGACCTCGATGTCCTTGAGCGGCATGGGCGAGAAGGCCTGCTGCTCGTCTTCGGCGAGCGCGAAGCGCGCCTCGGCGCTGGCCACGCCGTAATCGTCCAGCGCCCCAAATTCCAGCCGCAGCGCGCCACGCGGCATGGTGGTGGGATCGCCCAACAGGCTGATCTGGGGGGCTGCGTCCGCGATCATGGCGAATTGCCATTGGGCGACGGTCGACCCGCTGATGCGGACATCGGCGGTCTGCGCCTCCATCAGCCCGACATTGAATTCCACGAGACCGGCGGCGGCGCTCGCTTTGGGCTCGATGGTCTTGGCTTCGCTTCCGTCTTCCTTGCTCACGGTGAGCGTCACGGTCTCGCCCTCCGGTGCATGGGTGCGCACGATGAGCTGGCTGCGTTGCGGCACCGAGAGCGCGCGGAAAGTTTCGGCGCCTTTGCCGACGCTTTCGCTGCCGTCCGCGAGCACGATGGGCGCCATGCCGGTATAGACCGGCGGGGTCACCCAGGCGTCCAATCTCAGAAGCGCCGCGGCGCCGCCGGCCGCGGGCGTGAACGCGGAGTTGAGGCGCGAGCGCATGTCGCCGCCGGCCGCGATGAAGGCGGCGATCAGCGCAAGGAACAGCGCGGAGCGGATCGCGTAAGGATCCTCCCGATCGGTGCGCGGCGCCGGCCAAGAGGGTTTCAGCTTGGCGACGAGGCGCGCGAGGCGCTGACGGTGCAGCGTCCAAAGATGGGCGGTCTCTTCGCGCGGCGCGGTTCCGAGCGTGTCTTCATAGGACGAAGCGGGCCGGTGCTTGATCTCGGCGTCGCGCTCGAGACGCCTGAGCGCTTCGGCGCGGCTCGGCATGGCGATCCTGACGAGCGGTATGAAGGAGACGATCAGCGCCACGCCGAAAGCGCCGAGCAGGATCTTGTGCGCGATGGGCGGCAGCAGGCTCCAGCCGCCGAGCAGCGTAAACACCAGGAAGCACGACACCACGACGAAGGGCCACAGCAGCCCCTCCCAGGCGCGCTCGGCGAAGAGCGCGAGCCAGCTCAGGCGGACCCGGGTCTCGAAGCGCTTCTTGAGCGCTTTGGCTTCCGCGGCGTCTTTGGTGTCGGTGCTGGAGCTTGTGGGTCTCGCCATGATCCGATTTTTCTAGCACAGGCTCGGCCCGTGCCCAGATTACATCACGGTAATTTGGGGGTCCAAGCGGGCAAAATGGAGGCCTTTATGGGGGTGATTGCGGGTCAGAGCCAGTCGGGCAGGCGCTCGGCCGAAAGCATGTCCTCGTAGCTCGGCCGCGGCCGCGTCACGCAAAAGGCCTCGCCCGAGACCAGCACCTCGGGCACGAGCAGCCGGCTGTTGTATTGGGAAGCCTGCACCGCGCCATAGGCGCCCGCGGTCATGATCGCGATGAGGTCGCCCGCATGGAGTTCGGGCAGGGGCCTTGCGAGGGCCAGATAGTCGCCCGTCTCGCACACGGGGCCGACCACGTCGGTGATGCGCGTGAAGGTTTCCGGCGTGGCCTCGATCACCGGCAGAATCTGATGATAGGCCTCGTAGAGCGTCGGGCGGATGAGATCGTTCATGGCCGCATCGACGATGGTGAAGGTCTTTTCCGGGTCCGTCTTCACATAGAGCACGCGGGAAACGAGGATGCCGGCATTGCCGGCGATCATGCGGCCAGGCTCGAACAAGAGCCGCACGTCGAGATCGCCCATGGCCTCGTTCACGAGCCGTGCGTAGTCGGTGGGCAGAGGCGGCGCAGGCTCGTCGCTGCGATAGGGGATGCCGAGCCCGCCGCCGAGATTGACGAAGTCGATGGCGAAGCCGGCGTTGCGCAGCGTGCCGACGAGTTCGGTCAAAAGGGCGAAGGCGTTCTTGAACGGCGCGAGATCGGTGATCTGGCTGCCGATATGCATATGCACGCCAACCGGCGCGATGCCTGGCAATTTGGCCGCCTGGCGGTAGAGCGACAGGGCCTGCTCGAAGGGCACGCCGAACTTGTTCTCCGCGCGCCCCGTGGAGATCTTGTGGTGGGTTAGCGCATCCACGTCCGGGTTCACCCGGAAGGCGATGCGCGCGGTCAGCCCCTTCTGTTCCGCCACCTCGCTCAGCGCGCGCAGTTCAGGCTCCGACTCCACGTTGAAGGCATAGATGCCGGCGTCCAGCGCGAAGGCCATCTCTTGCTTGGTCTTGCCCACGCCGGAGAAGGCGATGCGCTCGCCCGGAACCCCGACCGCGAGCGCGCGGCGCAGCTCGCCCTCGGACACCACGTCCATGCCGGCGCCGAGATTGGCGAGCGTCGCAAGCACGCCGAGATTAGAGTTGGCCTTGATGGAGTAGCAGACGAGGGTGTCGGGCCGCGCTTCGAAGGCGCCCGTGAACACCTTGTAGTGCCGCTCGAGCGTCGCGGAGGAATAGCAATAGAACGGGGTCCCGACGGTGTCGGCCAACGCCCATAGGTCGACCTCCTCGGCGTGAAGCACATTTGCGTGGGACACGCCGCGCCGGTAGGCGAAATGGTGCATGAGACGCTACAGGGTCTATTCGATCAAACGGTCCAGGATCGGCAAGCGGCGATCCGGCGCCGTCGACATCTTGGTCGCCGGGTCGGCCGCGACTTCCGGATGGGTCGGCTGCGGCCGGTCGAGCGAGCCACGCCGCCCGCAGGCCGAAAGCCCGACAGCGGTCATCAGCGCAAGCGTTATCAGGATGCGCACTGCGCTTCCCATGGTCGTGCCCCTGTGGTCAGGGCCATCTCCCGTGGCCCTTTCCTAACCCTTTTATCGCGAGAGGCCGTTCTTCTCCAAACGCTTTATCCACCGGCGCGCCTCCCGCCGTACGTTGGCAGGGGCGGTTCCGCCCTGGCTTTTGCGGCTTTTCGCGGACCTTGCGGGGTCGAGGACCGAAAAGACGTCCTGGCTGATCCGGGGCTCCACGGTCTGAAGCTCGGCGAGGGTCAATTTCTTGAGATCGGCGTTCTTTTCCTCGGCCATGGCCACGATTCGCCCGGTGACGTGGTGGGCCTCCCGGAAGGGCATGTCCAGGGTCTGCACCAGCCAGTCGGCGAGGTCCGTGGCGGTGGCGTATCCGCGGCCCGCCGCCTTCTTCATGGCCTTGGCGTCGACGTCGAGGTCGCCCACCATGCCGGCCATGGCGGCCAGGCCGAGCTTCAGCGCATCGAGCGCGTCGAACACCGGCTCCTTGTCTTCCTGCATATCCTTGGCATAGGCGAGCGGCAGCCCCTTCATCACCATGAGCAGCGCCTGAAAGGCGCCGGCAATGCGCC
>CAYWIA010000048.1:0-13433 GCA_964458245.1 uncultured Methyloceanibacter sp. | reverse complement strand
CAGGTAAGACGCCGCGTCGACCGCCGATGGACCGGCCCGGACGCGTCCTTGGGAAACTCTTAAGGCTCAGCGCCACGGGCGCGTGCGCATTCATCGCCACGACTGCACCCTCACGTTCGCAATACCCCGAAAGCGCAAAAAAGTGCGGGCGCAAGGCGGGGGAAACCTTGCGCCCGCTGTCGCTGAAAAGGGAGGGATGCTGACAGGCCGGGCAGGAGCGGACCCGGACCCTTGTTTCCCCTTTCAGCTCGCCGGCGCGGGACTCGGTGGGGCAAGTCCCACGCCGATTGGTGGACGCGAACAGAACACCTCGGTTTTCGTTGGCCGAAGGCGCTAGGGACCCCTTCGACAAGATGGGAGATAGGGCTCGGGGCGGAGGCGCATTGTGAGCACCCTCACAAAGAGGCGCCCCCGGGCATGGTCCCTGCGGGATGAGCCTCTATAATCGTCTTGTTCGAACAGGAGAGTGCGCGTGCCGGTCGTCTACGACGCCTTCATTTCCTACAGCCACGCCAAGGATAAACCGATCGCCGCGGCGCTTCAGGCGGTGATCCAGAAGCTCGGCAAGCCGTGGTATCGCCGCCGGGGCTTGCGCGTGTTCCGCGACGACACGAGCCTCTCGGCTACGCCGCATCTTTGGCCGTCGATCGAGCAGGCGCTGTCGCAATCACGCTACCTCATTCTGCTCACCTCGCCCGAGGCGGCTGCCTCTCCCTGGGTCGGCAAGGAAATCGAGTACTGGCTCGCGAACAAGAGCCCCGACACGCTCTTTATCGGCTGCACGGACGGCGATCTGTCCTGGGACAACGCCGCGGGCGATTTCAAGTGGACCGCGGACACGCCTCTGACCGAGGCCCTCAAGGGCAAGTTCGCCGCCGAGCCGAAATGGGTGGACTTGCGCGCCTTCCGCGACGGGGCCGACCCGCGCAATGCCCGTTTCATCGAGCTTGGCGCCGACTTCGCCGCCGCCATCCACGGCCTGCCGAAGGAGGATCTGCTCTCGCAGGAGGTCCGCCAGCAGCGCCGCGCGCTGACGCTTGCGGTGAGCGCCGCCGCCCTCCTCTTCGTGCTCGCCGTCGGCGCGGTGACGGCCGGCATCATCGCCAAGTATCAGCAAGAGCGCGCCGAGAAGAACTTCGCCGCGGCAAAGGACACGGTGAACGGTCTGATCTTCCAGATCGCGCAGGGCTTGCGCGACGTGGAGGGGATCAGGGTCGAGAGCCTGGACAAGATTCTCGGCCAAGCCCGCAGCACGGTGGAGCGCCTCACCGAGACCGATCCGGACAACCCGGAGCTCGTGCGCAGCAAGATCGCGATGCTCGATGAGTTCGCGCAGACCTACCTCGCCGCCGGCAACCTCGAAGCCGCGCAAAGGAATGCCGAGGCGGCGCTTGCCATCGCCCGGCGCGCGGTCTCCGAAGACCCGGGCGATGAACACGCAGACCGGCGCCTCTCCGTCGTACTCGTCCACGTCGGCGACGTGAAGCGCGACATGGGGGACAGCGCCGCGGCCCTCGACGCCTACCAAGAGAGCCTCGACATTCGTGAGGCACTCGCGACCGGCAACCCCGACAACGCGCAATTTCAGCTCGACGTCGGCGTGAACCTCGAGCGCATCGCCGACCTCAAGGCGCAAGCGGGCGACACGAGGGGCGCCCTCAATGCCTACGAGGAGAGCCTCGCGATCCGGCGGCATCTCGCGCAAGACGACACCGGCGCGTTCGAATGGGGCCGCCATGTTCCCGTGACACTCGGCAAGATTTGCGACTCGAAGCGCGACACGGGCGACGCGAACGGCGCGCTCGAAGCCTGCGAGGAGGCGCTCGCGCTCGATCGGCGCATCGCCGCCTCGGACGAGAGCAACACGGAGTGGCGCCGGGCGGTGGCGCTTTCCTTGGAGCGCATCGGGCACTTGAAGCTTCAGAGCGACGACGCGCAGGGCGCGCTTCAAGCCTTCGAGGAGAGCCTGGAGATGCGCCGGCGCCTCGCGAAAATCGATCCCGGCAACACCACCTGGCAACGCGACGTCGCCGCCATGTCGAGCCTCGTCGGACAGGCGAAGCAGGCGCTCGGCGACAAGGAGGCGGCACTCGCGGCGCAAGAGGAGGCGCTGCAGATGAGCCGCCGCCTCGCCGAGCGCGACCCCAACAACAGTATCTTGCTCGACGATATCGCCATCACTTTGGATCGGCTCGGCTACGCCAGGATCGCCTTGGGCGACGTGGCGGGCGCGCGCGAGGCCTGGGCAGCGCGCGTGAGGGTCGCCCGCTCGCTATCTTCGCTCGATCCGGGCAATCTCGTCTGGCGGCGCGGCGTCGCGCTCGCCCTCAACACCATGGGCACGCTGCAGCAGGCCGGCGGCGACAAGGCAGGCGCGCTTGAGGTCTACAAGGAGAGCCTGGAGATCTTCCGCAAGATCGCCGCGGCCGACCCGGACAACATCATGCGCCAGCCGGATATCAACGTCGTGCTCCAAAAGATCGGCGCCATCAGGCTGAGCGCCGGGGACCGCGATGGGGCGCGCGCCGCCTACGAGGAGGCGCTCGGGATCGCCCGGAAGATGGCAAAGGCGCTGCCGGAAAAAGATGTGTGGCGCGAGGACATCGCCACGACGCGCAGCAAGATCGACGAGATCGAGCGCATGGCCGACGACACGGCCGAGCGCTGAACCGGACGGCCCCAGCCCGACAGTGTGACGAGCCTCACAAAAGGCCTATTGGATCCCGTGTCAGTCTAAGGCTCGACAATCGGCGCAGCAGACCCATGAAACAGCTCGACGATCTCCTAATGACGTTTTTTGCCGCCGCGGTGATCGTTTCGCCGCTCGCGGATCTCGGCGCGCTGTTGGCGCCGGCCGAGGCGCACGCCTTGCTGCATGCGTTCGCCGGCGCGGCGTGGGCTTGACCATGAACATTGCGCTTCATCCCGCACAGGCGTTGGTAGGCGTCGCCGAAATAGACTACCCTCCCGCCCGGCCGGCCAAGCTTCCGACGCGCGCTCCGACAGGCATGAAGGAAACACTCGAAGATCTGGTCGCCAGATCCGCGCTGATGCGGGGGACGGGCGACGCCGCCCGCGCGCAATTGCGCCGCGCGCGCCTTGCCGTGCGCACCGTGGCCGCCGGCGAGTGCATCTTCCAGGCGGGTGACGCCGCCGACGCGATTTATCTCCTTTTAGGCGCACGGAACGGCGGCGACGGCCTCGACGTCGACCCGCTGGTGCAGGTCGAGCTCAAGCCGCAATCGGGCAAGCGGGCGCTGCGCTTCGAGCGCATCGTCCACGGCGAAATCTTCGGCGAGCTGGAATTGATGGAGCACGGCCTCGTGCCGAGATCCGTCAAGCGCACCACCTCGGCGTTTGCGCTGACGCCCGCGGCCATCGTGCCGCTCCCGCTGTCGCTGTTGTCCGACCTCATCGCCGAAGACGCGGTGTTGCGCGCCCGCCTCATCCGCATCGGCTCGCAGCGCCTCCTCGCCGCCCTCACGCAGCAGCATGAAAAGGTGAACACCTTTCCCGATCTCCTTCTCGCCGACTGGCTGGTCGAGCTCTCGGCGGATATCGGCATCGCCGAGGGCAATCGTGTGAGATTTCCCAAACGCATCGCCCAAAGCGACATCGCCGCCGATCTCGGCGTCTCCCGCGAGACCATCAGCCGGCGCCTCAACGAGTGGGAGCGCGCCGGCCTGTTGCGCACCGGGGCGCGCAGCCAGCACATCGAAATCATCGACTATCAGCGCATCAGCCGGCTCGCGAGCCTGCGCACCGCGCGAAGCCGCGCCGCGCTGGAGCGCACGATCGACGGCATCGACGCCGCCATCGCCTGCGGCGATCTCATCCGTGCCCGCAATATCGGCCTCGACATCTTGCGCTATTACCCGTCGAGCCCGGAGTTGCACCACCGCACGGCATTGGCCGCGGCGCGGAGCGGCGACGCCAAAGGCGCGCTCGATCTCCTGAGCCGTTCGGGTCTCCCCATGGACGGCGATCTCAGCGCGCTCGAAGACGCCGTGCGCAAGGCGCGCCGCAATCCGCTCCTGCCCATGGACCGCATCATCGCCGATCCCTTCGTCGACGACGCCTTCGGCGAGGACGAGCCCGAGCCGCCCGCGTCACGCCATGCCCAATGGGAGACGCAGCTTGTGGAAGACGTCGCGGCGCTGCACGCGCGGCTCCTCAAGGAACGCGCCTTCGCCACGACCTCGAAGGACGAGCGGCGCAAGCGCTCTCAGGCTTCTTTCGATGCCTATCACCGTCTCTACACCGCGAAGCAGGGCTACTACCCGGGCATCAACGCCGCCACCATGGCGCTGTGCGCCGGCGACACCAAGACCGCGCGCAAGATTGCAGCGCTCCTCACCGCCACCGTGCCGCAGGACGCGCAAGACTACTGGCCGCTCGCCACCCTTGCCGAGGCGCTCCTGATCGTCGGCCGGGGCGGCGAAGCCAAGGATGTGTTGCTCAAGGCGCGCGACGCCCGCGGCGCCGACGACGGCGCCAAGGCGTCCACCATGCTTCAGTTCCGCCGTATCGGCACCATGATCGACAGCAATCTCGACGTGCTCATCGACGCGCTCCGCCCCCGCAATGTGGCGGCGATCTCCGGCCATTTGTTCCGTGGCGCCGAGCTTGACGCCGCCGCCCAAGACGCCACCGAAGCCGCCATAAGGGACCGCGCGGAAGCGCTGTTCGCCGCGCATAACGTGGGCTTCGTCTACGGCGCGCTGGCTTCCGGCTCGGACATCATCCTCGCCGAGACCGCTCTCAAGATGGGCGCCGAGTTCGAGGCGGTGCTGCCCTTCAACACCGAGCGCTTCATCGACATGTCGGTCAGGATCGGCGACCCGCCGGACGCGCCCGGTAAATGGGAGAAGCGCTTCCGTGCCATCCTCGACGGCAAGCACGGACCGTGCGCGCTGACCATCATGGACGCGCAAGACCCGGTCGACCGCGATCTCGACGGCTACTTTTTCTATGGCTTCCGCTACGCCGCCGGCTGCGCGCTCCAGCGCGCCGCCATGTTGCAGACCGCCTGCGGTCTCATCGTCGTCTCCGACGACACCGAGCCGGACAGCGTTGCCGGCGCGAACCGCGTTTTCGCCGACTGGCGCAAAGCCGGCCGCCCCTTCGATCTCATCCCCTATCCGCACCCCCGGCCCAAGCGGGAGAAGCGCGGCCGCGGCGAGACCGCCTTCCGTCCCGTGGTGTTTCTGTGGGACGGCGCACCCGAGGCGAAGTCCGCCGCCCTCGACAAACTGTTCAAGCGGATCGGCAAGGGTCTGGAGAGGATCGAGCGCACCCATCGCGACGGACGGCGCGGCTGCTGCCTCGTGGTCGAGACGACCGCGCAGGCGCTTAAGACGGCGCAAGCCGCCGTCGACGCGGCACGGGACGCGAAGCATCCCTTGCGCGTGATCTGCGATTTCGGCCTTGTGCTCGGCCGGGGCCCGGGTCCCGACAAGAAACTGATCGCGCGCCTCCAGGCGGCCGACGATCTGCCGGGCCTTCCCCTAGACAGCGTGCTGGCGACGGAGGCCTACGCCGCGCAAGCGAAGTTCGACCAGGGCGACGCGGTCAGGCTCGTGCCGGTCGGCCGCGCCGAGGCTGCCCCATCCGCCGACGACGGCGAGCGCCCCGCGCTCCGCAGCCGGCCGTCGCTGCCGATCTTCACCGTCGAGCCCGTCAAGACCGGAGCCCGCAACCGATGACCATCACCATCATTCACACAAACGGTCCCCTCAAGGGCCAGAAGGACCTCTTCGACGACGGCGTGCACGCCATCCTGTTCGGCCGCGACCGCGAGGCGGCGCAAGTGCTCTATCCGCCCGCATACGACGTCGTCGGCCGCCGCCATTTCGAGTTGCGGCGCACGCGCGCCGGCGACTACACCGTGGAGCTGTTCGGCACCCGCTATGTGGAGATGAACGGCAAGCCCGTGGATAACGGCACGCCGGTAACCTCGGGCAGCACCTTCCGGCTCGGGCGCAAGGACGGCCCCGGCTTCGAGGTGGAGATCGGCGCGCCGTCCGTGCAGGGCCTCCCCGTCACCGCCGACCAGCGCAAGATGACCACCTCGAGCGCGCGCCTTGGCCGCAACGTCGCTATCGGCGGCGGCTTGCTCGCACTCGTGTTCGCCGGCGTGGTCGGCTACCTCTGGACGATCCAGACAAATCTGACCGAGGAGATCGCGCTTGCCCGCGCCGAGGCGGCCGAGCGCGCCGAGAAGGAATTCCGCCAGGCCGATCTCGAGACGCTCCAGGATGCCGTCTATCTCGTGGCGCGCAATGACGGCGGCGTCGTTGAGGCGGAAGGCACCGCCTGGGCGTTTGCGCCCGGCAAGCTCGCCACCAACGCCCATGTCACCGAGGCGATCAAAGGCCACGAGGGCGAGTTCTTTCTCGTCGGCCCTGACGGCGACAAGATCGAGATCGAGAACGTGATCTCCCATCCCGGCTATCCCGCCTTCAAGAGCTACAAGTCCACCCAAGGCACCACCCGCTGGGGTGAGTTCACGCCGCTCGATCTGATCAACGAATACGACGTCGGCATCCTCGAGATCGATCCGAGCGTGAACCTCCCCACCACACTCAGCTTTGCGTCGCCGGAGGAACTGGAGGCGCTCACGCCGGGCACGCCGGTCGCCTCGGTCGGCTTCCCGGTCGAAGGCCTGGCCGGCAGCGATACCGCACCGCAGGCGCCCGGACAGCTGCGCTTCGGCTATATCAGCGCGCTGACCGACGTGTTCATGGTGCGCGCCGAGCCCGAGCACCGCTTGCTCATCCAGCATTCGGTGCCGGTCACAGGCGGCGTGAGCGGGAGCCCGCTCATCGGCCCGAGCGGCAAGGTCATCGGCATCGTCAACGGCGGCAACACCACCGTGTTCAAGGACAAGAGCGAGGCGATGAACGCCAAGGTGCGCGTGCCGAGCGCCGCGCTGATCAATTTCGCCCAGCGCGTGGACTTGCTTTCGGAGCTCGAGAACGGCGAGGCGGACGAAGCGCTCGCCGAGGACAAGACATACTGGGAGGCGCAAGGCGCCCAGTTCGACGATTATTTCGACGTCGCCGTGCAGGACTTCGTGAAGCTCGCCAAGTCGCGCTACGAAGTCGACGAGCCGAAGGAGACGCTGATCGCCGGCGGCATCGACGCCAAGCTTGCCGGCGGCGGCGACAGGCTGAAGCTCGTGTCGAACACGTACACCTATGAGGTGGAGCCGGGAAAGATTTACGGCTTCATCGCCGATTCGAAGAGCGGCGTCCCCATCGGCATCAATCTGAAGGATCGATCCACGTCGAAATTCCTGCGCGACGCCAAGGATCCCCGCCAGACGAGCGAGCTGGAACTGGCGCCGACCGCCTGGATCACCGCCGACAAGCCGACCACAGTCGAGGTCATCGTCTGGAGCCTCGTCGACCAACCCGCGGACTATGAGCTTTACGCCTATGAATGGCCCGAACCTACGCCCTCTGCCGACGCTGGCTCCTGAGCGCCTCGGCGACGTAGCTGAGATCGCCGGTCCGGCGCGACGGCTCCGGCGCCAGCATGTCGCGCACGATGTCGCCGATCGCCCGCGGCATGCCCTCGCCTTGCGCCTGCCTGTTCCAGAGCCGGCCGAGCCCGGCGCGTTGCGGACCCGGCACCGCGCCGCCCCAAATCTCTGCGATCATCTGACCGAGCGCGTAGACATCGGCCCGCGCATCCACGGCCGCGCCGGCCACCTGCTCGGGCGCCACGTAAGGCGCCGTGCCGAAATGCTTCAACGCATCCGCACGCCCCGCCACGAGCGCGATGCCGAGATCGATCAGCACCGGCCACTCGCGGCCCCGCTCGCCGCGCGTCACGATGACGTTCTCCGGCTTGAGGTCGCGATGCACGATGCCCCGCCCATGAAGCACGGTGAGCGCATCGGCGACACCGGCGAGAAGCTCGAGCAGCCGCTCCGGTTCGGCGTCGGAGGTGTAGAGCTCCCGCAGCGTCGGTCCCTCGACGAAGCGCTGCACGATGAACAGCGACCCGCCCGGCGCCATGCGCAAATCGAGCACGCGGGCGAAGCGCGGATCCTCGAGCTTCGTCGCCGCGGCATATTCCGTCTTGATGGTGCTCATGGCGGCCTGCCGATCTGTCTCCGGCAAACCCCGCAGATCGACCCGCTTGAGCGCCACGTTCCGGCCGTCGGCCATGTCGATGGCGCGCGAGACCTCGCCGACGCCGCCTTTGCCGAGATGCCCCAAACGAATGAAGCGCCGCTCAAGCGCCGTGCCGCCGCCGATCACGTCGATGGTTTCGGCCAGTTCCTCCAGATGCTCGGCGCCGGCGCTCTTCAGCATGTCGGCACGGATCTCGTCCGCCACTTCCACCAGATTGTAGTGCAGCGCATTGCGCAGGCCCTGCGCCAAGGCCTCGCGCGCCTGCTCGGCCTCGCCGAGCTTGAACAACGCATTGGCCAAGGCGCGGCGCGCCACGGCTTCCCGCACGACGAGTCGTTGCTCCGCGTAGTTCTCGATCAGATGTTCGAGGCTCTTTACCGCGGGCGGGCCGCCCTTCGTCTCCTGCAGCTCGGTCAGCGCTTCGATGAATTCGGCCCGCTCGAAGGCGGTTTCCTTTTCCGGAATCAGCTTCTCCGCCTCGTGCAGCGCGGCTTCCGCCTGCTCGTGGCGCCCGAGCCCGGCGCAAGCCCGCGCCATTTCCAGACGCGTGAGAAAACGCAAGCGTATCTCGTTCTCCGGGACGTCGGCGTGCAACGCCGCGACATGCTGCACTGCCTCTTCATGACGGCCGAGCCGGTTCAACGCCTGGCAGAGATTGACCCGGACGCGCTGCGCCTCGCGCGCCGGAAGTTCCAAAGGCGATGCCTCCGAGACGAGATGACCGAACAGCATGGCGACGTTGTCGAAGCGCTGTGCCTCCAACTCGATGCGCCCGAACTCGGCGATGATCTTGGCGACCTCCGCCGTGTCGTTTGCGAGGGAGGCGAAGGCGAGCGCCGGCAGAAGCTCGGCGGCGGCGCGCCGGTCGTCGCCGCGCCAGGCATAGACCACTGCCGTCTCCCGGCCGATCTTGGCGAGTTCGCGAAAGTTGGGCGGGTCGGCGGACTGGGCCAGCGCCTTTGCTTCACGCAGCTCCCGCAAGGCGTCGCGGTCGAGCTTCAGCCTGTTGTGCACGACGCCCATCAGCCTGTGCACGCGGGGACGATGCGGCGAATTTCGTTGCAGTCCGAGAAGCAAAGTCGCGAGCTCGGGCAACAGCATGTCGGGATCGGCGCGGCGGAGTTCGACGATCTGCTCCATGGCGTCGAGCGCCGCGCTTGCGTCCTGCGGTTCCATGGTCACTCACCAGCCCCGATGAAACATCTTAGCGGCGATGCGCCAGACGCGTCGCCCCTTATGCGATCTCAACAAAGTTTAATGTACAGCGTTGTGGGCCATAGTTAAAATGTCCGCAAATATAAACACACCCACGATTGGCCACACGCGCCCAAACAACAAAAACATCCGTGGAAAATTTGAATGACGCGAGTGCAAGTCCTTTCGAACATTCTGCTGGCCGCCGGATTGGTCTGCGCCGTAAACGCGCCAGCGCTCGGCGAGACCGACACCGAGATGATCGTCGGCGGCGCGCCGGCCGAGCCCGGCAAGTATCCCTGGCAGGTCCGACTCTACGAAAGCATGGATGACGAGATCGGCTTTTGCGGCGGCTCGATCATCGACAAGCAATGGATCCTGACGGCGGCGCACTGCCTCGTCGACACCGACAGCGTCGTCGTGGGCTTCGGCGACGTGGACCGGACCAAGACCACCAAGATCGAAAGCGAGAAGATCTTCGTCCATCCAGACTATGCCGACGGGAAGAAGGCCGACGTCGCCCTCGTCAAGCTCGCCAAGCCGATACCCGATGCACCCGCCGTCTCCTATGCCGGCGGCGGCGCCACTCAAGGCGTTTTGCAGCCGGGCGCCAGGGCCACCGTCACCGGCTGGGGTGCGGTCTGGGACTTCCAGGCCTTCAACAACGCCATGGACGTGATGGCGGGACGCCGGACGGTCTCCGAGCGGCGGCTTCTCGACGACGAGGAACTCCAGGCCCCGCGCCTTCTGCATGAGGTGGATATCGAGGTGATCGATCCGCAGGAGTGCAAGGCCGTCTACGACCAGCTTCAGGTATCGGCCTTCACCATCGGCGACACCGAGATCTGCGCCACCGGCCCCCGCGGCGGCAAGGATTCCTGCTTCGGCGATTCCGGCGGCCCTCTCGTCGTGCCCGAGGGCAACGGCTATCTACAAGTCGGCATCGTGAGCTGGGGGCCGCAATGCGGCAATCCGCTGTTCCCTGGTGTCTATACCCGCGTGTCGTCCTTCTCCGATTGGATCAAGGGCACCATGGGCGGGAATTGAGCGGAGGTTCTTCCATGAGGCACTTGGTTTCGCTCATATTGGTCGCAGCTGTCGGACTGCCGGCGAACCTGGCGCTCGCCGGGGATCAGCCCGACACCGAGATGATCGTGGGCGGCAAGCCCGCGAAGCCCGGCAAGTTCCCGTATCAAGTCCGCCTCTACGCCTCGGCCGACGACGAGAAGGGCTTCTGCGGCGGCTCGATCGTCGATCCGCAATGGATCTTGACCGCCGGCCACTGCGTCGTCGAGGGCTCCGATCCGCAAGGTCCGCAAGCGCCGGTCGAGACGGTGTTTGTCGGCTATGGCAGCACCGACCGCACCGAAACCACCAAGATCGAAAGCGAGAAGATCGTCGTCCATCCGCTCTATCTGGAGAAGGCCCTGTCCGGCGGCGGCGACGTCGCTCTCGTCAAGCTGAAAGAGCCCATCCCTGAAGCCAAGACGGTCGAGATCGCCGACCCCGACACCGAGAAGACGCTCGTCACGCGCGGCGTCAAGGTGACGGTCACCGGCTGGGGCGCGATCTGGGACCCGGAAGACAAAGAAGTCGTCGAGCTCCTCTCCAAGGTCGCCCCTCAGGCGGACGTCACCGAGAAGCTCAGCTACCCGCGCAAGCTTCACGAGGCCGACATCCACGTCATGGCCAGGGACGAGTGCCGCGCCATCTACGAGCCGCAGCAGCTCGGCATCGCCGACAGCGAGATCTGCGCCCTGAAGCCGCGCTCGGTGACGAACTCCTGCTATGGCGACTCCGGAGGGCCGCTCGTGGTCCTCGCCGAAGAGCCGAGGCGCTACGTGCAGATCGGCGTGGTGAGCTGGGGCGACCGCTGCGGCCGCGCCGGCAATCCCAACGTGTTCGCGCGCGTTGCGTCCTTCTCCGATTGGATCGAGCAAACCATGACCGATGACGCTCCGGAGACCGATGACGCTCCGGAGCCCGCACCGGCGTCCCCATGACGAGCCTGCCCATGCGCACCATTTTTGTTCTTGCTTCCGCTCTCGGCGTCTTCGCTTTGCTGGCGCCCGCGCTTGCCGAGGAAGACGTCGAGATGATCGTCGACGGCACGCCGGCGCCCGAAGGCAAGTATCAGTATCAAGTCCGCCTCTACGATTCCTTCGAGGACGAGAAGGGCAGCTGCGGCGGCTCGCTCATCGACGCGCAGTGGGTGCTCACCGCCGCGCATTGTCTCTATCGGGGCGCCAGCGACACCAAACGCGCCATTGAGCCGGGCGAGGTGGTGATCGGCTATGGCTCCACCGATCGCGAAGCGACCACCAAGGTCGCGGTTTCCGAAATTCATGTTCATCCCACATATGCCGCCTGCGAAGGCGACACCGCGTGCGCCGACGCGGCCAAGGCCGACATCGCGCTTCTCAAGCTCGAGAAGCCCGTGGACGAACCGAAGACCGTGGCGCTGGCGGACCCGGCGACCGAAGGGACGTTGCTCGCCCCCGGCGCCAAGGTCGTGGTCACCGGCTGGGGCGCCATGTGGGATCCCTACGATGAGGATGTCAGCAGATTGCTGGGGTCGTTCGGCGCCGAGGCAAAAGAAAAGGTGAGCTACCCGCGAATGCTTCATCAGGTCGAGGTCGACTGGGTCGCCAACGACACCTGCGCCGCGGCCTTCGAGGCCGCCGGCGGCGAGATTGCGGAGACCGAGATCTGCGCCATGCGCCGCGGCACGCGCAAAGATTCCTGCCAGGGCGATTCGGGCGGCCCGCTGGTCGTGGCCGAGGAGGATGGAATGAGCTTCACCCAGGTCGGCGTGGTGAGTTGGGGCCGGGGCTGCGGCGCCTCCCTCCCGGGTGTCTATTCGCGGGTGGCCGCGTTCTCCGGCTGGATCGAGGAGACGATCCACGGGCGCTAAGCGCGCGCCGAAGTCCATTGATCGGCCGGGTGCCTTTGGCTACGGTCGCGGCCGGCAGAGGCGACACACCAGCGAGCAACCATTCCATGCCCCTATCCTTCGGCATTTTCGGCAAGGCCATTGCGCTTTTCATGGTCGTGGCATTCGCGTTGTGGCTGATCTTCACGTATGTGTTCGCGAGCGATGAGGATGCGGACGCTGAAGCCGAGCGCTTGGGGGGCACCGAAACTCCCGTCGAGCCGGCCCCTTAAGCAGGCGTCCCACGACGCTTTGCCAGCCGCACAAGCAGAAAGATCGCATCGGTCCTGAGCCCGCTCAAACGAGCAGCGCGATCGAACACGCCACGAGCCAGAACAAGGTGGCGATGGCGACGGCAAGCGCCGCGCCGAGCACCCCGTAGGCCGGCACCAGCCCCACATTGGCGAGCCAAGAACCACGAGCGCCGCGACGGCAAGCGCCGCGCTCTGGCGCTGCGCGCCGATCACCGTGAGCAACGGCACGTTGGGACCGAACACCGCGCGGGCAAGCTGACAGCCAAGCAGGATGAGCAGGGGAATTTTGGCGCCGGTGAACTCCGGGCCGAACAGCGACAGGATGGTCTCGCCCCACAGCGCCACGATGACTAGCGCGGCGACGGTCACGGCAAGCGGAAAGCCGAGCGCCTTCAGAACGACGGCGCGAATGGCCCCGTGCTCCTTGCGCGCATGAGCGTCCGCCAGATCCGGCACCACCACTTGATGCGCCACCTGGACCGCGAAGCCGACGAGCAGCGCGAGCTTGAGGCAAAGACCGACAAGGCGGTGTCGGCGCTCGACAGGAGCGGCGTAACCAGAAGAATGGCCACATCGGCGAAGAAGAAGGTGAACAGCGCCACCAGAATCAGCGGCGTTGCCTCGCGCCGCCAGATCTTCACCAGCCGGGGCGGCGCGGCCTGCCCGCCGGCGGCAAGTGCCGCGCCATGCGGAATGTCCTTGCGCAGCAGAAGATACTGGACGAGCGCCAAGCCGATGAACACGACGGTCAAAAGCGCCGTGACATTGGGCGCGGTGAGCGTCACACCACCGCCGATCAGGAGGAGGATTTCGCCAAGCAGCACGAACGGCCGGAAGCAGGTGTCCGGCAGATGGGCAAGCGCGAAGCGCCGTATGGCGGCGGCGAGGGAGCCGTTCAGCCGCAGAGCG
>CAYWIA010000047.1:0-13461 GCA_964458245.1 uncultured Methyloceanibacter sp. | reverse complement strand
TCGTGCGCGCGCCGAAGCAGTTCGACGTCATCGTCACCGACAATCTGTTCGGCGACGTGCTGTCCGACGAGGCCGCCATGGCCACGGGATCGCTTGGCATGTTGCCATCCGCCTCGCTCGGAGCCGAGGACGAACGCGGCCGCCGCAAGGCGCTCTACGAGCCGGTGCACGGCTCCGCTCCGGATATTGCCGGCAAGGGCGCGGCCAACCCCATCGCCACGATCGCCAGCTTCGCCATGGCTCTGCGCTATTCCTTCGATCTCGGCGAGGCGGCGGACCGAATCGAGAAAGCCATCGCAGATGTGCTCGATCAGGGCCTGCGGACCGGCGACATCAAGCAGGACGGCTGCAAGACCGTGGGCACGCGCGAGATGGGCGACGCCATTATTGCGTCGCTAAAGAGTGCAACCTAGGCGCCCATGACACAGCGATTCGCCCTTGTCGCGGTTGCGCTGCTCCTCTTGGGAACCAGCGTGCCAGACCTTGCCGCCGAGGATCTCGGCCCGCAGGTGACCTCCAAGCGCAAGCCCACGCCCGAGGAACAGGCGCAGAAGCAGGCCCGCGAGGCTTGCAAGATCGAGATCTGCGATATCGTCGAGACCCGGGAGGCGCAAGGGCCGGACATCACCTGCGATATCGGCTGGACATGGCGCGCCGAGGAGATCGTCGATGCGCTGGGGGGCCGTGTCGATTGGGTCTGGGGTAAAGCGGCGTGCCAATCGACCGTGCGCCTGGAGCGTGCGCCTCTCGCCAATGCCATGAGCGCGCCGAGCGCCACGGTCACAACAGACATGCACAAGGTGCGCTGCGCCATTCAGCAGGACGGCAAACCTTATGTCATCGAAGTCGAGCTCGCGCCCCGCGTGACGTTCAAGAACGGCAAGGCGACCGACGCCAAGGTCAACTGGGGAGAGGTGTCCGCGCCGGCGGCGATCTATCCTCTGCTTTACGCCGCGACGGGTTTGGACAATTCAACCAACGCGCTGGGCCCCGAAGTCGTGCGCCAGGTCAACAAGTTCGCCCGCAAGGACTGCGCCGAGGTGAAGGACGAACTCCCCGGCCGCCGGGTTAACTAAGCGGCGACGCGGCCGTCGTTTGCGAACCCACCGTCATATTGCGCGCCTATATGTCCCTCAGTGTGGGGGATGGCATGCGGCGAGGCTATGGACCAAAAAGTGACACACCCCCTCGGCGGCCTAACGCCGGCGCGCACCGAGACGCCCGCCGGTGCGCCGAACGGCCGCCGCACGTCTGTGCTTCTCCGCGACTTTTTGGAGACCCAGACGGCGGACTACATCAGTCTCGGTGCACTCCGTGACGCGCTGGGCGATCGCGGCTTCGGCGTCCTGCTCCTGATCTTCGCGTTGCCGAATCTCGTCCCGCTGAATATTCCGCTGCTTTCGGCTGTGCTCGGATTTCCGCTCGTGCTGTTGGGGGCGCAACTCGCTTATGGCCGGCGCCGGCCCTGGTTCCCCGATTGGATCAAGCGGCGCTCCTTCCCGCGCGCGAGCTTCGAGGCCGTCGTTTCGCGCACGCTGCCCGCGCTGGAGCGAGCCGAGCGGCTCTTCAGACCGCGCCTGACCCAGCTCCTGTCCTGGACCGGCGAGCGCGCCGTCGGCACCCTGGTTCTCTTTCTCGCGCTGATACTGACCCTGCCCATCCCCTTAGCCAACTGGCTGCCCGCCTTCGCGATCGCCATTTTCGGGCTCGCCATCGTCGAAAAGGACGGCGTCGGCGTGCTTATCGGCACAGCCGTTGCGGCGGCAAGCGTGGTCGTGGCCGGGGCCGTCGTGCTCGGCTTCATCAAGGCGGCGGTGCTGCTGTTATCGAGCGTTATCGGCTAGCGCGCCGGTGTTTGCGGCGCCTTGGCGCTCCGCAGCGCGCCGCTCACCCGCCAGACCGTGTTGCCGACGTCGTCGGCCACGAGCAGCGCGCCGTCCTTGGCGATCTCGACACCCACAGGACGCCCGCGCGCCTCTTCGTCCTCGTTGAGGAAGCCAGTGAGCACGTCGATCGGCTTGCCCTGGGGCTCGCCATTCACGAAGGGGACGAACACCACCTTGTAGCCGCTGCGCGGTGCGCGGTTCCATGAACCGTGCTCGCCGACAAACGCGCCGCTCGCATAAGCCGGCGGCAGGGTGTTGCCTTCGGCGAAGGTGAGACCGAGCGGGGCCACGTGGTTGCCGAGCGCGTAATCCGGCACGATGGCTTGCTTCACCAGTTTCGGCTTTTGCGGCTCCACGCGCGTGTCCACGTAGCGGCCCCAGTAGCTGTACGGCCAGCCGTAAAAGCCGCCCTCCTTCACCGCCGTGAGATAGTCGGGGACGAGGTCGCTGCCAAGCTCGTCGCGCTCGTTGACCACGGCCCATAGCGTGTCGGTGCCAGGCTGAAAGTCGAGCCCGACCGGATTGCGCAAGCCGGACGCAAAAATGCGGCTCTCTCCCGTCTCGACGTCGATCTCGTGTATGGCCGCGCGGCCTTCCTCCACCTCCATGCCGTTCTCGGCGACGTTGCTGTTGGAGCCGACGCCTGAATAGAGATGCTTGCCGTCGGGGCTTGCCACGAGGCTCTTGGTCCAATGATGGTTGATCGGTCCGCCCGGCAGGGCAGCGAATTTTTCGCCTTTCGCGGTGATCTCAGTGGCGCCCTCTTCGTACGGAAAGCGCATCACCGCATCCGCATTGGCGACGTAGAGATCCTCGCCGATCAGCGCCATGCCGAAGGGCGAATTGAGATTTTCGAGAAAGACCGTCTTCGTGTCGGCTTGGCCGTCGCCGTCCTCGTCGCGCAGAAGCATGATCCGGTCGGGGCTCGGCACCGCGGCCCCGGCCCTGTCCATCGCCCAGCCCATGACCCACTCTCTGATGCCTTCGTGTCCGCCGGATCGCTTTGGCGCATTCGTCTCCGCGACCAGCACGTCGCCGTTGGGCAGCACATAGAGCCAGCGGGGATGGTCCAGGTTCCTGGCGAAAGCCTTCACCTCGAGCCCTTTGGCCGGCGTGGGCTTTTCGCCATCAGGCCAGGACGTCGCCTTGGCGACGTTCACGGTCGGCACGACGCCGTCGCTCGGCTCGGGAATGGTTGGATTTGCGCCTTGGGAGGCTTCCTCCGGCAGATCGGCGGAATCGCAGGCTCCTAGCAGCAAGATCACCACCGCTGCGAGCGGCAGCGCGCATTTGGAAAAACTCGGCATTTTCGGCCTCGGATGATTGTTTCTCGGGATTCAACGCCTCGGGAAGCCATCCGTTTCCCGGCCAATTCGCCGCGCCTTTACTTTGGCGCGGCCTTCCCATAAATCCGCCGCGAGGGCAGCGGAAGACCCGCCGCCAGCAGGAGTTTCGTCCATGGGCTACAAAGTCGCCGTCATCGGCGCCACCGGCAATGTCGGGCGCGAGATGCTCAATATCCTGGCCGAGCGGGAGTTTCCCGCCGACGAGGTGATCCCGCTCGCCTCCAGCCGGTCCATCGGTGTGGAAGTGTCTTACGGCGATGCGCGCCTCAAATGCCGCGACCTTGCGAATTTTGACTTCCACGGTGTCGACTTCGCGCTGATGTCCGCGGGCTCTACCATCTCCAAGGAATGGTCGCCCAGGATCGGCTCCACAGGCTGCGTCGTCATCGACAACTCATCGTGCTGGCGCTACGACGCGGACGTGCCGCTGATCGTGCCGGAGGTGAATGCGGACGCCATCGCGGGCTTCACCAAGAAGAACATCATCGCCAATCCGAACTGCTCCACGGCGCAGCTCGTCGTTGTGCTGAAGCCGCTGCACGACGTCGCCAAGATCAAGCGCGTGGTGGTCTCGACCTACCAGTCCGTCTCCGGCGCCGGCAAGGAGGCGATGGACGAGCTATGGAACCAGACCAAGGGCATTTTCGTCACCCAGCCGCCCGAGCCTGACAAGTTCACCAAGCAGATCGCCTTCAACGTCATTCCTCATATCGACGTCTTCCTCGACGACGGCTCCACCAAGGAAGAGTGGAAGATGATGGTCGAGACCAAGAAGATCCTCGACCCCAAGATCAAGCTCACGGCGACTTGCGTGCGGGTGCCGGTGTTCGTCGGCCATGCCGAGGCCGTCAACATCGAATTCGAGAGCGAGATGACGGCCAAGGATGCGCGGCGCATCTTGCGTGACGCGCCGGGCGTGCTCGTGGTCGACAAGCGCGAGCCCGGCGGTTACGTGACGCCGGTGGAGTGCGTCGGCGACTACGCCACCTATGTCTCGCGCATTCGCGACGACCAGACGGTCGACAACGCCCTGTCGCTATGGTGCGTGTCGGACAATTTGCGGAAAGGCGCGGCGCTGAACACGATCCAGATCGCCGAAACCATCATCGAGCGCAATCTGCTGAAGAAGGCCGCTTAGCGGGGCCGCCGCACCATCGGCGTGATTATCGGCGAGTCCCCGGCCCGAATCGCGCCGGTCCTGAAGGCAAGCGCGATCAGCGCTACGCATTTATCTGTGTCAGCCCGTGTTGCGGTTTTGACCATGGCCGCGGTCATCTGACGGCGCTCCGTTGGGTGTCAATCGTCGTCAGGCAAAGGCGCGAACGTGCCGGTCTCCTCGTCGAGCGCCAGCACCGTGCCGCTGCCAATATCGAAGTGAAGGCCGTGCAGACTGAGCAAGCCCTCGGCCTCGCGATTTTTCAGGGCATCGAACGTGCGCAGGTTCGTAAGCGACTGACGGATGCCGGCCAACTCGAAGGCGATCTCCTGCCCGAACGCCTTCTCGTCGCCCTCCTTGACGTCGAGCCCGTCGAGCAGCGTCAGCCAGCGGCCGATGAAGCTCGTCTCGTCGGCCTTGCCCGAGAGCGCCTCGCGATACGCAGCGACGCCCCCGCAATGGGAGTGACCGAGCACGATGATATTTGGCACGTTGAGCACAAGCGCGGCGTACTCAACCGCGGCGCTGGTGCCGTGAAACTTGCCTTCGGGCTCGAACGGCGGCACGAGATTGGCGACATTGCGCATGATGAAAAGTTCGCCGGGTCCCGCGTCGAAGATCGCCGATACGTCCACGCGAGAATCGCAACAGGCGATGACCATGCCCGTGGGCGATTGGCCCAAGGCTGCGAGTTGGCGATACCGGCCCTTTTCGGGCCCATGCCGATCCTTGCGGAAGCGCCAATATCCATCAATGAGCGGTTTTGGGAGCATTTTAAATTCCTTCTAAAACGGCGGCACAATTCCAGCCGCTCGGACATTTGTCCAGATGGAGTTTGCTCTTCTATTCGATAGGCAAACTCGATCACGCGTTTGGGACTGCCGTCTTGATCACACTGAGCCCCAGGCGCGTAATGCGATCACTGGCATCTTGAGAGCGCGAGAGAAAATCGCGCCGTCCAGTTCGAGGAAACGCGGTTGAGGCCATGATGCGTGCAACGCAGAGCCTCGAAACCCCTGTCCGCGACATGCTCCGCACGTCGTCGAGTTCCGCTTGTGGGCGCTTGCGGGTCGCCCCGGCGTGTTGAGTCCATGTCGCCCCCGAAAGGAGTGCCGATATGGCGAAAGTTGTTTGTGTTCTCTACGACGATCCGGTGGACGGTTACCCGCCAAAATATGCGCGGGACGACATTCCCAAGATCGATCACTATCCCGACGGCCAGACCACGCCCACCCCGAGTTCGATCGACTTCAAGCCGGGTGAGTTGCTCGGCAGCGTCTCGGGCGAGCTCGGACTGCGCAAGTTCCTCGAGGCCGGTGGCCACGAGCTTGTGGTGACCGCCGACAAGGACGGCGCGAATTCCGAGTTCGAGAAGCAGTTGGCCGATGCCGATGTGGTCATCTCCCAGCCTTTCTGGCCGGCCTACATGACGAAGGAGCGCTTCGATAAGGCCAAGAACCTGAAGCTCGTCGTCACGGCCGGCATCGGCTCCGACCATACGGACCTGCAAGCGGCCATGGACAAGAACGTGACCGTGGCCGAGGTCACCTTCTGCAACTCGATCAGCGTCGCCGAGCACGTGGTGATGATGATCCTGTCGCTGGTGCGGAACTACATCCCGTCCTATCAGTGGGTGATCAAAGGCGGCTGGAACATCGCCGACTGTGTCGAGCGGTCGTACGATTTGGAAGGCATGCACGTGGGCACGGTCGCCGCGGGACGCATCGGCCTTGCCGTTCTGAGACGGCTCGCGCCCTTCGACGTGAACCTCCACTATTACGACAAGCACCGCCTGCCGAAGGAGGTGGAGCAGGAGCTCAACCTGACCTATCACCCGAACGTCGAGGACATGGTCAAGGTCTGCGACGTGGTGACGATCAATTGCCCGTTGCACCCCGAGACCGAACATCTGTTCAACGACGAGATGATCGGCAAGATGAAGCGCGGCAGCTATCTCATCAACACCGCCCGCGGCAAGATCGCCGATCGCGATGCGGTGGTGCGTGCATTGGAAAGCGGCCAGCTCGCCGGTTATGCCGGCGACGTGTGGTTCCCGCAGCCCGCGCCGAAGGATCATCCGTGGCGGACCATGCCTCATCACGGCATGACGCCACATATCTCCGGCACCTCGCTGTCGGCGCAGGCGCGCTATGCGGCGGGCACGCGAGAGATCCTTGAAGACTTCTTCGCCGGCAAGCCGATCCGAGACGAGTATCTCATCGTCGAGGGCGGCAAGCTTGCCGGCACCGGCGCGCATTCCTACACGGCGGGCGATGCCACCAAGGGCTCCGAAGAAGCCGAGAAGTACCAAAAAGCAAGCTAGGCCACGCGCCGCGTTTGCATGAACCCCGTGCGCTTTGGGCCATCCGCGTTCTCATCGGTCCCTTGGCGCGCGGGGTTTTTCTACGTCTCGCGATGCCTCGAGCATCACGACGCATGTCACGGCGCTGTCACGCCGCGCACAACCGGCGGGATCGGCCGAAACGTGTGCCGCCGCCACCCAAGAGCCCTTGCGATACGTGCGAAGCCCGGCCAGACTAGCGGCAATAAACACGACAAAGCGATTTCCAGGGGGGATTTGACGTATGACGACCGCAGCACAAGCGGACTCGGGGGGCATTTTTCATTGGCTCGACCGGTCGCACACGGTGGCCAAGCCGGGCTTCAGCCGATGGCTCGTCCCGCCCGCCGCGCTTTGCGTGCATCTCTGCATCGGCCAGGTCTACGCCTTCAGCGTGTTCAATCTGCCGATGACCAGACTCATCGGCATCACCGAATCCGCCCCTGACGATTGGAAGCTCACCGAGCTCGGCTGGATCTTCTCCATCGCCATCGTGTTCCTCGGACTCGCCGCTGCGTTCACCGGAACCTGGCTCGATCGGGTCGGTCCGCGAAAAGCGATGTTCACCGCCGCGTTGTGTTTCGGCGGCGGCTTTCTCATCTCCGCGCTCGGTGTCTACCTGCATCAGCTCTGGATCGTCTATCTCGGCTACGGCGTGCTCGGCGGTTGCGGCCTCGGCCTCGGCTATATCTCGCCGGTGAAGACGCTCATCACCTGGTTCCCCGATCGCCCCGGCATGGCTACGGGCATGGCCATCATGGGTTTTGGCGGCGGGGCGATGATCGCTTCGCCCCTTTCGGTCTTGCTAATGCAGTACTTCTCCAGCCCCACCGATGTTGGCGTAACCGGCACCTTCATCACGATGGGCCTCATCTACATGGTCTTCATGCTGGTGGGCGCCACCATCGTCCGCGTGCCACCCCAAGGCTGGGCGCCGGAGGGTTATGTGGCGCCGGCCAAGGCCAAAAAGCTGGTTACCACATCCCACGTCCACGTGGACGAGGCGCTCAAGACCCCGCAATTCTATCTTCTGTGGGGCGTGCTCTGCCTGAACGTGACCGCGGGCATCGGCGTGCTGGGCCAAGCCTCGGCCATGAGCCAGGAAATGTTTCCGGGCCAAATCACGGCCGCAGCGGCCGCCGGCTTTGTCGGCCTGCTGAGTCTGTTCAACATGCTCGGCCGCTTCTTCTGGGCCTCGACCTCGGACTATATCGGCCGGCGCAACACCTACATGATCTTCTTCGCGCTGGGCATGGCGCTCTACGCCGCCGTTCCCTGGACCGGTCAGACGGGCTCGATCGTTCTGTTCGTGCTGTTCTACTGTGTCATCATGACCATGTACGGCGGCGGCTTCGCCACCATCCCGGCTTATCTCAGGGACATCTTCGGCGTGCGCTATGTCGGCGCGATTCATGGGCGCCTGTTGACCGCCTGGTCCACCGCGGGCGTTCTGGGGCCGGTGCTCGTCAACTACATCCGCGAATACCAGATCAACAACGGCGTGCCCAAAGCCGACGCCTATTCGGTGACCATGTACATCATGGCCGGATTGCTCCTGGTGGGCTTCGTCCTGAACTGGCTGATGCGGCCCGTGCACGAGAAACACCACATGACCGAGGCCGAGCTGAAGGCCTCAATGGAGGGATGATGACCGCCGACCATCACGAAGACGTCTCGGGCGCGAACAGGATCAAGCTCGTGCTCGCCTGGTCGTTCGTTGGGATTCCGCTGATTTGGGGCGTCTACAACACCCTGGCCCAGGCCGCCCTGCTGTTCCAATAGGCTCGAAAACCACGAAAAAAGCGCTGTTTTAAGCGGTCCGGCGCGCGGGAAAAACTCCGCATGATCGCTATCTCATTGTAGTGGTTGTATTTTTCGTGTCAGAATCCGTTAATGCGGCTTTCAGAATGCGTTCATGGACGCTTCATGCGGCTCTCATCCCCATACCCCATTATCTAGCCTTGAAGTTCACCGAAGGAGACGACCATGAAAGAGTGGCTGAAGCCTGAGATCACCGAGTCCGAAGCTGGTATGGAAGTGACTTCTTATCTTCCGGCTGAGCTCGACCGCGCTTAATTCGCGCTGATCTAGCAAGTTTTCAAGAATGGCGGTCCCAGCGATAGCGGGGCCGCCATTTTCTTTTGTGCGCCCATCCGTCCCGCCGTTGCCGCCTGCGACAAACTGTCAGGATCCCATAATCTCGCTGTCAGATGACGTTCATGGTCGCTTCATGCGGTTCTCATCCGCGCTCCCCATTCTCTAAGGGTAGCCAACGAAAGGAGACGACCATGAAAGAGTGGCTGAAACCCGAGATTACCGAGTCTGAGGCTGGCATGGAGGTCACCTCCTATCTTCCGGCTGAGCTCGACCGCGCTTAATTAGCGCTCATACGAACTCTACGTTTTCACTGGAATGGCGGCCCTTGCGAGATGCGGGGCCGCCATTTTGGTTTTTGGGGCCCCCCGGATACCAGTGCCGCAATGTTGTCCCGCGCCCTCAAGTGGGGTGACAGTCTCCCCCCGCGAAATTAAGGTCCGCAACCGCTGGACGGTCCCCTCCCGACCGTCTCCCGCTACGTTTTGCGAGAAGGTGCGACCCCATGTCCTGGGCTTATCTTTTGCTCGCCGGACTGTTCGAGATCGGCTTCGCTTCCACCCTGAAGCTCACCGAAGGCTTCACCAAGCTCTGGCCGACGTTGATTTTTGCCGCTTGTATCCTTCTAGGCTTCCTTTTCCTCGAAAAGTCGCTGAAGGAGATCCCCCTCGGCACGGCCTACGCGGTGTGGACCGGGATCGGCGCCGCCGGCACTGCCATTGTCGGCATCCTCGTCTATAAGGAGCCGGCCACGGCGCTGCGGCTGTTCTTCATCGTCACGCTGATCGGCTCCATCATCGGCCTCAAATACGCAACCCCGACCCAATGACCAACACAGACAAGATCGACCGGACCGTCACCGGCAATTATTTCGAGGACTTCACGCTCGGCCAGAAGATCGTGCATGCGACCCCGCGCACGGTCACGGTCGGCGATACGAGCGTCTACACCGCGCTCTATGGCGGGCGCTTCGCCGTGCAATCCTCGGATGCGTTCGCGCAATCGATCGGCTATCCGCGCTCGCCCATCGACGACATGCTGGTGTTTCACTTCGTCATCGGCAAGACGGTGCCGGACATCTCGCGCAACGCGATCGCCAATCTCGGCTACGCCGAGTTCCGTTTCGAGCGGCCCGTCTATCCCGGCGACACTATCGCCTCGGTGTCCGAGGTGATTGGCGTCAAGCAGAACTCGAACGGCAAGAACGGCACCGTCTATGTCCGCACCACCGGGCACAATCAGAACGGCGACGTGGTGCTCGCCTTTAAGCGCTGGGTGATGGTCACCAAGCGCGATCTCGACGCGCCGGCGCCGGAGACCGTCATTCCGGACAACGAGAAAAGCGTCGACCCGGAGACGCTCGGCAAGGCGCTGCCTCCCCTCAAGCTCACCGTGTACGACTACGCGCTCGCCGGCTCACCGCGCCGCTGGGAGGACTATGCCGTCGGGGACAAGATCGACCACGTGGACGGCCAGACCATCGAGGAAGCCGAGCACCAGATGGCGACGCGCCTTTACCAGAACACCGCGCGCGTGCATTTCAACCAGCACCGTGAAAGTCAGGAGCGCTTCGGCCGCCGCCTCGTTTATGGCGGGCACATCATCTCCATCGCCCGGAGCTTGAGCTTCAACGGCCTCGCCAACGCCTTCCATGTGCTCGGGCTGAACGGCGCGCGCCACGCGGCGCCCTCCTTCGCCGGCGACACCATCTATGCCTGGAGCGAGGTGCTCGACAAAGCCGAGTTGCCGGGCCGCTCGGACATGGGCGCGCTGCGCTTGCGCACCTTCGCCGTGAAGGACCGCGCTTGCACCGATTTCCCGGGCATTAAGGATGACGGCAGTCTGGAAGAGGGCGTCGTCCTCGACATGGATTACTGGGTAGCCCTCCCGCGCTAGATGCAACTCCGCTAGGGTGTGCGCGTTGGGTTGGCGAGAGGAACACGGACCAGGAGGCGGATCATGACCCCCAAGACTTTCTGGCGCGGAAGCGCCCTTGCTGCCGGACTGACCTTTGCCATCCCGGCATTCGCCGCCGATCAGGCGACCGCTGTCCTGAAAGACCCGGACGGCAAGGAGGTCGGCAAGGTGACGCTCACCGCCGTGCCCACCGGCGTGCTGCTCGACGCCGACCTTACCGCGCTGCCGCCCGGCGACCACGCCTTCCACATCCACGAGTTCGGCAAATGCGAGGCGCCCGACTTCAAGTCGGCGGGCGGTCACTTCAACCCCGAAGAGGACGAGCACGGCCTGATGAACAAGGCGGGGCCGCATGCCGGCGACATGCCCAACATCCACGTGCCGGAGAACGGCGAGCTGCGTATCGAGGTGCTGAACCAGATGGTCAATCTGAGCCGGGGCCTGCTGGACAAGGACGGCTCGGCCATCGTCATCCACGAGGGCGCCGACGACTACACGTCCGACCCCGCCGGTCATGCCGGCGACCGCATCGCCTGCGGCGTGATCACGAAATAGGCGCAAGAGACCGGCGAGAGCCGCTTTGGGGCCGAAATAAACCTTCTGTCAAAGGTTTGAGACCCATCCTAACCCCCACGATTCGGACGCTGTGGGGAGTAGCCGATGGCTTGGGAAGGCCCTTTTGAAGGGATGATGGGTGGCGTGGCCTATATCGTGGGCTCGCATATCTGGGAGTCCGTGGACGGCGGCCACACCTGGATCATGTCCAAATTCGCGGACGACATCGAAGCCTGCTTCGAGATCGCCGCGCCGGCTTAGCCCCCGTCTTTACGCCTCGCATTGCTTGCGCCTGCGGCCGGAAAAGGCCTCGGACCAAAGGAAGCAGGCCCCGAGATTGCCCCTGCCCGGCGACTGGGCTATGAGAAAGCTCGTCTGGGCAACACTGCTAATTACCAATGATAAATAAGCTAGAGGCGGAGCGTCCGCTCTCCCCGCATCTGCAAATCTATCGGCCGATGCTGACGATGATGATGTCGATCGCGCATCGCATCACCGGCTTCGGCAACGCCGTCGGCTTCGCGCTCCTCACCTGGTGGCTGGTGGCCATCAGCATCGGGCCGGACGCCTACGCGACCGTGGACGCCTTCTTCGGCAGCCTTATCGGGCGCGTGCTGCTGTTCCTGTTCACCTGGTCTCTGATCCACCACATGCTGGGCGGCATCCGCCACCTGATCTGGGACACGGGCCACGGCCTCGACAAGGTCAGCATCGAGGTCTTCGCCTGGGCGACCATCGTCTCCTCCGTCGTGCTCACGGTCCTGATCTGGGTCGCGGGCTATGCGCTGATGGGAGGCCAATAGATGGCGACGCCCTTGAAGCGCGTTCGCGGCCTCGGCGCCGCCCATGAGGGCACCGAGACCTTCTGGCGCCAGCGGGTCACGGCCATGGCCAACATCCCGCTCGTCATCTTCCTGGTGCTCTCGATCGTCAGCCATATCGGCGCGAGCTATGCGCAAGTGAAGGCCTACCTGGCCAATCCGATCGTCGCCGTGCTCATGCTCGCGCTCATTATCTCCGCCGCCGTCCATATGCGCATCGGCCTCAGGGAGATCATCGAGGACTATGTTCACGCCGAAGGCTGCAAGGTTCTGGCCCTCGTGGCGACCACGTTCTTCGCGGGGCTTATCGCCATCGCCAGCACACTCGCCATTGTGAAAATCAGTCTCGGAAGCTGACGCGAAATGCCTCAAGACGCCACCCCACCAACCACGCCGCACAACGCCGTCCAAGTGAACGGCCGCGCCTACGAGATCACCGATCACGCCTATGACGTCATCGTCGTCGGCGCCGGCGGCTCAGGGCTTCGCGCCGTGGTCGGCGCCAGCGAAGCCGGTCTGCGCACGGCCTGCATCTCCAAGGTGTTCCCCACGCGCTCCCACACCGTGGCGGCGCAAGGCGGCATCGCCGCGGCGCTCGGCAATATGGGCCCCGACGACTGGCGCTGGCACATGTACGACACCGTCAAGGGCTCCGACTGGCTCGGCGATCAGGACGCCATCGAATATCTCTGCCGCAACGCGCCGCAAGCGGTCTACGAACTCGAGCATTGGGGCGTGCCTTTCTCGCGCACGGACGACGGCAAGATTCTCCAGCGCGCCTTCGGCGGCATGACCATGGATTACGGCAAGGGGCCGGCCAAGCGGACCTGCGCGGCGGCGGACCGCACCGGTCACGCCATGCTGCACACCATGTATGGCCAGGCGCTCCGCCAGTCGGCCGAGTTCTTCATCGAATATTTCGCCATCGACCTGATCATGGACGACGAGGGCCGTTGCCGCGGCGTCATCGCCCTCAACATGGCCGACGGCTCGCTCCACCGCTTCCGGGGGCACCAGACCATCCTCGCCACCGGCGGCTATGGCCGCGCCTATTTCTCCTGCACGAGCGCGCATATCTGCACCGGCGACGGCAACGCGATGGTTTTGCGCGCCGGCCTCCCGCTTCAGGACATGGAGTTCGTTCAGTTCCACCCCACCGGCGTCTACGGCGCCGGCGTGCTCATCACCGAGGGCGCGCGCGGCGAAGGCGGTTACTTACGCAATTCCGACGGCGAGAAGTTCATGGAGCGCTACGCGCCCTCCGCCAAGGACCTCGCCTCGCGCGACGTGGTCTCCCGCGCCATCACCATCGAGATCCGCGAGGGCCGCGGGCACGGCCCCGACA
>CAYWIA010000046.1:2900-13505 GCA_964458245.1 uncultured Methyloceanibacter sp. | reverse complement strand
CGCGCCGAGCTCTATCTCGGTTCGTCGGGCATGAAGGCGCAGATGAAATATGCGGACCGGCGCGGCGCCCCGTGCGTGGTCATTCAGGGCGGCGACGAGAAGGAACGCGGCGAGGTGCAGATCAAGGATCTCGTGCTCGGCGCGGGTCTCACTGCCATCGAGGATCGCGAGGAGTACCTGAAAAAGCAGGCGGAAGCGCAGTTCGCCGTGCCCGAGGCCGAGCTCGTCGAGGCCGTTAAGAAAGTTCTCGCCCGGCACAGGGCATAACCAGCCATGGTTGCGGAATCGGCGAAAGCATTCGAGGCTCTCGAGGCCCAGGCGCGGGCGTTGCTCGACCTGTTCGCGCGCGCGGGCTACGAGCCGGTCGCGCCCGCCATCATCCAGCCGGCCGGCGTCTTTCTCGACCAGGTCGGCGAGCAGGTGAGGTCGCGCACCTATGTGTTCACCGACCTGGCCGGAGAAGAGCTCTGTCTCAGGCCGGATCTGACCGTGCCGGTGTCGCGGCTCTATTTGGAGCGCCACCCCGACGCGGGCGCCCAGGCCCGCTATTGCTACAACGGTCCCGCCTTCCGCTTTCAGCCGCTCGGACCGAGCGCCACGCACCCGCGCGAGTTCCGCCAGGCCGGCATCGAGTGTTTCGGCGCGCCCGACAAGGAGAGCGCCGATGTCGAGGTGCTGCTGCTCGCGGTCGAGGCGGTGAAGAGCGCCGGCCTCAGAGAATATTGGCTGCGTTTCGGCGACATCGCGCTGTTCTACGCGCTCATCGATGCGCTTCAGCTGCCCGAGCGCTGGCGCTTGAAGCTGCGTCATTATTTCTGGCGGCCGCCCGTGTTCCACGCGCTGCTGGCGCGTCTGGCCAAAGGCGAACCTCCGGAGACGGACGGCCTGACGGCGGCGCTGGCGGAGAAGATCGGCGGCGCCGACCAAGCGGCCGCCGAGGAGATGGTCGCTGCCTATCTCGAGGCGCAAAATATTCCGCTCGCGGGCAACCGCTCCTTGCGCGAGATCACCGCGCGCCTGTGCGATCACGCCGCCGACCTGCGCGCCGATCCGCTGCCGAAAGAGGTGGCGACCGTGATCGACTATTACCTCGCCGTCTCTGCGGCCCCGCGCGAGGCCACCGAGAAAATTGCCATGATCGCGAAAGGTGCGGGCCTCGACGTCGACGCCGCGCTGGATGCCGTCTTGCGCCGGTTCGATCGGCTCGAGCGCGCCGGCGTCGATCTGACCCGCGCCACCTTCGACACCGAGTTCGGCCGCAAGCTCGAATATTATTCGGGCCTCGTGTTCCAGATCGAAGCTGCGGGCCTGAGCGAAACCGAGCCGGTCGCCGGCGGCGGGCGCTACGACAATCTGCTGGCCGCGCTCGGCGCACCGCGGCCCGTGCCGGCCGTGGGCTCGGCCATTCACACCGAGCGTCTGCTCGCCGCGGTGGAGAGGAGCGCGCCATGACCGCGCCCGCGCTCGTTATCGCCGTGCCGTCCAAGGGTCGGCTGAAGGAGAAGGCCGCCGAGCTGTTCGAGCGGGCGGGCTACCCGTTGCGCGTCAAAGGGCACGAGCGCGGCTATCGGGGTCAGCTCGAAGGTCTTCCCGACATTGAGGTCGAATACACTTCCGCCGCTGAGATCGTGCATCAGCTCAAGGCGGGCCGTGTGCACTTGGGCATCACCGGCGAGGACCTGGTGCGCGAGACGCTCACCGACGTGGACGGCACAGTCGAGTTTCTTGCGCCGCTGAACTTCGGCCATGCGGACGTGATCGTTGCTGTGCCGGAATGCTGGCTCGACGTGTCGCGTATGGCGGACTTGGAGGATGTGGCCGAGCAGTTCGCCCGGGCCCACGGCCGCCCTCTGCGCGTCGCCACGAAATATATGAACCTCACGCGGCGCTTCTTCGCCAAGAAGGGCGTGACAGGCTACCGCATCGTCGAGAGCGTCGGCGCCACCGAGGCCACACCCGCCACCGGCACGTCGGAGCTGATCGTCGACATCACCACTACCGGCACCACGCTGAGGGCGAACCACCTCAAAGTGCTGGACGATGGGCTGATCCTCAAGAGCCAAGCGCATCTGCTGGCGGCCAAGGGCGCCGCCTGGGGCCCGCGGGCCGCCGAATTGCGCGCGGCGATCGTTTCGGCTCTCTCAACCTAAAAAAGACGAAAGTTCACTGCGAGGTGAATGGCGATGTTGCGCGCCAGCGGCTAGTCTCCGGCCGCCATGTGGATTCGTCTTGCCATCTCTGCGGCCCTGCTTGCCGCGTCCGTCACCGCCGCCTTGGCCGCTCCCTCGCGCATCGTCATCCTGCGCCATGGCGAGAAGGCCGACGATTGGAAGCTCTGCGACACCGGTCGGCAGCGGGCGCAAGCGCTGAAATACAATTATCTTGGCAAGGATGCCGCCAAGTCGCTGTTCACCGAGGACGCGCCGCCGGCCTACTTCTTCGCCATCACCCTGCACACGATGGAGCTCGCGACGCCCGCGGTAAACAGCTGGGGCAAGCCGATCATCTATTATTCGGTGCTGCCCGAGGCGGACGAAAAGAAGTTCACCGAGGCGCTGAACGCCCGGACGCGTGAGGCGGCCGGGAACATCCTCAACAACCCGGCCCTCAAGGGGAAGACCGTCGTGATGGTCTGGGAGCACAAGCACATCGCCAACAAGGCGCTCGACGACAAATATCAGCAAGAGGCGGCGGTGACCCTTCGGCAGCTCTTCCATCTCGACATTCTGCCCGGCGTGCCGCGCGAATGGCCGGACGACAATTTCGACTATTTCTGGATCGTTGATTTCCCGGAGAACTCCAACGTGCCCTCCAAATTCGAGATGGTGAAGCAGGAGTTCGGCAAGTCCTTCCCCGACGTCCCGGCCAATGACTGGGGCGATCCCAATGGCCTCGATGCCGAGAGCGGCTGCGTGAAGTGAGGCCTAGGCCACGGCCTTCGGCGCTTGTTGGGCTTCCGCCAGACGGTGGCGCCCGTCCTCTTCCGGCGACAGCTTGAAGAACCGGCCGTGGAACTCGTTGAGGCTCGACCGGTGCCCGATCGACACGATGGCCGAGTCCGGCAGCCGTTCCAGCAGAAGCCGGTAAAGCGAGGCCTCGGACTCTTCGTCCAGCGCACTGGTCGCCTCGTCTAGGAACAGCCATTGCGGCTTGTGCAGCAGCGCGCGGGCAATGGAGAGCCGTTGCTGCTCGCCGCCGGAGAGCGTGTCGGCCCAATAGGCGGTCTCGTCGAGTTTCTCGCGGAGATGCCCGAGCCCGACCTCCTCGAGAGCCGTCTCGATATCTTGGGGCGTGAAGGCATCCTCGGGTCCCGGATAGGCCAGCGCGCCGCGCAAGGTCCCGAGCGGCAGGTAAGACCGCTGTGGCAGCACCAGCACGCTGGCGCCCTCGGGAATGCGCACGGAGCCTGAGCCGAAAGGCCATACGCCGCCGAGTGCCCGGAACAGGCTGGTCTTGCCCGAGCCCGACGGCCCCGTCACCAGGATGCGCTCGCCCGGCGCGATGACGAGGTCCGATAGGCGCACGATCTCCTCGCCGTTGGGCAGCCCGACGGACATCTGCTCCACATGCAGCGTGCCCGCGCCCTGACTGATGAATTCGACCCGCGGCGCGGTCTCGCTGAGCTTCTGGGCCCAGTCGATCGAGGCCTCGAAGCCGGAGAGCCGGTCGAGCACCGACTTCCAATCGGCAATGCTGGAATAGGCCGTGACGAAAAAGGACAGCGCGCTTTGCACCTGGCCGAACGCCTGGGCGATCTGCATCAGCCCGCCTAGGGTGAGCGTGCCGAAGAAATAGACCGGGCTCACCACTAGGAACGGAAAGATGATCGCCACCTGGCTATAGCCGGCGGTCAGAAACGTCAGCTTTTTGGTGCGGCTCATGATGCCGTACCAGTTTCGGATCACATGGGCGAAGCGGTCGTGGAGGCGCGCCTCCTCGGCGGGCTCGCCGGAAAGCAGCGTCACTTCCTCGGCGTTCTCCCGCAAGCGCACGAGAGAAAATCGGAAATCGGCCTCGTAGCGCTGCTGGTCGAAATTGAGCCTGATGAGCGGGCGTCCCACGAGATGCGTCACCCACGTGCCGATGATCGAATACACGAGCGCCGCCCACACCAGGTAGCCGGGGATCTGGTAGGACGCATCGCCGATCATCAGCGGCGTCGCGGAGGACAGGTTCCACAGGATCACGATGAAGGAAACCAGCGTGACGACCGAGCCGAGCAACGCGATGCCGATGTCGAGCGTACCGTTGACGAACAGGCGGATGTCGTCGGCGATGCGCTGGTCGGGGTTGTCGGCGGAGTCGCCCTTGAGCCGCATCCGGTAATGGGTGCCATCGGCGAGCCAGCGCCCGAGATAGGCCTCCGTCAGCCAGCCGCGCCAGCGGATCTGCAGCCATTGCTGCAAATAGAGCTGGTAGACCGCCGTGACGATGAAGAAGATGGCGAGCACCGTGAACACGCCGAACTGGTAGATGAAGACCTCCCAGTTCTTGTCCTGAAGCGCCGTGTAGAACGTGTTGTACCAGGCGTTGAATCGGACGTTCAGCCAGACCTGGAACAGCTGGAGCGCGATGACCACGAGCAGCAGCCCGCGCCCCCATAAGCGGTCGCTGCCGCGGAAATAGGGGAAGGCGATGCGAGCAAACTCGTTGGCCGTGTCGCGGAATTTCGCCATATGGGAGCGACCCTCGATGAGCCCCCTAGAACAAGGGAGCACGAATGGCGGGACGATAGGGCCAAAGTCTGGGCTTGGGGAAATTACGAATGCGTAAGCTTGGCCCGCGCGAGGCCGGAAACCGGGCCCAAGATTAATGGGCGGCAATAGGCCGCCCATAGCAGCCGCCTAGTCGTCGCTGATGCTCTCGAAGAACCAAGCAATTATGGCGGCGGCAGTTAATGAAACGACGGCCCCGATCAGAGGCGCCGTAGCAAGGGCTGCAAAATGGATTTCCATGGCGCGATCCCCCGTTGGTGCGCGAGCTCTCTGAAAACGGCGCACGCCCGAGGATGTTCCGGGGTGTTCGAAAAAAAGCAGGGGGGACCCCCCAAAACAAGAAGGGGCGGCCACTGGCCGCCCCTTCCGCAAAGTCAGTGATGAGCTAGGACAAGCCTACATCATGTCCATGCCGCCCATGCCGCCACCCGGCATTCCCGGCATGCCGCCGTCGTCCTTCTTCGGCGACTCGGCCACGCCCGCCTCGGTGGTGACCAGCAGGCCGGCGACCGACGCCGCATCCTGAAGGGCGGTGCGGACGACCTTGGCGGGGTCGATGATGCCTTTTTGGATCAGGTCCACATAGGTGTCGTTCTGCGCGTCGTAGCCGAAGGACGGCGACTTCTGCTCCAGCACCTTGCCGACGACGATCGAGCCTTCGACACCGGCGTTCTCGGCGATCTGGCGGATCGGCGCCTGGAGCGCGCGGCGCACGATATTGATGCCGGCCTCCTGGTCCTCGTTGTCGCCCTTGGACTTGATGCCCTTGGAGGCGTGCAACAGGGCTACGCCGCCGCCGGGAACGATGCCTTCCTCGACGGCCGCCCGGGTCGCGTTCAGAGCATCGTCCACGCGATCCTTCTTCTCCTTCACCTCGACCTCGGTGGCGCCGCCGACCTTGATCACGGCAACACCGCCGGCGAGCTTCGCCAGCCGCTCTTGCAGCTTCTCGCGGTCATAGTCGGAGGTGGTGTCTTCGATCTGCTGCTTGATCTGACCGACGCGCGCCTCGATGTCGTCCTTCTTGCCGCCGCCGCGAACGATCGTGGTGTCGTCCTTGGTGATGGTGACGCGTTTGGCCTTGCCGAGCATCTGCACCGTGACGTTCTCGAGCTTGATGCCGAGATCCTCGGAGATCATCTCGCCGCCGGTCAGGATGGCGATGTCCTGAAGCATGGCCTTGCGGCGATCGCCGAAGCCCGGCGCCTTGACCGCGGCGACCTTCAGACCGCCGCGCAGCTTGTTGACCACGAGAGTGGCCAAAGCCTCGCCCTCGACGTCCTCGGCGATGATGAGCAGCGGACGGCCCGACTGCACCACGGACTCCAGGAGCGGAAGCATGGACTGAAGGCCCGACAGCTTCTTTTCGTAGATGAGGATGTAGGGGTTATCGAGCTCGGTGATCATCTTCTCGGCGTTGGTGATGAAGTAGGGCGAGATGTAGCCGCGGTCGAACTGCATGCCCTCGACCACTTCGAGCTCGCTGTCGAGGCTCTTGGCCTCCTCGACGGTGATCACGCCCTCATTGCCGACCTTCTTCATGGCCTGGGCGATCATGTCGCCGATGGTCTTCTCGCCGTTGGCCGAAATGGTGCCGACCTGGGCGATCTCGGCGGAGCCGCTGACCTCTTTCGACTGCTTGCGGATAGCCTCGACCACCTCGATCACGGCCTTGTCGATGCCGCGCTTCAGGTCCATCGGGTTCATGCCGGCGGCGACGGCCTTCAGGCCCTCGCGTACGATCGCCTGTGCCAGCACGGTCGCGGTCGTGGTGCCGTCGCCCGCGGTCTCGTTGGTTTTCTGGGCGACCTCTTTCAACATCTGCGCGCCCATGTTCTCGAACTTATCGTCAAGCTCGATCTCCTTGGCCACGGTGACGCCGTCCTTGGTCGAGCGCGGGGCGCCGAACGACTTCTCGATGATGACGTTGCGGCCTTTGGGACCGAGCGTCACCTTGACCGCGTTGGCCAGCACGTCGACGCCGCGCAGCATGCGCTCGCGGGCGTCGGCGGCAAATCTCACATCTTTAGCTGCCATTGAAATGCTCTCCGTTTTGGGGTCGCGCCCTCGAGGCGCCGGCTCGGCCGGCATCTTGACGGGCGGTGTTTCGAAGGGGTGAGGGGCGTTAGCCGAGAATGCCCATGATGTCGGACTCCTTCATGATCAGGAGGTCGTCGCCATCGATCTTGACCTCGGTGCCCGACCATTTGCCGAACAGCACCTTGTCGCCGGCCTTCACGCCCAGGGGCTGGATCTTGCCGTCCTCGCCACGGGCGCCGGGCCCTGCGGAAACGACCTTGCCGGTCTGCGGTTTTTCGGCTGCGGTATCGGGAATGATGATGCCGCCTTTGGTCTTCTGCTCCTCCTCGAGCCGCTTGACCACGACGCGGTCATGCAGGGGACGGAATTTCATGGATTTCTGCTCCTTATTCGCTGGAACGCTGCTGGTTGGCACTCAAGCAATGTGAGTGCCAATAGCGCCGCTTGTAAGGGCGAGCCTTGCGCGGTGTCAACAGGCGCATGGCCGCGAACATCGAGCGGTGCCGGAAGACCGCTTGATGCCCGAACGACGTTAAAAAAGGGGTTACGGCGTCAGCCCGAGGCCAGACAGCGCCCGACCCAAGCCGAGCCCCAGGTAGATGGCGATGAAGATGCCGATGACCGCAAGGGCAAGCCCATGGATCCAAAGACCCGAGCGGCGGTAGGTGAGATCGGCGAAAGGGTTGGGCAGATGCTGGAAATGCTCGGCGGTGAACGTACCTGCTATTTCCGCATGCCGGCGCATCATCAGCCACCCATGAATCGTGATCAAAAGCCATGCCGTGCTGATCAGGAGGCCCGCCCCGATCACGGCGAAACCGGCCCAACGGCTCGCCCCCAAGGCCGTCGGACTCAAGGCCAGCGCCCCCACGATCAGCGAGTTGGCGACGAGCAAGGCGTTGTGCCGCGCCCATATCGTCTCTCGTTCAGAGTTGATCAGATCGACATAGGCCTGGAACAGCGTGGCCTTGTCGGAAAGATCGGCGGGTTCGCCCATGACAGAGATCTGCCATGGCGCGCTGGCCGGCGCCAGAGGTCCGTTGCGGGATGGCCGCTTCGAAGACGGCGGCCTACCCGGTTCCTAGGGTTTCACGGGCGTGATCGGAAGTTCGATGCAGCAGCGCAGGCCACTCGGGCGCCAGTCGAGCACCGTCTCCCCGTGGGTCTGGCGCTTGGTCAGCCGTTCGATCAGCCCGATGCCGAAGCCCCGCGCGCTGGGGACCGAAACCGCCGGTCCCCCGCTTTCCGTCCAGACCATGACCAGCGTCGGCCCGGCGTCTTTGGAGGGCGGTAGCGAACGGAATTGGAGCTCGACCCGCCCGCTCCCGTTGGACAGCGCGCCGTATTTGATGGCGTTGGTGGCAAGCTCGTGCAGCACGAGCACGATCGTCTGCGAGTCTTGGGAGCCAAGTGAGATATTGGCGGCTTCGACATCGATGCGGTCCCAGACGCCGAGTGGCGAGAGCGCCTTCTCCACGAGGTTCTCCAGCGAGACCGCGTGCCACGCCCCCTTCATGAGCGCGTCGTGCGTGGCGGCAAAGGTATTCAGCCGCGCCTGAAGGGATGTCACGAAGTCCCGTGCTTCGGGCCGGGTTTCGCTGGTCATGTTGACCAGGCTGCTCACGACCGAAAACAGGTTCTTCATCCGGTGCGAAAGCTCGCGGTTCAGGAGATCATAGGCTTCCTGCGTGTGCCGCCGGTCCGTCACGTCGAAGCAGAGCCCGGCGAGCATCGACGGCTCACCGTCTTCGGCACGATCGAGAACCTGACCGCTAAAGCTGAGCCAGCGCATTCCGCCGTTGTCCTGGGGGTCAACCCTGAACTCATGCGTGAACGGCCTCTCGTCGCGCAGGGCCTCGCCCAGGGAAACCCGGAGCAGCGCGACGTCGTCTTGATGGATGTGCTCGAAAAAGTTCGCGGCAGGAACCTGCACCGCTCTGGGCGCGAGCCCGAGAAGCGCGGCGAGGCTGGACGTCATGTGGAGGACGTTTCTGCCGAGATCCCATTCCCAAAGACCTGCGCCGGCAGCTTCCACGGCGCGAACGAGCCGCCCGGGGTCGCCAAGGAGGAGGTTGACCCCGGCTGGACGACCGGGGTCAGGGCTTGCTTTCAACATTCGGGAGCTGAGAGATATGTAGGCCGTGACTTTGCCTTTTGGCCGCATATTTTGGCGGCGACGGGGGATGTAGTGCAGTCTTACGCGGGCCCCGCAGCCCCTGTCTTTTAACTTTGACACATTGCCCGGTTGGGTCGCAGATGAGGCGGTCATGCAGGCGGACATCCCTTTCAGTTACGGCGTTCAGTGCCCGCAATGCCCGCTCCGCGCCTGCGCGGTCTTTCAGTCCGTCAGTGACGAAGAGCTCGATTTTATTTCTGCGTTGAAGGCGGGCGAGTTGCGCACCGGGCCGGCCTCAACGGTGTTCCAGGAGGGGGTGCCTTCCGATCAGCTGTTCACGCTGCTTGAGGGCTGGGCCTTCCGCTACAAGACCCTGGACGACGGGCGCCGGCAGATCACGAGCTTCGCCCTGCCGGGCGATTTCATCGGCATTCAAGGTTCCATGCTGGGCGACATGGATCATTCGGTCGAAACGCTGACCCCGGCCGTGCTGTGCAGCTTCCCCAGAAAGCGCGTTTGGGAGCTTTATCAGAACTGTTCGAGCCTCGCCTTCGACATCACGTGGCTCGCCGCGCGGCAGGAATCGATCCTCAACGAGCATCTGTTGAGCCTTGGCCGCAGAAACGCCGTCGAGTGCGCTGCCTATTACATTCTGCACCTCTATCTGCGGGCCGACGACGTCGGCCTCGTCACCGAAGGCAGAGTCCGCTTTCCCTTCACGCAGGAGCATCTCGCCGACGCGCTTGGCCTCTCCCTGGTGCACACCAACAAGACCCTGAAGAAGCTCTCGGCCGACGGCCTGATCCAGTGGGAGCACGGCTGGTGTTTCATTCCTGATATCGCGCCACTCGCCGAGCTCGCCAAGTTCGATCTCGGCCAGCCTCGCACCCGCCCTTTGCTGTGATCTGGAGCCCGCGCAGCCTTGGCCTTGAAGCGCTTGGCTGGTATCACAGATGCGGCGGCCAATTTGATGTTGCGTTGCAATAGCCTGTCGCCCATGATTTCCGGGCGAGGGGCGGCGCGATCATGCAAACCGGCATCACCATGTCTGATGGGCAGGGCGCCGCCTCAGGAGGGCTCGCCATGCTTGATGTGATCGTTCTGATCGCTATGGCCATCACCGCGGCCGCATTTGCAGCTGGGCTGACCTTTCAGGCCGGTCTGCCGCTCTTGCCGGTTTTGATCGGCACGGCGGCGCTGTTTCTGGTCATGGCCGCGTCCTTCGTCGGGACGGGGCGCGGATCGCGCGGTGGCGGCGCTAGCGGCGATCGCCTCGGCGAGCTCGAAGAAGCCCTCGAAATCATCGACACCGATTTGCAGCGTCTCGACCGGGTCGAGGACAATCTTTCGCGCCTTGACGGTCTCTCCGACAAGGTGGAGCGGCTGGACCAGGCTGTTGCCGGGGGCGCGCTGGGAGATGTCGCTGGTGGCCGCGCAAATACCGCTTTCGCCGGCGAGCTTGAGAACGTTTATGCGCGGATCGAAGCATTGCGCACCGAGGTTCATGCGGAGAATCGTACCGAGCGCGACAGGATTGCCAGCGAGCTCGGGGTTCTCGAAGGACAGATCAAGTCTCTCTCCGGCAATCTTGAGGCCCCCGCGCCGAGGATGGACAAGGCCGGATGGCGCGACGTGCCGCCCGCCCCGCCGCTCCTTACGCTTGAGGAAGAAGTTGAAGTCGAGATCGAGCCTGAGCCTTTCGCGGAGCCAGAGCCGGAGTTGGTTCTGGAGAGC
>CAYWIA010000046.1:0-2800 GCA_964458245.1 uncultured Methyloceanibacter sp. | reverse complement strand
GACGACGATGATGATCGGATGCTCAACATCCTTCGCGAGGGGATCGAGGAGGGCAGGGTCGACCTCTATCTTCAGCCGACCGTGATCTTGCCCGACCGTAAGATTCGCTACTTCGAAGCGCTGACGCGGATCCGGCAAGCGGATGGCACGCTGGTCTTGCCCGGCGAGTATATGCCCGTGGCCAAGCGCTCGGCCTTGATGCCGCTGATCGACAATGTGCTTCTGGTGCGCAGCGTTCAGGTGTTGCGCCGGCTTGGGCCCGACACGCGGATCAAGGGCGTGTTCGGCAATGTCTCCATGCACTCCTTGCTCGACTCCGATTATTACCCCGAGTTGATCGAGTTCATGGAGGAGAACAACAGCCTCAGCGAGAACCTGGTTTTCGAGATCAACCAGACCGAGATGCTCGGCCTGACCCAGACCGAACTCAGCTGTCTCGATACTTTGGGCGCGCTCGGCTACACGTTCTGCCTCGACAACGTGGCCGACATCGAGGCCGACTTCGGCGCGTTGAGCGACCGCTATTTCCGCTACGTCAAGGTCGGCGCCGAGCGCTTCCTCGGTGGGCCGGGCCGCAAAGCCGCGGATCTGAAGCGCCGTCTGGATGGACTCGGCATGCAGCTCATCATCGAGAAGGTGGAGAGGGAGGGCGACGTCGCGGAACTGCTCGACCACGGAGTCGAGTTTGCCCAAGGCCATCTTTTCGGGGAGCCGCAGCCCATGAACGCGGCGCTGTCGAGGGAACTCGAGAACGCCGGCGCGCACTAAATAAAAACGGCGCGCCCGCAAGGACGCGCCGTTGGGTGTCTGACGGAAGAGTGCTTACTCCTCCTCTTTCTTGTCTCCAGCTTCTTCCTTGCCTCCAGCTTCGCCTTCTGCGTCCTCGCCCGATCCCGGTGCGTAGATCTCGGACTGAAGATCCTCGTCGACCGCCTCGTCTTCCATGTCTTCAACATGGATCACCAGCGGTCGGGCTTCGTCCAGGGCAGGCGGTGAGAACGCTTTCGCAGGTTGGTTGAGCCCGATAAACCCGAGAGCGCTTACGCTCGCCAAACCAATCTTGAGTATAAGATGACGCATTTCCGTCTCCATCGCCGAAGCGCGGGGCCCGATGCCGTCGCCGTGAGTCGGCGTGGCGAGAATTTTATCAGCGCCCCGCCTCAGATGCGACGGAAAGCGCGACCAGCGGCGTCCTTGACCCCGATCCCCCAAGCCTCTAACCGAGCGCCATGACCGCAACTTCTTTCGCCGTCCCCATCGTCGACTCCGTGCAAGACATCGGCAAAGGCTACCGCGCCTGGTTCGTTGATATTTGGGGTGTCATGCACAATGGGCGAACCGCTTTTCCGGAGGCTTCCGCCGCGACGCGCGCATTCCGCGACCAAGGAGGGGTGGTCGTGCTGTTGTCCAACTCGCCGCGGCCGAGTCCCGCCGTACAAGAGCAGCTTCGCGAATTCGGCGTGCCCGATGGGGCCTACGATGCGACGGTCACCTCCGGCGATCTGACGCGCCACGAACTCGGCAAGCACGCCGGCGCCCGGGTTTTCCATCTCGGGCCCGAGCGCGACAGGGCGATCTTCGATGGGCTCGACATCGCGCTGACCGGGCCGGAGGAGGCGGAGCTTGTCGTGTGCTCGGGTCCGTTCAACGACGACGTCGAGACGCCGGACGACTACACGGGTCTCTTGGGGGCGCTCGCCGCGCGCGGCCTCCTCATGATCTGCGCCAACCCGGACCACATGGTCGAGCGGGGACATCGGCTCGTCTACTGCGCCGGTGCGCTGGCCGCGGTCTACGAAACATTCGGCGGCAAGGTGATCTACGCGGGCAAGCCCCATGTGCCGGTCTATGAATTGGCCTTGGAGACCGCAGGCCGGCTCGCGGGCGAGACCCTCGACAGGGCGCGGGTGCTGGCCATCGGCGACGGCCTCAAGACCGATATCGCCGGGGCCGGCAGTTTTGGCATCGACGCCGTCTTCGTGGCGAGCGGGCTGCATGCGCCGGGCGAAGGCGGCGAAGCGCTCGACGCGGCGCACCTGACCCAACTATTCGGGCAGGAGGGCAGGCGGCCGATCGCCGCCATGCGCGGGCTTCGATGGTGAGCGCTAGTTCTTTTCGCTGAACAACGCGTCGATCTGCGCTTGATCCGCCTTGCCGGCGGGCAGCGACGGACCTTCGAGCGCGATCTCGGATTGCGGCGCTTGGCTTGGCCCCGGCGTGTCATCGTCATTCAGGCGTCCGGCGATCACCCGGTCCAAGGTCTGGGTGATCTTGGTCACCCGCTGACCCACGAGGTCGTGGAAGCCGCACGCCGTCATGATCGACAGGATCGCGTCCTCGGCCTTCTTGGCCTCTTCCTTGTCGGCGAGCGCCAGCAGGCCTTCCGCAGAATCGAGGATGCGCGCCGCGGCGTCCTCGGCGGTGGCGCGGATGGCCGCGAGCTCGCGCAGCGTATTTACAAGAGCGGTTATCTCTGCCGCGACCGAATGCGATTCGCAGCCGCAAGCCTTCTGGCGCGCCGCCCGCTTCGTTTCGGTTCCCCCAGCCTCACGACCCATCGACAAAACCCCTCTTTCGGAAAAAGTCCCTTTTGAAACGAATGTTCCGCTCGGCCCTCTTAGGGAGCGCCGCCAAAGATGGCGTCGATCTTCGATTTGAGTGTTGCGGCGTTGAACGGCTTGACGATGTAGTTGTTCACGCCGGCCTTCTTCGCCGCGATCACGTTGTCGGTCTTGGATTCGGCGGTGACCATGATGAAAGGCGTGCGCGACAGGCGGTCGTCGGCGCGCACCTCGCGCAG
>CAYWIA010000045.1:4307-13521 GCA_964458245.1 uncultured Methyloceanibacter sp. | reverse complement strand
ACGCCGGAGCGCAGCACGTCATCAGCCATGCCGAAAGCATCGGTGAAGGTCGTCTTCTCGTTGGCGATGCGGAACAGGTTCTGGTTCGGAATGATGAGGAGCGTATCGACGTATTTCTGAAGCTCCTCGATGCCGGCCTCGGCCGCGCGATAGCGCCGCGCGCCTTCGAACTGGAACGGCTTGGTCACCACGCCGACGGTGAGGATGCCTTCCTCACGGCTGGCACGTGCAATCACGGGCGCCGCGCCCGTACCGGTGCCGCCGCCCATGCCCGCGGTGATGAAGGCCATGTGGCAGCCGACGAGATGGGCCTTGATGTCCGCCATGGCCTCCTCGGCCGCCGCCGCGCCGATCTCCGGCTTGGACCCGGCACCGAGACCTTCAGTGACGTTGGCGCCCATCTGGATGCGCCGCTCGGCGCTGGAGCTCATCAGGGCTTGCGCGTCGGTATTGGCGACGACGAACTCCACCCCCTTGAGACCGCGCTCGATCATGTTGTTGACGGCATTGCCGCCAGCGCCGCCCACTCCGAACACGGTGATGCGCGGCTTGAGTTCGGTCAGGTCTGGCACTTTAAGGTTGATAGTCATGACGGCTTCCAATCCTTGCGAATTGTCCCTTGCTTAGGCTCAAACCGGCGCTCCCCGCGTGTGCGCCCTCGAGCTCGTGTCCGTTTAAAAGTTCTCCATGATCCACTCGCCGACCTTGGCGAAGTAGCCTGTCCCCGTACGCAAGAACCGTTGCTCGGTGCGGGCACCGAGCTTGTCGTCGCCGCGTGCCCAATGCAGGAAGAGACCGATGGCGGCGGAGAAATCCGGCGCAGCGGCCGCTGGCGGCAAACCCGTCATGACGCGCGGGCGGCCAAGCCGCGCCGGGCGTCCAAACATATTCGAGGCAAGCTCCGGGAGACCCGTAAGCTGGCTGCCGCCGCCGGTCAGCACCAGGTGCTGGGCGACCTCGGCGGCGAAACCGCTTCCCGCAAGCCGATGACGCATGAGATCGAGGATCTCCTCGACGCGCGGCCGGATGATGCAGGCGAGCTGTGCCTTCGTGATCTGATTGAGACTTCCTTGCGCCATGCCGCTGACGCAGGGGTAGGTGATGATCTCCCGCTCGTCGGACAGCGTGGCGAAGGCGCTGCCATGCAGCGTCTTAAGGCGTTCCGCATGCTCGATAGGCGCGCCGAGCGTGCGGGCAATGTCGGTGGTGATGCCGTTGCCGCCAAGCGCGATGGCGTCTGCATGGATGAAATGTCCGTCGGCGATCACGGAGAGAGTCGTGGTGCCGGCCCCGAAATCGATGCAGGCGACGCCGAGCTTGGCTTCGTCCGATGTGACGACCGACAAGGCGCTCGAATAGGGCGCTGCGACGAGACCCGATACGCCGAGATGGCAGCGCTCCACGCACAGCATGAGGTTGCGCATCGCGACTTCATCGGCGGTGACGGCGTGAAGATCGACGGACAGGCGCTCGCCGCACATGCCATGCGGTTCGCTGATGCCGCCGTTCTCATCGAGACGGTAATCGGTGGGCAGGGCGTGAAGGACCGTGCGCTTGTCGCGGGCGGCGTATTGGCGCCCGCCGGCGAGCAAACGGAAAACGTCGTCGTCGCGTACCGCACCGGACGGGAGCGCCACGCTCGCCGAGAAGCTCTCGCTTTTGATGCGTCCGGCCGTGACGGAAAGCTGCACATCCTCGACGGTGACGCCAGCCATGCGCTCGGCCCCGTCAACGGCCGCGCGGATGCACTGCTCGGCGGTATCGAGATGGGTGACCATGCCGGCCTTCAGGCCCTCGGAACGGGTATGGCCGAAGCCGAGCACCTCGAAGTGCAGCGTGTCACCGTTGCCCTCGAACCAATCGGGCGTCGCCGAGGTCTTGCCGATCAGGCAGCACACTTTACTCGTGCCGATGTCGAGTGCGGTCACGATGCGCTGACGCTTTCCTCTGATCGTGGCGTTGTATGTCATCCCCCTGTCCTCACCCCGTCCTATGTCCTGCCCTTGGGCGCGGCACCGGTTGCCGCCGTAGGCACATCGGCGGGCGCGGTTTCGTCCAAAGGCATGGCGGCGGCTTCGCGCATACGCACGGTGATGCGGTCCAGCAGCCGCAGATCGATAGCGGCGAAATCCCTAGCCAGAACGTTGCGCTCTTGCTCGAGCTTGGTGAGCGACTCGAGCGCCATCTCGACATTGCCGTCGGGCAGCATGATCTCCGTGCCGGTGCGAAGCTTTAGCGTCCAGCGCCGGTCGCCGACCCGCAGCGCCGCGAGCATCTTGCGCTTCAGATCGTGATAGGGCTCGAGCGTCGCGTAGAGCTCGGCTGCATGCTTGCCGGCGCCCTCGCCGACCACGAGCGGCAGCTGCGGAAAGGCCTGCGGGAGAGCGGGCGCGAGCACCACGCCGGCTTCGTCGACCACGAATGTCTTTCCCTGGTTCTGCCAGACCGCATAGGGCTCGCGCTCCTCGATGACCACTTGGAGGGTCGAGGGCAGAAGCCGCATGACTTGGGCGTGCCGGATCCACGGCACCCCCTCCAGCCGCGCCTTGGCGGCGGCGGTGTCGAAGGTCAGCATCAAGGTCTCGGGGCCCGCGGCAAGGGCCGTCGTGATCGCGCTGTCGGTGGCGTTTGTCTGGCCTTCCACGGTGACCCGCTTCACGCCGAAACCGACGGCAACGACAAGCCGCTCCACGCCGGTGACCGCCGCGTCGAACAGGCGCCCGGTCTGGCCGCCGATAATGGCGCCATAGAGGACGGCACTGGCGAGGAAAAGCCCGGAAAAAAGGATCCACTTACCCTGCATGCGGTCGCGCGTGCGACCGAGGCGGACGGCCTTGGGGTTGCGCGTGACGAGGGCCCGCGTGCCGGACAAGACCGGCAGACGGCGCTCGCGCGGCACGGCGATGCCACGCGCCAACAGGGCCTTCTGAGACCCCTTCCCTCTGGCGTAACCCTTTGACGGGCCTAGCGATTGCACGACGCGTCCTCCACGATCCAGCGAACCAGCTCTCCGAACGAGCGGCCGCCATAGGCTGCGAGCTCGGGCACCAGAGACGTGGACGTCATGCCTGGCTGGGTATTGATCTCAAGGCAGATCAGTTCCCCCGTACCTTCTGGGCGGTCGTCGAATCGGAAGTCGGTACGACTGACCCCACGGCAGCCCAGTGCCCTATGAGCCGCTAGGGACAGCTTCTGTACCAATTGGTAAACATTTGGTTTAAGCGGCGCCGGGAGCACGTGAATTGAGCCCCCGGGCGCGTATTTTGACTCATAATCGTAGAAGGTAAGCCCGCCCGCCGGTTGGATCTCGATGACCCCTAGGGCTTCCTCGCCCATGACGGCGCAGGTGAGCTCCCGGCCGGGGATGAATCGCTCCACCATCAATTCCTCGCCGAGCGCCCAATCGGCGGAATTCAGCTCTTGCGGCGGGTTAGCCTGATCCTCCCGGACGATGTAGACGCCGACGGAGGAGCCTTCCGCAGGGGGCTTGATGACGTATGGCGGGGCCATGACGTGGCCTTTGGCGGCCTCGGCCCGGCTGACCACGCGGCTTTCGGCGACAGGCACGTCCGCCTCCCGCAAGACCGCTTTGGCGCGCTCCTTGTGCATAGCGAGCGCGGAGGCGAGCACACCGGAATGGGTATAGGGGATGCCCATGGTCTCCAGCAGGCCCTGGATGCAGCCGTCCTCTCCCCAGCGCCCGTGGAGCGCGTTGAAGCAGACATCCGGCGCGATCTCGGTAAGCTTCGCGGCCACGTCGCGGCCCACATCGAGCGTCGTGACCTTGTAACCCTCGCCTTCAAGCGCTTTGGCGCAGGCTTTGCCCGAGTTGAGCGAGACTTCGCGCTCGGATGACAGCCCTCCCATCAGCACCGCGACGTGCGTTTGCTTGTCAGCCATGGAACAGCCCCCGTCGGTTGGTCGGCATGAGGAACCCGCGCCCGGCTCATGCCGAACGCCCAGTCATCCTGCAAAGATCGTTACTGCATTACCTGTATTCGCGGGGAATGACACGGGGGCGCGGCCAGAAAAGCGCGGCCTCCGTCAGGCCTCTTTACCGAGGCGCTTGATCTCCCATTCGAGCTCAATGCCGCTCGTTTCCTTAACCCGCGCCCGCACGGTCTCACCAAGCGTCTCGATGTCGGCGGCCGTCGCATTGCCCTCATTGATGAGGAAGTTGCAGTGAAGCTCGGAGACTTTTGCGTCCCCAACCGCGAGACCCCGGCAGCCGGCGGCATCGATGAGCTGCCACGACTTGTTGCCGGGCGGGTTCTTGAAGGTCGAGCCGCCGGTGCGGCTTTTGATAGGCTGCACCTCCTCGCGGTAGGCGGCGATCTCGTCCATCTCGGCGAGGATCTTCACAGGGTCGCCCGGCTCTCCTTGGAACAACGCCTCGGTGAAGATGTAGTCGTCAGGCGCGCCGCAATGGCGGTAGCGGTAATCGAAGTCGGCCACGGGGAGCACATGGATGTCGCCCCGGCGGTCCACGGCGCGGGCCTCGACCAGCACCTCGCAGGTCTCCCTCCCATGAGCGCCGCCGTTCATGCGCAGCGCCCCGCCGACGCTGCCTGGAATGCCGCGATAGAAGGAGAGCCCGGCAATGCCGGCATCGGCCGCGGCGCGTGCCACCTTCACATCGGGCACCGCGGTGCCGACGCGCAGCCGGTGGCCCTCCTCCACCGTGATCTCGCCAAAGCCGCGGCCAAGACGGATCACCACGCCTTCGATGCCGCCGTCGCGCACCAGGAGGTTCGAGCCGAGGCCGATATTGGTGATGGGCATGTCCGCCGGAAGAGCTTTGAGAAAATACGCGAGGTCGGCCTCGTCGGCGGGCGAGTAGAGGAGTTCAGCCGGGCCGCCGACGCGGAACCAGGTGTAGTCCTTGAGCGGCGCATCGGCCGCGAGCCGTCCGCGCAAGTCCGGCAGGCGCGGGATCAAGCTCTCAAGCAGTTTGGCGCCGTTCACGCCGCGCCCCCATGCTGATCGAGCTTGGACGGCAGCGCATTGATCCAGTCCGTGATGGTGCCGGCGCCCAACCCGACCACGAGATCGCCTTTCTTGGCGATGGTGGCGACGGTTTCGATCAGCCCCATTTCATCATCGACGGTCAGAACATGGGGATGCCCGTGGCGGCGTAGACCGGACGCAAGCTCGTCGCGGTCGATACCGGGGATCGGCGCCTCGCCAGCCGAATAGACCGGCGTCACCACGACAATGTCGGCATCGTCCAGGCAGGCGGAAAACTCGTTGAACAATGCTTGCAGGCGCGTATAGCGGTGCGGCTGCATCACCGCGATGATGCGGCCCTTGCCGGCCATGCGCGCGCCGCGCAGCACGGCGGCGATCTCCACGGGATGATGCGCATAGTCGTCATAGACCGCGACGCCCTGCCATTCGCCGGCTCGGGTGAAGCGGCGCTTCACCCCGGCGAACGCGGCGAGCGTGGAACGGATCACCTCGTCGGTGATGCCCGCCTCGGTCGCAACCGCGATCGCGCCGAGGGCATTCAGGGCGTTGTAGTGGCCGAGCGCCGGCAGCATGAGGTCATTGATCTCGCGGGCGCCGCCTGCAACGCCTGAGCCCAGACGGACATCGAATGTCATGGTGGCGTGATCGGGGCGCACATTGAACAACTTGATGTCCGCGTCCCGCGCCACGCCATAGGTGAGCGTGCGGCGTCCGTTCTCGGCACCGCCGAGCTGCGCCAGGAGCGCGCGCACTACCGGATGATCGATGCAAGCGATGACCAGACCGTAGAAGGGAATGGAATCGATGAACTGCTCGAACGCCCCGTAAAGCGCCTCTTCCGATTCCCAAAAGTCCATGTGCTCGGGATCGATATTGGTCACGACGCCGATCTGAGTAGGGAGCTTCACGAAGGTCCCGTCGGACTCGTCGGCCTCGACCACCATCCATTCGCCCTGGCCGATCCTAGCGTTGGTACCCCAGGCATTGATGATCCCGCCGGTGATGACCGTGGGGTCGAGCCCGCCGCCTTGCAGGAGGTCGGCGATGATCGAGGTGGTCGTGGTCTTGCCGTGCGTGCCCGTGACCGAGACCGTGGTGCAGGGGCGCATCAGTTCAGCCAGCATCTCGGCGCGGCGAATGACGGGAATACCGCGCTCCTTGGCCGCCTCGAACTCTGGATTGCCGGCCTTCACTGCACTCGAGATGACGAGATAGGCCGCGCCTTCGACGTTCCCCGGATCGTGGCCGATGAGGCAGGTGATGCCGTGATTGCGCAGGCGCGCCAGATTGGCGCCGTCCTTCAGGTCGCTGCCTCGTACGCGATAGCCGCGCGTGTGCATGACCTCGGCAATGGCGCTCATGCCGATGCCACCGATTCCCACGATGTGGAACAGGCCTGTCGCTTCCGGCGGTGGCAAATGCATCTGACGCCTACTCCTCAGGCCCTGCGAGTTCCCCGACGAGGTCGGCGAGTTTCTTCACCGCGTCGGTATTGGCCATGGCCTTGGACTTCGCGGCGGCCTTGGCGAGCCTGTCCGGCGCGCCGAACAGGCCCTCAAGCTCCTCGGACAAGCGCTCGACCGTAATGTCAGCCTGGCGCATGCACCAGCCGCCGCCGGCTTCCTCCAGCCGCATGGCGTTTTCGAGCTGATCGTTATCGAGGGCATGGGGCAGCGGCACCAGAAGCGCGGGCCGGCCGATCGCGGTCAGTTCGGCCACGGTGGAAGCGCCGGCGCGGGAAATCACCAAATGGGCGTTGGCCATGCGCTCGGGGAGATCGCGAAAAAACGGGGCCAAATGGGCGGAGATGTCCGCCTGCTTATAGGCTTCGCGTACCGAGGCGAGGTCCTCGGGGCGGACCTGCTGCACCACGGTTAGCCGCCAGCGTAAGGGCGACGGCATCCGTTCCAGGGCCGGCGGCAACACTTCGGAAAAGAAATGCGCGCCTTGGCTACCGCCGAAGATAAGCACCAACAGGCGGCCGGCCGGCTCCGGGGGGACATAAGGGATGTTGCGATAGGAGAGCACCGCATCGCGCACGGGGTTGCCTGTCACCTGCGCACGCTTCTCGGCGCTGCGCCGCAAATGCTTGGTCGACGAAAAAGACAGTGCGACGGCGTCGGCGAAGCGGGACAGCAGACGGTTGGCCCGGCCCATAACCGCGTTCTGCTCGTGGATCACCGTCGGTATGCCGAGCGACCGTGCCGCCATGATGGGGGGGAGCGTGGGGTAGCCGCCGAAGCCGACGACGACGTGGGGCTGCACCATTTCGAGGAGACGCCGCGCCCGCAAGAAGCCACTGCCCAAACGGCCGAACGTCTTCATCACGGCAAGCGGCTTGCGGCTCGTGAACGTTGCAGACGGGACGCGATAGACCGCGCGAGCGGGGAAGTCCGTCCCGTATTGCTCGGCGCGCTCGTCCGTGGCGAGTTCCACGGCGAAACCGCGGCGCGTCAGTTCTTGAGCCAGAGCCGTGGCCGGAAAGAGATGTCCCCCTGTGCCTCCAGCGGCGAGTAGTATCGTCTGCGTCAAGCCGTCTGCCCCCTTGCCTCCGCGTGGTCCGTCTCGTGCTCGGCGCGCGCCGGATGCTTCAGCCGGCCCGCCATGGGCCGCTTCCGCGTGAGCCCTAGCGCGAAACCCATGGTCAGCGCCATGGCCAACAACGAAGAACCGCCATAAGAGATGAACGGCAGGGTCATGCCTTTGGCCGGGAGCAGACCGACGTTCACGGCCATGTTGATCAAGGTCTGCAAGCCGAACAGCATGATGAGCCCCGCCACGGCGTGCCGGATGAACCCGTCCGATTCTTGCGACGCCTTGGACAGCCCCCGCAGCACGATGAACGCGAACAGAGTCAGCAAAATCAGGCACGCGATCAAGCCGTACTCTTCCGCCGCCACGGCAAAGATAAAGTCGGTGTGGGAGTCCGGCAGCACGTCCTTGACGGTCCCCTCGCCCGGACCGCGCCCGAACCAGCCGCCATTGAGGAAGGAGTCGAGCGAGCGGTCGGACTGATAGGTGTCGCCGGAGGCTGGATCGAGGAAGCGATCGATGCGCGAGGCGACGTGAGGCAAAAGGAAATAAGCGGTGACCAGGCCGGCGGCGCCGAGCGCCACGAGCGCCGCGATCCAAATCATGTTGATCCCGGCCATGTAGAAGAGGGCGCCCCAGACCAGGCTGATGAGCAGCGTCTGGCCGAAGTCGGGCTGGAGAATGAGCAGTAGCGCGAAGACCGCGTAGAGCAGGATCGCGAGTTCGAGCCCCGGCACGTCTTTGCGCTTCTGACTCTCATTGAAGAGCCAGGCGGTGAGAACGATAAAGGCCGGCTTCACGAACTCCGACGGCTGCAGAGAGAACGCGCCGATCTGAAGCCAGCGCCTGGCGCCCTTCACCTCAACGCCGAAGAACAGAATTCCGATCATCAACGCGATGCCGAGCAAGAAGATGACGAGGCTCGTGCGTCTGATCTGCTTGGGCGTCAACGTTGAGGCGGCGAACATGATGACGATCGCCGGCAGGAGCAGCGCCGCGTGCCGACGCACGAAGTAGAACGCCTCCAGATCGTATCTCTCGGCGATCGGCGGGCTTGCAGCCAGCGACAGAACGAGACCCGCCCCCATCAGCAGGAGCAGACCAAAGAACATCAGGCGGTCGACGGTGAACCACCAGTCGGAGAGGACACTTTTGTCGGCGCGCGTAATTCTCATGCCGCTTTGCCCTGTTGCGTCACACTCGTTGCCCCATCGAGACGCATTACAAGTTCGCGGAAGGCGTCGCCGCGCTTGGCGAAATTGTCAAACTGATCATAAGAGGCACATGCGGGCGACAATAGCACAACCGGCTCGGGCCCTTGCGACAGACTTGCGTCTGCGGCGGCTTGCTCCACGGCTTGGTCGAGGGTGCCGCAAGGGACGTGGGGGATCGCGTCGCCCAGCTGGCGCGCGAAATCCTCCGCCGCTTCGCCGATGAGATAGGCACGGGCGATCTTCGGGTAGAACGGCTCCAGCCCTGAGAGCCCGCCGTCCTTGGCGCGGCCGCCGGCGATCCAATAGATGTCGTCGAAGCTGCCGAGCGCCTTGCCGGCGGCATCCGCGTTGGTCGCCTTGGAGTCATTGACGAAGAGCACGTGGCCTACGCGCGCCACCTGCTCCATGCGATGGGCCAGGCCGGCGAAGCTCTCGAGGCCTTGCTGGATCGCATCCGCCTGCAGCCCCTGCGACCGGGCGAGCGCGTAAGCGGCCGCCGC
>CAYWIA010000045.1:0-4207 GCA_964458245.1 uncultured Methyloceanibacter sp. | reverse complement strand
GGATCGCATCCGCCTGCAGCCCCTGCGACCGGGCGAGCGCGTAAGCGGCCGCCGCGTTCTGCCAATTGTGCGCGCCGCGCAAGGACCGGATGCCTTCGAGCTCCGCGCGGCCAACCTCATGGCCGCCGTCCATCTCCATGATGACGCCGTCAACGGCCCAGATGCCGTTCTGTACAGGCTGCCCCACGGCGATCCGCTTCACGGCAAATGGCCCGTGCAATGTATCGGCGATGGCCCCGCACGGCTCGTCGTCGACGCCGATCACGGCGGTGGCCTCGGCGCCGAGTCCCGCGAAGACGCGCGACTTGATCGCGGCATAGTTCTGCAAAGTGCCGTGCCGGTCGAGATGGTCAGGCGTGATATTGAGAAGGGCCGCGGCGTCGGGCGCGAGCGACGGAGTCAGATCGATCTGAAACGACGACAACTCCAAAACGTATGTCAGATCGGGCGCAAAGGGCTCGAGATCGAGCACCGCCTTGCCGATATTGCCGCCGAGTGTGACGGGCTGTCCCGCGGCGCTAAGAAGATGCGCGGTGAGAGCGGAGGTGGTCGACTTGCCATTGGTGCCGGTGACGACAACGACCTTGCTGCCGGCGCCGCTCTTGGCGCGCTCGCGGAAAAACAGCTCGACGTCGCCGATCACCTCAATGCCCGCCGCACGCGCTTTCAGGACGCACCAATGGGGCTCGGGATGGGTCAGCGGGATTCCGGGGGCGAGGATCAAAGCCGCGAACTTGGAGAAGTCCGCCTGCGAGAGGTCCACCGAGCTCAGACCGGCGGCGGCGGCCTCTTCGCGCGCGGCCTCCTTATCGTCCCAAACGACGACATTGGCGCCGCCCTGCTCAAGCGCGCGCGCGGTCGCAAGGCCGCTCAGCCCAAGGCCCACGACCGCAACGTCGCAGCCGGCGAAGGTCGTCACGGGAATCATGATGATTGAAACTTAGCGCAATTTCAGGGTGGCGAGACCAAGAAGGGCCAGGACCACGGCGATAATCCAGAAACGGATGACCACCGTCGATTCCGGCCAACCTTTCTGCTCGAAATGGTGGTGCAGCGGGGCCATGCGGAACACCCGCTTGCCAAAGAGCTTGTAGGAGGTGACCTGGACGATCACCGACACGGCCTCCAGGACGAACAGGCCGCCGACGATGGCCAAGACCAGCTCGTGTTTGGTGGCGACGGCGATGGTGCCCAGCGCTCCGCCGAGCGCCAGCGAACCCGTGTCGCCCATGAAGATAAGCGCAGGCGGCGCATTGAACCAGAGAAAGCCGAGCCCGGCGCCGACTAGCGCGCCGCAGACCACGGCGAGTTCGCCGGTTCCGATGACGAAATGGATCTGAAGATAATCGGCGAACAGGGTGTTGCCGACCACATAGCAGATGAAACCGAACGTGGCGGCGGCAATCATCACCGGTACGATAGCCAGACCATCGAGGCCGTCGGTCAAGTTCACCGCGTTCCCAGCGCCGACAATAATGAAAGTGCCGAAGATCACGAACAGCCACATGCCGAGCGGAATCATAAAGTCCTTGAAGAAGGGAATGGCGAGAGACGTGGAGAACGGTTCCTCCCCGACGGATGCGATGGTGTAGGTAGCGATCAACGCGGCGACCGTTTCGATGACGATCTTGATCCGCCCGCGAAAGCCGTCCGCCGATTGCCTCGTCACCTTGAGATAATCGTCGTAAAGGCCGACGGCGCCATAAACGAGGGTCAGCAACAGCACGACCCACACATATGGGTTGGAGAGATTACCCCACAGCAGGACCGAGACGGTCAAACCGGAAAGGATCATCAGGCCGCCCATGGTGGGCGTACCTTGCTTCTGCAGGATGTGGCGCTCAGGGCCCTCTTTGCGGATCGGCTGACCCTTGCCCTGGCGCACACGAAGAGAGCGGATCACGCGTGGGCCGAACAGAAACACGAACAGAAGCGCCGTCAGCACGGCCCCGCCGGTGCGGAAAGTGATGTAACGAAAAATATTGAGGACGGTGATGTCCGGCGCCAACTCGGCCAACCAATAGAACATCGCCTTCCCCCTCCTCCAGCGGCCCTAGGCCGAAATGCTTTCCGACTCGAACCGGCGCTTCAGCGCTTCGACGAGCGGGGCCATCCGGCTGCCCAAAGACCCCTTGATCATAACGATGTCACCCGGCCGCACCCCTTCGAGAAGCTTCGGCTCAAGCTCCGCGGAGGTCTTGGCATAGCCACCCTGCCGCCCAGGTGGCAACGCTTGGAATAATGAGGCCATCAGTTCGCCGCAGGCAAAGACAACATCTACCCCGGCCGCGTCAACGGCTTCGGCAAGCTCCCGGTGAAGCCTCGGCCCCTCGACCCCTAGCTCCAGCATGTCGCCAAGCACCGCCACGCGCCGCTTATAGGCGCTGTGTGGGGCAAGACCGAGGGTGGATAGCGCAGCACGCATGGAGGCGGGGTTGGCGTTGTAGGATTCATCGATGATGGCCGTCGGGCCCGCTTTGGTCTGGATCACGAGACGCTGGCCGCGGCCGGCTTGCGGGGTGACCGCACCCAGCGCCCCTGCTGCCTTGGTGATATCGGCGCCGGCCAGCTTCACCGCTGCCAGCACGGCGAGGGTGTTCTGGATCAGATGGCGCCCCGGCGCGCTGAGTCGGTAGCTGATGCTCTCTCCCAGAATGCCGGCGGTGACGGTGGAGCCCTCCGGGCTCAGCTCGCTCTCAAGCAGCCGCACGTCCGCCCGTTCGTCCTCGCCGAAGGAGACGATCTCGGCGCCTTGCGCGCGAGCGCGCGAGGCAAGCCGTTCAAAATGAGGGTTATCGCGATTAAGGATGGCGGTGCCGCCGGGCTCAAGCCCATGGAAGATCTCGGCCTTGGCGTCGGCGATGTCTTCTTCGGAGTTGAAGAAGCCGAGATGGACCGGCGCCACCGTGGTGATGATGGCGATCTGGGGCCGCACCAGTCTGGTGAGCGCATCGATCTCGCCCGCGTGGTTCATGCCGATCTCGAACACGCCAAAGGCGACGTCCCGCGGCATGTTGGCAAGCGTCAGCGGTACGCCCCAATGGTTATTGTAAGACTTGGACGAGGCATGCACGGAGCCTGAGGGAGCGAGCGCGAGACGGAGCGCTTCCTTGGTCCCGGTCTTGCCGACACTTCCCGTCACCGCGATCACCACGGCACGCTCCACCCGATTGCGCGACGCGCGGCCGAGATCGTTTAGAGCATCGAAGGTGTCGGCGACCCGAACCAATCGCTTCTCATCGCCTTGCGAGTAGGCTTCGTCCACGATGGCGCAGGCGGCCCCCGCCTCAAGCGCCGCCGTCACGAAGGCGTGGCCGTCGCGGTTGTCGCCGCGAATGGCAATGAAGCCTTCGCCGGAGGCAAGGCTGCGGCTGTCAATGGAAAACCCGGAGATCTCTGCCGCGGGGTCACCCGTGCACCGGCCGCCCGTGGCCGCAATGACCTCGCCTATGGTCCATAGCGAATCAGCCAAGTTTCGCCTCTTGCGTGAGCGCCGCGGCCACCGCGTCGTGGTCAGAGAAAGGAATGACCGTGGCACCGATTGTCTGGCCGGTCTCATGCCCCTTCCCGGCCACGAGCAGCACATCGCCCTTCTTTAGCATGGCGACCGCTTCGAAGATCGCTTGGCCCCGGTCGCCGATCTCGATCGCGCCGGGCGCGGCCGCGAGGATCTCGCGGCGGATTTGAGATGGATCCTCGCCGCGTGGATTGTCGTCGGCCACGATGGCAAGATCCGCATTCTCGACCGCCGCGGCGCCCATCTCAGGCCGCTTGCCCTTGTCGCGATCGCCGCCGCAGCCGAACACGACGAGAAGCCGATTCCGGACGTAAGGCCGCAAGGCTTGGAGCGCCTTGGCAAGCGCATCCGGCGTATGGGCGTAGTCGATGAAGATCGGCGCGCCGGCAGGCGCAGTCCCAGCAAGATCAAGCCGGCCCCGCGCGCCTTGCAAGCTTGCGAGGCCCGGCAGCACGTCTTTGGCAGCCGCGCCGGTGGCCATGACAAGTCCCGCCGCGACCAAGGCGTTGGCCGCCTGGAAACCGCCGACCAGCGGCAAGCGCACCTGGTGACGTTTGCCGTCATGCTCGATGCCGAGCACTTGCCCAAAACCGTCCATGTCGTCCGAGACGAGCCGCAACGTGTCGCCGGCGCACCCTACGGTGATGACATCGAGCCCGCGCGCCTTCGCTTCGGCCGCGACGCGGGCGC
>CAYWIA010000044.1:2270-13730 GCA_964458245.1 uncultured Methyloceanibacter sp. | reverse complement strand
GCGCTGGCCACGATGATGACGATGTCGTCGCTGAATCCTGAGAACGCTTTCTCGGGCGGGACGATCCCGGCGGCGATGGTCGCCAAGAGCGCGAGCAGTGCGACCACGTCGTAGCGCAAGCGGCCCCAGATGAAGAGCGCCATCATGGCGATCACGATTGCGAAGGCGAGCGCCTGGTCGAGCGTCATGCGGCTTGAAAAATCCCCTTGAGAGTCCCCGAACTACAAGCGCCGAAACGACCTAACGGTTCCCGCTCTTGCGAGAGGCCGCGTGGATCGCCCCATCAGGCCTCATTAGCCGAAGGCGCCGTGGCAGTGCTTGTATTTCTTGCCGGAGCCGCAAGGGCACAGCGCGTTGCGCTGGACCTTGCCCCAGGTGGAAGGATTGGCCGGATCGACGGCCGCTGCCGCTGGTTTGCGGGCGCGCGCGGGCTTGATCGCGCCGCCTGCGGGCCCGGCACCCGCCGCTTCCAAGGCGAACTCGTCTTCGCCGGTGGTCGGATCGAAGTGATGGGCCTCCATGGGCGGTAAGTCCGCACCCTCCAGAGAAGGAGCATCATCTTGGGGGGTGAGCTCCACATGCATCAGCTGCCCGGTCACCGCCTCGCGCAGACGGGACAGCATCCCCTCGAACAGGGTGAAGCTCTCGCTCTTGTACTCGTTGAGCGGATCGCGCTGGCCGTAGCCGCGCAGGCCGATCACCTGGCGCAGATGCTCCAGCGTGATGATGTGCTCGCGCCACAGCCCGTCGATGGTCTGCAGCAGGATGGCGCGCTCGAGCTGGCGCATGATCTGCGGGCCGAACTGCGCCGCCTTCTTGGCGGCGGCTTCGTCGGTGGCCTTGATCAGCCGCTCGTGAATCTCCGCCTCGGCGATGCCTTCCTCGTCGGCCCATTCGGCGACGGGCAGGTCGAGGCCGAAGATGTTGTTCACCTGCTCCTTCAGCCCGGCGAGGTCCCACTGTTCGGGGTAGGACTTTTCGGGGATCGCTTGGGCGACCAGGTCGTCGACCACGTAGCGGCGCATCTCGGCGACGGTCTCGTTCAGGTCCGCATCGCCGAGGAGTTCGCGGCGCTGCTCGAAGATCGCCTTGCGCTGGTCGTTCATCACATTGTCGAACTTGAGCAGGTTCTTGCGAATGTCGAAGTTGCGCGCCTCGACCTTGGCTTGCGCCTTCTCCAGGGCCTTGTTGATCCAGGGGTGGACGATGGCTTCGCCGTCTTTGAGCCCGAGCGTGCGCAGCATGCCGTCCATGCGCTCCGACCCGAAGATGCGCATGAGGTCGTCCTCGAGCGACAGGAAGAAGCGGGAACGCCCCGGGTCGCCTTGGCGGCCTGAGCGGCCGCGCAGCTGATTGTCGATGCGCCGGCTTTCGTGACGCTCGGTGCCGATCACGTAAAGGCCGCCGGCATCCAGCGCCTCTTTCTTCTTCTTGGCGATGTCGGCAGCGATCTCGGTGCGCCTCTTCTCGATCTCCTCCGGCGTGGGCTCCTTGCCTTTTTGCGCTTGTTCGGCGAGCCAGCTCTCGATTTGCATGTCGGGATTGCCGCCAAGCTGAATGTCGGTGCCGCGGCCCGCCATGTTGGTGGCGATGGTCACCGAGCCCGGCACGCCGGCCTGGGCGATAATAAACGCCTCTTGCTCGTGATAGCGCGCGTTGAGCACGTTGTGCGGAACCTTGTCCTTCTTTAGCAGCTCCGACAGCACCTCGGATTTTTCGATGGACGTCGTGCCCACCAGCATGGGCTGGCCGCGCTTCTGGGCGTCCTTGATGAGCTCGATGATCGCCAGATATTTCTCGTTCGCCGTGCGATAGACCTCGTCGTCCTCGTCGTTGCGGACCATGGGCATGTTGGTCGGCACCTCGACCACGTCGAGGCCGTAGATGTCCATGAACTCGTCCGCCTCGGTGGCTGCCGTACCGGTCATGCCGGCGAGCTTTTCGTAGAGACGGAAGTAGTTCTGGAAGGTGATGGTGGCGAGCGTCTGGTTCTCGGGCTGGATGGTCACGTGCTCTTTGGCTTCGAGCGCCTGGTGCAGACCTTCCGAATAGCGCCGGCCGGACATCATGCGGCCGGTGAACTCGTCGATGATGACGACCTCGTCGTTCTTCACGATGTAGTCGCGGTCGCGCAAGAACAGCTTGTGGGCGCGCAGCGCCTGCTGCACGTGATGCACGATGCTGACGTTTTCCACGTCGTAGAGCGACTCGCCTTTCAGCAGGCCCGCCTCGCTCAAAAGCTGCTCGACATGCTCGTTGCCCGCTTCGGTGAGCGTCACGTGGCGGGTCTTCTCGTCGAGCTCGTAGTCCCCTTCCACCAGCTTGGGAATGAACACGTCGATGGTGGTGTAGAAGTCCGAGCGGTCGTCGAGCGGCCCGGAAATGATGAGCGGCGTGCGCGCTTCGTCGATGAGAATGGAGTCCACCTCGTCGACGATGGCGAAGAAGTGGGCGCGCTGCACCATCTCCTCTTTGGTGTACTTCATGTTGTCGCGCAGATAGTCGAAGCCGAATTCGTTGTTCGTGCCGTAGGTCACGTCGCAGGCATACTGCGCCTTGCGCTGCGCGTCGTTCATGTCGTGCACGATGGTGCCGACGGTGAGCCCGAGAAATTCGTAGACGGCGCTCATCCAGGCGGCGTCGCGGCTGGCCAAATAGTCGTTGACGGTGACGACATGGACGCCGCGGCCGGCGAGAGCGTTGAGGTAGACGGGCAGGGTGGCGACAAGGGTCTTGCCTTCACCGGTCTTCATCTCGGCGATGCGGCCCTCGTGCAGCACCATGCCGCCGATCAGCTGCACATCGAAATGGCGCTGATGAAGCGTGCGCTTGGCGGCCTCGCGGACCGTGGCAAACGCTTCGGGGAGCAAATCGTCGAGGGTCTCGCCGTCGGCGAGGCGCTTGCGGAACTGATCGGTACGGGCGCGAAGGTCCTCGTCGGACAGCGCTGCGGTTTCGGGTTCAAGCGCGTTGATGGTCTCGACCGCGCTTGTGAACGTCTTGAGCCTACGGTCGTTGGCGGAGCCGAAGACTTTGGTGGCGAAGTTGCCGAAGGAAAGCATCGAACCTTATGCCTCTTATGGCCTGAGCCGGGCCGATTGGGGCTGTGGCGAAACAAACCCTCTAGGTCCGTGGCTGACGATCTTGGCAATCCCCGGCGAATGCTCGCCAACCGTGTTCGGAAAATGACGAAAAATGCCGGGGATCGACGCGGTTGAGACATAAGAGGCGCCCTTACCCTTGTCAACGCGACGTGGGGGAGCAGGCGGCGGCTCAGGCCGGCTCCTTGGCAGCCGGAACGCCGGCCCTGCCGATGTCGTCCAGGTGCTTTTGGAGGGAGAGCTTGCTCAAGCTGGCAAGCGGCAGGTTGACAAAGATCGAGATGCGCTGGTTCAGCATGCGGAAGCAGTCGTCGAAGGCGAAGGCCTTCTCCGCTTCGGTGCCCTCCACAGCGGCGGGATCGGGCAAACCCCAATGTGCGGTCATGGGCTGGCCCGGCCAAATGGGGCAGACCTCGTTCGCCGCGTTGTCGCACACGGTGAACACGAAATCGAGCTTCGGGGCGTCGGGGCCCGCGAACTCTTCCCAGGATTTGGAGCGGAGGCTCGATACGTCGAAATTCGTCTTTCGCAACAGGTTCAGCGCGCGGGGATTGACTTCACCCGTCGGCATGCTGCCGGCGCTATAGGCGTGAAATTTGCCCATCCCCTCGCGGTTCAGGAGGCATTCGGCCATGATCGAGCGGGCCGAGTTGCCGGTGCACAAGAAGAGCACGTTCAGCGGGTCGTGACTGTTGGTGGCGTTCATGGCGGTTTCCTCCAGTTATTCCGAACAGCACGCGGAGAGGGTGGACTCGATCACCGGCCCGCAAACGGCAGGCTCGCCTTGGCAGCAGTCCTCCACCAGGAAGGAGAGCAGGGCCCGGGTGCCATCGAGGTCCACGGCGTAGATCACGGAACGGCCGGCTTTCCGGGCCTGCACGAGCTTGGCGCGGCCGAGGATGGCAAGTTGAGAAGACATTGTGTTGTGGGGTACGCCGAGCGCCCGGGCGATATCGCCGGCGGCCATCCCCTTGCTCCCGGTGCGGACGAGCAGGCGAAAGACTTTGAGCCGGCTTTCTTGGGCCAACCCGCTCAAGGCGGATACCGCGTGTGACATGTCCATAATTCTGGAAATATAGACGAGAATGCGCGGCCGTCAATTCCTGCCGCTTGGCAATGGCCGGGGCCAACGCTAAGAAGGGCGTCGGGGGAAGCGCCCAAACCCGCGCGCCACGCCATTCGTTGAGCGAATGGCGCGCAGAAGACGAAGGATAAAATCCTGTGAAAACTTGGTCAGCTTTGCTGCTCCTCGCAGCGTCCGTTTCTTTTGTGCCTCTCGCCACCGCTGCAGACGACGCCGTCGTGGCCCGTGTCGATGGGGTGGATATCAAGCAGTCCGATCTCGACTTCGCCGCCTCCGAGGTGGGTCCTCGGCTGGGCAACTACCGCCCCGAGGACCGCAAGCGCGTGCTTCTGCAATTCGTCATCGAGAACGAGCTTATGGCCGCGGCCGGCAAGAAGGAGAATCTGGACCAGACCGACAACTTCGATGCCCGGGTCAAGTATCACCAGCGGCGCGCACTGCGCGATGCTTACTTCGACGCGAGCATCTCCGGCGCGGTGGAAGAGGCGGACGCCAAGAAGATCTACGACGACAAGATCGCCAAGACAAAGCCGGAGCAGGAAGTGCATGCCCGGCATATTCTCGTCAGCACCGAGGACGAAGCGAAAAAGGTCAAGGAACGCCTGGAGAAGGGCGAGGACTTCGCCGCTGTGGCCAAGGAGACGTCGAAGGACACGAACGCCGAAGGCGGCGATCTCGGCTTCTTCTCCCGGGGCCAGATGCTGAAGCCGTTCGAGGAGGCTGCCTTCGCGCTCGACGTTGGCAAGATTTCCGATCCGGTGCAGACGCAGTTCGGCTGGCACATCATCAAGGTCGAGGAAAAGCGCGATCAGAAGCTGCCGAGCTTCGATGAGGTCAAGGAAGCCATCAAGACCCAGCTCGTGGCCCAGAAGGCGCAGGCCGTGGTCACGGATCTGCGAAACGGAGCCGAGATCGAGATCGTCGACCCGGACATCAAGCGGTCCATGGACGACGCCGCCATGCGTGGCGAAGCGCCGCCCCTGCCCGATGAAGAATTCGACGAGGACCATTAAGCCTCCAGCGTTGAGCCTTGGCTAAGATCTCGCCTTTCGCGCCACCCGACCTGCCCGCGCTACCGGCGATCGAGGGGGTGCGCTTGGCCGCCTGCGCGGCCGGTATCCGCTATCCTGGACGCACGGACCTCCTGCTCGCCCTGTTCCAGCCGACGACGACGGTCGCCGGCGTGTTCACGAGGTCCAAGACCGCATCCGCGGCGGTCGAGTGGTGCCGGGAGCATCTGCGCCACGGCATGGCGCGCGCGCTGGTGGTCAATTCCGGCAACGCCAATGCCTTCACCGGCATGCGCGGACGCGAGGCGGTGAGAGAGACCGCGCAGGCCGCGTCGCGCGTGGCCGATTGTCTCGAGGCGGACGTGTACATCTCGTCCACCGGGGTGATCGGCGAACCGCTCGATCCCGCCAAGTTCGTCGGCCGGCTTGCCGAGCTTGCCGATCGGGCCGAGCCGGATGCCTACGAGATGGCGGCACGGGCGATCATGACCACCGACACGTTCCCCAAGCTCGCCACGCGGACTTGCGAGATCGGCGGGGTCGCGGTGACGCTCAACGGCATCGCCAAGGGCGCGGGCATGATCGCGCCGGACATGGCGACCATGCTGGCCTATCTCTTCACGGACGCGGCGATTGAACCTGCCGCGCTCCACGAGGTCTTGGCGCCGCTCGTCGAGGACAGCTTCAACGCCATCACCATCGACAGCGACACCTCGACCAGCGACACGGTGCTGCTGTTCGCCACCGGCGCGGCGGCGACGCGTGGCGCTCCGCGGATCGCGCGTGGCGATGACCCCCGTCTCGAAGGGTTCCGTTCCGCGCTGTTCGATCTGATGCGCGATCTCGCCCATCAGATCGTCAAGGACGGCGAGGGGCTCACCAAATTCGTGAAAGTAACGGTCACCGGCGCCGAGTCGAAAGCCGCCGCCCGTGTCATCGCCAAGTCCATCTGCAACTCTCCTCTGGTGAAGACGGCCCTTGCCGGCGAGGACCCGAATTGGGGCCGCATCGTCATGGCGGTCGGCAAGGCGGGCGAGCGGGCCGACCGCGACAGGCTCGCGATCTGGTTCGGCGATATCGAGGTGGCCAAGGACGGCGAGAGGGCTCCCACATATAAAGAGGCGCAGGGCGCGGCCTATATGAAACGCGCCGAAATCGATATCGCCGTCGATGTGGGCGTGGGCGACGGGCGGGACACCATGTGGACCTGCGATCTCACCAAGGAGTATATCGCCATCAACGCCGACTACCGGTCGTAAGCGGCGCATGGGGCACGACGGCGGAAAGCGCGTCATGCTCGTCGCGGCCTGCGTGTTGATCGATGCGCAAGACCGCCTGCTCATCACCCAGCGGCCGGAAGGAAAGCCGCTCGCAGGCCTGTGGGAGTTCCCGGGCGGCAAGGTGGAATGGCACGAGACGCCCGAGGCCGCGCTGATCCGGGAGCTCAAAGAGGAGCTCGGGATCGCGGTATCGGAATCGGGACTCATTCCCTTAACGTTTGCCAGTCATGCTTATCCCTCGTTTCATCTGCTCATGCCGGTCTACGCGTGCCGGCGCTGGCAGGGAGACATGACGGCGCATGAGGGCCAGGCGCTTGCCTGGGTCGGCGCCGAAGAGCTGTCCGCCTACGCAATGCCGCCGGCGGACGAACCATTAAAAGAGACGCTGCCAGGTCTCTTGAGAGTGCTAGGGGATAGCGATGCGGGCGACTGAGAACGAGCAACAAGAAGGCTTCAAGGCACGGCTCGGCACTGCGCTGTGCGCCTTTGCGTCGGATTGCTCCGGCGCCACGATCGTCGAGTATGCCATCTTATTGGCCGGTCTCTGCGCTGCCGTCCTGGCCGGGGTCGCTGCGTTGGGAGGTGGCTTAGAGAGCGCCTTCGGACAAATCGCCGGGTTGCTCGGCTAGACGCTTCTATCCTTCTTCGTCTTTTGATGCTTTTCGGAACGGCGCCTTGTCGCCGGCTGCATGCTCCTGCGTGTGAAGGGCGTCGGCGAGCCGCGCCTGCGCGCTGCCGGGCTTCAACGGCTGCTGCTGACTGGCATGAGGCGCCCATCCGCTGAAGAACACGAATTGGAACGTCGCGGTGATCTTGCCGTCCGGCGTGCTGTATCGTTCGCGATAAATGTCTTCGGCACGCGTTAGCGTGCGGCGCGGCAGGGGGGCCTTGCTCCGGGCCGTCAACACATTGCCGCCGCCAAGCGCGCGCACTTCGCGCATCAGTTCGCGCGGCGAGGGGTAGACGACGGTCAGGTCCTCCGCGTCCGCCACAGGCAGGGCGAAGCCCGCGCGCTGCAGCAGCGCTCCGTAAGCCCGCACGTCGCCAAACGGCGAGACGCGCGGGGAGGCGCCGCCCTCCAGCTCGCCTTCGGCCTCGAGCAGACATTCGCGGAGTTCGATTAGCGCCCGGGCGCCGAGGGCCGCGGCCATGAACAAGCCATCGGGAGCAAGCGCTCGCCGGATCTGAATGAGGCTGCCGGGCAGGTCGTTGACGCGGTGCAGCGCCAGACCCGAGACGACGAGGTTCAGGCTTGCGTCCTTGAATGGGAGCAGATCCTCGTCGCAGACAAGTGCGGGCCGGGGGCATAGCGCGGCGTAGTCGTACACGCTCTCGGCATAGATCATCTCGCCCACAGATGGCAGCGCACCGACGGTGCGGCCCAAGAGTCCGTGAAAGGCCCCGAGATCGAGGGCGCGCGGGAAGTCTCGCAGCATGATCTCGACGCGCTCGGCGATCTCGCGGGCCACATGCGCAATCAGAAACTCACGCTCTACGACCTCGTGGGCAAACCGGGCGCGGCGTCGGCGCAGCAGGCGACGGTCGAAAAGGGTCTGGTCGTCGCTCATGACGCCTCCCGCGCGGCTCTCCGGCGCGGTATCATGGGCGCCATGTCGATGAGCCAAATCCAATCTCCTCGCAGGCTCGCGTGGCGCGTGGCGCTCGGTGCGGCCGCGGATTTGCTGCTGCCGCCGGTGTGCATCGGCTGCCGGGCGCGCGTCCAGTCCCATGGGCTTCTGTGTGGCGATTGCTTCGCCGGAATCGAGTTCATCGCGCCTCCTCTTTGCGACCGGCTCGGCATGCCGCTGCCTTACGACGTAGGCGCGCCGTCCTTGTCGGCGGCGGCGATCGCCGCGCCCCCAGTCTACGACCGGGCGCGGGCCGTGGCGCGCTATTCGCAGACCATGCGCGATCTGATCCAGAGCTTCAAATATCGCGACCGGCAGGAGGGGCTCGCCCTATTCAGGCGCTGGATGGCGCACGCGGGCACCGAGCTTCTGGCCGACGCCGATCTGATCGTGCCCGTGCCGCTCTACCGCTCGCGCCTGTGGTGGCGGCGCTTCAACCAGTCCGCTCTTCTGGCTCAAGGCGTGGCGCGGCTTACGAGCGTGCCTGCCGATTGCTTCGTGCTCAAGCGCGTGCGGCGTACGGCAAGTCAGGTGGGCCTCACGGCCGAGCAGCGCAAACGCAACGTGGCCGGCGCCTTCAAGGTGGATCCGGCGCGCAAGGCCCAGCTCAAGGGCAAGAAGATCGTCGTGGTCGACGACGTCATTACCACGGGGGCCACGGCGGAAGCGTGCGCGCGCGTGCTCAAACGGGCCGGTGCGGCCCGGGTCGATGTGTTGGCGCTGGCGCGCGCCGTGGAGCCGGCCGCGTTCGTGCTTTAGGCGCGGCTTTCGGAGAGCCTTGCGCCGGTGACGGTAAAGTCCCAGTTAGCGTTTATGATCGTACTTTACACGACGAAATTCTGCGGCTTCTGTTCCGCAGCGAAGCGCCTTCTGGCCAAGAAGGGCCTCGTCTTCGAGGAGATTGACGTGGGCTTCGATTCTGCCAAGCGGGCGGAGATGACGCAGCGGTCGGGCGGCATGCGCACCGTGCCGCAAATCTTCATCCATGATCGGCATGTCGGCGGTTACAACGAGCTCGCCGCGCTCGATCGCGACAACCAGCTCGAGGCGTGGCTCGCCAACGACCCTGCCGCGTCGCCCGCCGACACCCTCGGGGATCTCTCGGAGCAATGAGCGCATCCTCCGGCACGCCGTTTCGCGCGGCCCTGGTCCAGCTCCGGGCAGGCCGCACGATCCATCCCAATCTCGATCAGGCCGAGGCGTTGATCCGCCAGGCGGCACGCGGCGGCGCGCAGTATGTGCAGACGCCGGAGAATACCGCGCTCATGGAGCTCGAACCCGCCCTGGTGTTGAAGCAGGTCCAGTCGGAGGACGAAAGCGTGCCGCTCGCTCGTTTGCGGGCGCTCGCGGGCGAGCTCGGCATTTGGCTCCATGCGGGCTCTCTCGGCATCAAGGTCGACGCCGCACGGGTCGCCAATCGCTCTTATTTGCTCGACCCCCACGGCGAGATCGCCGCGCGTTACGACAAGCTGCATATGTTCGACGTGGACTTGGCGAACGGGGAGTCCTATCGCGAGTCCCAATATTATGGACCTGGCGCAAAGGCGGTCCTGGCCGACCTGCCTTGGGGCCGGCTCGGCATGACGATCTGCTATGATCTGCGCTTCCCGGCGCTCTACCGCGCGCTCGCCACGGCGGGCGCCAACCTGATCGCCATCCCGGCCGCCTTCACCAAGCAGACCGGGCAGGCGCATTGGCACGTGCTGGTGCGCGCGCGCGCCATCGAGACCGGCGCCTTCGTCTTCGCCGCCACGCAAGGAGGCCTGCACGAGAACGGCCGGGAGACGTTCGGGCACTCCATGATCGTGTCGCCATGGGGGGAGATCCTGGCCGAGGCCGGCGAGGATCCGGGCGTCGTCTTCGCCGACATCGATCCTGCCCTCTCCGGGGAGGCCCGGGCGCGGATTCCTAACCTCAAGCATGGGCGTCCCTTCGAGATCGAGATCGCGGGCGGCCTCGATGCTGCGCGGAAGGAGGCGTCGTGATCCGGTTCGCGCTCACCTGCGAAGATGGACACACCTTTGACGCGTGGTTCTCGTCGGGCGACTCCTATGACGAGCAGACCGAAGCAGGCGTGATCGTCTGTCCGGACTGCGGCAGCGTGGAGGTTCGGAAAGCGCCCATGGCGCCGGCGGTGCTTCGCGGGCGAAATCAGGCGCCGGCGCCGGAAAACGAATCAGTTGCCCTGGCGGCCGGGAAACAGACCTACGCCTTCTTGAAGGGCCTGCGCGCGCATCTGGAGGCCAACGCCGACGATGTCGGGAAAAATTTTCCGGAAGAGGCCCGCAAGATCCACTACGGCGAAAAAGAAGAGCGCAATATTTACGGCGAGGCCACCGTGGAAGAGGCTAAGGCCTTGCACGAAGAAGGAATTCCGGCTCTGCCGTTGCCCAAGCTGCCCGAGGAACACAATTAATGTAAAGGCGTTGCCATAGTCCGGTTGCCTTTTGCCGGTAACGTCTTGTTTGGGGGCCTCGGGTACATAAAAGACTCAACTTCTCGCGAGGCACCCTGGTAAAGCCTTGTTGGCGCTGTATTCTGAGGCTGCCGGGCGGTGGTTTCGTAAACCAGGGAACGAACGATGCGAAATCTGACCTTTCTCGCGGCTGCCGCTCTCGCGGCGGTTCTGCTTGCGAGCCCCGCAAGCGCCCAGCCCTCCACCGATGCCGCAACGGCCCCGGACCTCGATCTCAGCGAGCCGTCGGTCCTTGCCGGTCCCCAGGAGCAGGAGGACGCGCTCTCGTCACAGCCGGAGCCCGTGTATCCGGACGGCGAACCCGACATCGAGACGGTCGAGAGCGACGACGCGGATGCGAACGCCGCACCGTCCGCCCCCATCGTCGTGGCGAATATCGACAAGAGCCGCCAGGAGATGACCGTCTTCGTCGACGGCGTTGAGACCTACACTTGGCCGGTGTCCACCGGCATTGGCGGCTATTCGACCCCGTCGGGCGAGTTCACCACAAGCTCGATGAACAAGATTTGGTATTCGAGGCAGTGGGACAACGCGCCCATGCCGCATGCCGTTTTCTTCACCAAGAAGGGGCATGCGATTCATGCCACCAATGAGACGAAGAAGCTCGGTAAGCCCGCTTCGCATGGATGCGTGCGGTTGTCGCCCGAGAACGCCGAAACGTTCTTCAATCTGGTCAAGGAGAGCGGGCTCGAGAACACCCAGGTGGTGCTCACGGGCGAGACGCCGGGCGGCGAGTACAAGATCACGCAGCCTCAGCCTCAGCGCGACAATCGGCGCCGCGACCCTTACGGCTATAACGACCGCTACGGCTATTACGAAGAGCAGCCGCCGGTTCAGCGCCAGCGCCGCCGCCTGTTCCAGCCCTATTATCAGGCGCCGCC
>CAYWIA010000044.1:0-2170 GCA_964458245.1 uncultured Methyloceanibacter sp. | reverse complement strand
GCCGCTTGCATGGGCCTTCGCCGCTTCGATCGTCTCTTCGGCCGGATCGATGCCGGTGACCTCGGCGCCGAGACGGGTCAGGGGCTCGGCGACAAGCCCACCGCCGCACCCGATATCGAGCATGCTTAAGCCCGTGAGACTCGGCGGTGCCTTGGGATCCCTCCCGAAATGGGCGCAGAGCCGGTCGCGGAGATAGGTGAGGCGGGTCGGGGTGATCTTGTGCAGCGGCCGGAACGGGCCCTTCTCGTCCCACCATGCGTCGGCGAGCTTGGCGAAGCGGGCGACCTCGTCGCGATCAAGAGTGGCGGAGCTGTTGGGGGCCGCGGTCATCGGGGCATTGGCGGCGACGCTTGCGTGCCTGTCAAGGCGCGTTGCCCGCTCCCTCTTTAGGGGGAGGGACACATGTTGCGGCGGTGAGCCCTTATCAGTATGAAAGGGCCGAATTTGCCGGCCGGTCCAGAAGAAGGGCCGGCCCTCTTGTTGTGAGCAGCCATGTCCTTGCTGGTGTTGAAATTCGGCGGCACGTCGGTGGCCGACCTCGAGCGCATCCGGAACGTCGCCGCGCATGTGAAGCGCGAGGCGGACGCCGGGCATGCCTGCGCGGTGGTGGTCTCGGCCATGGCCGGGCAGACCAATCAGCTCGTCTCTTGGGTCGAGGAAGCCTGGGGCTACAAGGCGCGCAGCCAGAACGGCGCGGAGGCGTCCGCCCTCTACGACACGCGCGAATACGATGCCGTGGTCTCTTCCGGAGAGCAGGTCACCTCCGGACTTCTGGCGCTGGTGCTCCAGGCCATGGGCGTCAACGCCCGTTCCTGGCAGGGCTGGCAGATTCCGGTCCGGACCGACGCGGCCCACCGGGCGGCGCGCATCACCGGCATCGACGTGATCGAGATCAAGGACCGCATGCTCGCAGGCGAGGTGGCGGTGGTCGCCGGCTTCCAGGGGATCGCGCCCGGAAACCGGATCGCCACCCTCGGCCGGGGCGGCTCGGACACGAGCGCGGTGGCTTTGGCGGCCGCTCTACAGGCCGACCGCTGCGATATCTATACGGACGTGGACGGGGTCTATACCACCGACCCCCGCGTGGTGCCGAAGGCGCACCGCCTGAACCGCATCTCCTACGAGGAGATGCTAGAAATGGCCTCGCAAGGAGCCAAGGTGCTGCAAACGCGCTCCGTGGAACTCGCCATGCAAAGAGGCGTGCGCGTGCTGGTGCGCTCCAGCTTCGAGGCGCCGGACCTCCCCGGTAACGGCGACGCCGAGACGGGCGAGGGGATCGGGACACTTGTTTGCCATGAGGATGAGATCGTGGAGCAGAACGTCGTCAGTGGAATTGCTTATGCGCGGGACGAGGCCAAGGTGACCCTGCTCAAGGTGGCCGACAAGCCGGGCGTTGCGGCGCAGGTCTTCGGCCCCTTGGCCGATGCTCATATTAATGTCGACATGATCGTGCAGAATGTCTCCGAGGACGGACGCTCCACCGATCTTACCTTCACGGTGCAAAGCGCCGATCTCGACCGGGCGCTCGAAGTCTTAAGGAAGGCGAAGGACGCGATCGGCTATCTGGACCTGCGCGGCTCGACCGATATCGCCAAAGTCTCGGCCATTGGCGTCGGGATGCGAAGCCATGCGGGCGTCGCCGCGCAAATGTTCAGCGCGCTTGCCGAAAAGGGCATCAATATCGAGGCGATCTCGACCTCCGAGATCAAAATCAGCGTGTTGATCGATGCGGCCTATGCCGAGCTTGCGGTGCGAACTTTGCATTCCCTATTTGGCCTGGACCGCTAAGGGCCAAAAAGGGGCTAAGCTGGGCTTCGATCTGTAGAAGGCTCGGTCGGCCGCGGAAGCGGAGGCCGGGAACTCATTGCCATGCCTGCGTCAGTTGGTGCTCCAAGACAGATGCTCCGCCGCCTTCGGGAGGTGATGGCGGAGCATGAGAGCGCGCAGGCCCGCCTCGACAAGGTGGTGATGCTGATCGCCTCTAATATCGTGGCGGAGGTGTGCTCGCTCTATCTGCGGCGCCGCGACGGTTCACTCGAATTGGTCGCCACCGAGGGCCTGAACCCGGGCGCGGTTCACAACACGCATCTGAAGCCCGGCGAGGGTCTGGTAGGCCTCGTCGCCGAGCAGGCCGAGCCGAAGCAGTTCGCCGACGCCCAGCACCACCCGG
>CAYWIA010000043.1:0-14700 GCA_964458245.1 uncultured Methyloceanibacter sp. | reverse complement strand
CGCAGTTTGCCGGCGTCGCGGGCAGGGGCCTCGCCGCCGAGCCCCACATACGCGTCGTAGGCGATGGTCTCGGCGCGGATGAACCCCTTCTCGAAATCGGTGTGGATCACGCCGGCGGCTTGCGGGGCGCGGGTGCCGCGCGGGATGGTCCAGGCGCGGGCCTCCTTAGGCCCCGCGGTGAAATAGGTCACGAGATCGAGAAGCTTGTAACCTTCTTGGATCAGACGGTTGAGGCCCGGCTCGGGGAGACCGAGATCGGCGAGATAGGCTTTGCGCTCGTCCGCATCGAGCTCGGCAAGCTCGGCCTCGATCTTGGCGGAGATGACGATGCAGCCCGCCTCTTCCTTGTTGGCGCGCGCCTCGACAGCCTTTGAGTATTCGTTGCCGGTGGCGGCGGATGCCTCGTCGACATTACACACATAGAGCACGGGCTTGGAGGTGAGCAGTCCGAGCGTCCTGAAGAGGGGGCGCTCGTCCTCGCTGACCTCGGCGAGGCGCGCCGGCTTGCCGTCGCGGAGCAGCGGCAAGACGCGCTCCAGAAGCGCCAGCGTCGCTTTCGCCTCCTTGTCCTGGCCGCGAATCTTTTTCTCGAGGATCGGAATCCGGCGCTCGAGACTATCCAGATCGGCGAGCATCAGCTCGGTCTCGATGGTCTCGGCGTCGGCAAGAGGATCGACCTTGCCGTCTACGTGGACCACGTCCGGGTCCTCGAAGCAGCGCAGCACGTAAGCAATAGCGTCCACCTCGCGGATATGGGCGAGGAACTGGTTGCCGAGCCCTTCGCCTTTGGAGGCGCCGCGCACCAGGCCGGCGATGTCCACGAAGGTCAGCCGTGTGGGGATGATCTGCGCCGATTTGGCGATCCCGGCGAGCTTGTCGAGACGCGGATCCGGAACCGGCACGTCGCCGACATTGGGCTCGATGGTGCAGAACGGATAGTTTGCGGCTTGCGCCGCGGCGCTCTGGGTCAGCGCGTTGAACAGGGTGGACTTGCCCACATTGGGCAGCCCGACGATGCCGCATTTGAATCCCATCTACTCTCTTGTCCTTACGAGTCGAACCAGCGGCGCAGCTTGGCGGCAAGCGCGCCTTCTTGGGCCGGCTTCTCTTGCTTCGCGGGGGCAGGCGCCGGCGTCTTGTCCTGCTTCTTCTCCGCCTTGGCCTTCTTCGTCTCCGGCTCGTCGCCTTGGGTCAGATACGCAACCTGGGTCTGGAACTTGTCGTTGGCGCCGTCGGCGAGATGCGGCGCGGCTTCGGCCATGGCACCGAGCAGCGGCTCCAGCCAGTCGAGGTCCGTCTTGGCAAAGTCATGCAGCACGTAGCCCACCACGCGCTCGCGGTGGCCGGGATGGCCGATGCCGATGCGCACGCGCACATAGTCGTTGCCGAGATGCGCAGTCAAAGATTTGAGTCCGTTATGGCCGGCCACGCCGCCGCCGGTCTTCACCCGGACCTTGCCGGGCGCCAGATCCAGTTCGTCGTGGAAGACGATCACGTCCTTCTCGTTGAGCTTGAAGAAGCGCATGGCCTCGCCCGCCGAGCGCCCGGACTCGTTCATGTAGGTTTGCGGCTTCAGGAGGATCACCTGCTCGCCGCCAAGACGGCCTTCGGACACGAAGCCCGAGAAGCGCTTGCGCCAAGCGGGAAAATTATGGGCATCGGCGATGGCGTCGAGCGCCATGAAGCCGACATTGTGACGGTTGAAGGCGTATTGCGCCCCCGGATTGCCGAGGCCGACAAAGAGCTTCATCGCGTCATCCCGATCGGCAGCCGGAACCCCGGCCGCGAAGCCAAGAGAAGAAGGCTACTCCTTCTTCTCTTTGTCCTCGTCTTCCTTGTCCTCGTCCTCGTCCTCAGCACCTTCCGGAGTTTCGGCGCCTTCGGCCTCGTCCTCCGACTCCTCAGCCTTCTGGCCGACAATGGTGGCAATCGTGAAGTCGCGGTCGGTGATGGTCGGGACCACGCCCTCGGGCATCTTCACCGAGGAGATGTGGATCGAGTCGCCGATCTCGAGGCCGGTGAGATCGATCTCGAAGGACTCGGGGATGCTGTCGGCGGGGCAGCGCACGGGAATATCGTGGCGCACGACGTTGAGCACGCCGCCGCGCTTCAAGCCGGGGGAGGCCGGCTCGTTCAGGAAGTGGACCGGCACGTCCACGGTCACTTGCGCATCCTTGCCCAGCCGCATGAAATCGACATGGAGCGGGAAATCGCGGACCGGGTCGAGTTGCACGTCGCGGGGGATCACGCGGACCTTGGTGCCTTCCATGTCGATCATGAAGATCGTGCTCTGAAAGTGACCGGTCTGGATCTGCTTGGAGATTTCCTTGGTCTCCAGAGCGATATTCTGCGGCTCGTCCTTGCCGCCATAAATAATGCCGGGAACGCGCCCTTCGCGGCGGACCTCGCGGGCGCCGCCCGTGCCGGTGCGGCCCCGGGCCCACGCCTTGAGTTCGATCGCCTCAGCCATGTAATCCTCCAAACGTCTGAAATAATGAAGGGCCGGAAGCCGGCCCCGCAAAGATCGGGCGCGGCGCTGTCGTTGGAGCCGCCGCGACGGAATTCGAGAGGCTTATAGCCCAAGGGCCCACGGGAAGACAATCGCCTATAGGGCTTCCGGTTGCGGTGTTAGCGCGCGGCGCTGATGGCCTCCGGAGAGAGCGCAGGGGAGCCGTTTTGCGCCTCTTCCGCCTCTTTGATGAGTTCCAGGACCCGGCGGTTCAGGGGGGCGGGTATGCCATGTCCGGCCGCCAGCCGGACGATCTCGCCTTGGAGATGGTCGATCTCCGTCTGGCGCCCCCGCCGCAGGTCGTCCCACATGGACGAGCGGGCATTCTTATCGACGGCCAGCATGCCCCGCGCGGCGAGCCTGAAGAGGGCGTCGGGGAGGCGCAGCGCGAAGGCCATGAGCCGGGGCGGCACCCCTTCGACCGGCGCAGGACGGACGCCGGCGGCCCGCAGGACGGCGAGCCCCTCGCGCATCTGCCGCGACATCAGGAGACGCCAGCGGCGGTCGCGAAGCTGCTGATGCAGCGGCAGATCGGACAGGGCATTGAGCGCGTTGTTGAGGTTTACGAGGAGCTTGCCCCACATGACCGCGTCGATGTCGGGGTGTTCGGCCACGCGCGCGCCCTTTACGTTGAGCAGCTTGCGCAAGCCATCGACACCTGTCTGGATCCGGATCACGCCGCTCGTTGCCCGGTGGAAGCGCGGGGCTTCGTCGCTCTCGTGGTTCTGCACCACGTTGAACGGCACCATAGCGGCGAGGACGCGGCGCTTCGACCCCAGGACGCGGCGCAGGACGTGCGCATTGTCCACGCCGTTCTGCAGGCTGACGACAACTGTGTCTTTTGCCGTATACGCCTTGATCAATTGAGCCACCGTCTCCGTGTCCCGCGACTTCACCGTGACCAGCACGATCTTCGCGCTTTGCAGCGCAGCCGAGGCATCGGCGGTGGCGGTTAGGGCCGTGGGGGGCAGGGTCGTGTCGCGTCCTTCGAGATCGGACACGCGAATGCCGTGACTCGCGATGGCCTCTGCCAGCGGTGCGCGTGACAGCAGTGTGACTTTCCGCCCCGACGCGGCCAGGAGCGCGCCGACATAGCAGCCGACGCTGCCGGCGCCTGCGACGGTGATGGCGGTCTTGCGCGCGAATCTCATGGATAGGACTTCGTAATGGGGTTAAGCATGATCGGATACAACCATGAAGTGGGCTTAATTTCCCGGCAAGGTCGGATTTGGGTCGGTTAGGGTAGATATAGCGGCTTTGGTCAGAGGCTGCGTCAAGTTTGCCACCTCATTGGGTTTGCGGTCAGGGCGGATCGGGATAAGAGCGTAGAGTATGAACGAACGTTTCGACAGCGAACTCGCCGATACCATTGCCGAACGGGTTGGAGCGATCGACGCTCCGGAGTTGCGCGGCGGGGCCATGGTCAGGCCACCGGCTTTGGCGCAGCATCCCGGTCACTTGAAACGTGCGGCCAAGCGGCGGCTGCCGATCGCGATCTACGACTTTCTCGAAGGCGGCTCCAACGACGAGGTGACCCTCCAGCGGAACCTCGACGACTTCGCGGCATTGCGGCTGCGGCAGCGCGTGTTTGATCATGTGGCCAGCCGCAACATGCATACGGTTCTGTTCGGTCAGCGCGCCGCGATCCCGGTTGCCTTGGCCCCAATCGGCATGGGCGGAGTATTCTACCCCCGTGCGGAAATTCATGCGGCGCGCGCCGCGGCTTCCCACGGCGTCCCGTATTGTCTCAGCACCCTGGCGAGTTGCTCCATCGAGGATGTCGCCGCCGCGGTCCAGACGCCGTTTCTGTTTCAGCTCTACATGATGAAGGACCGCGCGATCAACGCGGCGCTCCTGCAGCGCGCCGAGCAGGCGAAATGTCCGGGACTCGTCGTCAATGTCGACACGGCGGTGCAAGGACGGCGCAACCGCGATCTCGACAACGGGCTGGTCGTGCCGTTGAAAGTGCGACCGCGCCACGTCGCGCGTATCGTTCGGAAACCACGTTGGCTCTACAATTGGCTCCGCAACAAGCCAACCCTCGGCAATCTCGCGCCTTATTCGCCCGACGGCACCGATCTGGCGACCGTCTCGGCTTGGGCCGAGCCGCGCTTCAAGGGCTCGGTGACACGCGACGATCTTGAGTGGGTTCGCAATCACTGGCAGCGCAAATTGATCGTCAAAGGCGTCCTCGACCCCGAGGACGCCAAGCTTGCCGTCAGCCTCGGCGCCGATTGCGTCGTCGTCTCCAATCACGGGGGCCGTCAGCTCGACGGCGCCAGCAGCACCATCGAAATGCTGCCGCGGATTAGAGAGGCGGTCGGCAACGACGCTGAGGTGGTTCTCGACAGCGGCGTTCGCTCCGGCTCCGACATTTTGAAGGCGCTAGGGCGTGGCGCGAATGGTTGTCTGGTAGGACGCGCCTATATCTACGGGCTCGCGGCCCATGGCGAGCAGGGTGTCACCGCTGCGCTTTCCCTGCTGGCGCAAGAGCTCGACGAGGCGATGACGCTGACGGGAACCGCCGACGTCAACGCCTTGCCGGAAAATCTGGTTTTCGCGGCTTAAGTCCGCCAGGGATGCTCGGGTAGCTCGGTCACGCCGAGAACCTTCACGCCCGCCTCGGCCACGGCATGATCATTTTCGACCACGCTGCCGCTGACGCCGATGGCGCCGACGAGCACGCCGTCCTCATCGACGATGGGTACGCCGCCGGGGAAGGTGATCAAACCGTCATTGGAATGCTCGATGCCGTAAAGCGGCTTGCCCGGCTGTGACAGCTGGCCGAGTTGCCCTGTCGCCATGCCGAAGAAGCAAGACGTGGTGGCCTTCTTGATGGCGATGTCGATAGAGCCGACCCAGGCGTCGTCCATGCGAATGAACGCCTTCAGGTTGGCGCCGGAGTCGACCACCGCGATACACATTTGGGTGTTCAACTCGAGGGCTTTCTTACGCGCGGCGGCGATGGCCTTCTCGGCATGCTCCAAGGTTACGTGCATGGGTACTCTCTCCTCGGTGGGTGTGGTGCAGGGTAATCGAGTTATCAACGCCCGGGCGCGAACTTGGTGCCGTCGCGGGCGACACTTTTGACGCTAATAAAAGAGGCTCGACACCGACTTTTCTTCCGCGGTGCGGGCAATCGCTTCGCCCAGAAGCGGGGCGATGGGCAGCACGCGGATGTTGTGAGCCTTAAGCACGGATTCGCTCGGCTGGATCGAGTCGGTGATAACCAGCTCCTTGAGCTGCGAGGCCATGATGCGCGCCACGGCGCCGCCGGAGAGCACGCCGTGGGTGATGTAACCGGTGACCTTCTTGGCGCCTTTTTCGAGAAGCGCTTCGGCCGCGTTCACCAGGGTGCCGCCGGAGTCGACGATGTCGTCGACGAGAATGCAGCTGTGGCCCGAGACGTCACCGATGACGTTCATCACCTCGGAATCGCCGGGTCTCTCGCGGCGCTTGTCGACGATGGCGAGCGGCGCGTCGATGCGCTTGGCGAGGCCGCGCGCGCGGACCACGCCGCCCACGTCCGGTGAGACGACCATGACATTGTCCTCCGACATGACTTCTTTGATGTCGGCGACCATGGCGGGTGCGGCGAAAAGGTTGTCGGTCGGGATGTCGAAGAAACCTTGGATCTGTCCGGCATGCAGGTCGAGGGTCAGCACGCGGTCGGCGCCGGCGCGGACGATCATGTTGGCGACCAGCTTCGCCGAGATCGGTGTGCGCGGGCCGGGCTTACGATCCTGCCGGGCGTAGCCGAAATAGGGGAGCACCGCGGTGATGCGGCGGGCGGAGGCCCGCTTCAGGGCATCGACCAGGATGAGCAGTTCCATCAGGTGATCGTTGGCCGGAGCGGAGGTCGACTGGATGATGAACACGTCCTCGCCGCGGACGTTCTCCTGGACCTCGACGAAAATCTCCTTGTCCGCAAAGCGACGAACGATGCAGCGAGCAAGCGGACTGTCGAGATATGCGGCGATCGCCTCGGCGAGGGGGCGGTTGCTGTTGCCTGCAACCAGTTTCATGCGACCGTTCCTTGAGACCCAGCCTACGCGAGGCGAGCCGGCCCGGCTCCCACGCCACGGCGCGCTTGTAACAAGCGTCTGGCACCCATGTAAACTTACTAAGCACTAACGAAGCGCCGGATGTGGACGAGGGTTAGCCGGATGTCAGCTGGACTTCGGCAGGAGCTTGACGATGCCGTCGGCGGCGGCGCCGGCTGCCGCATCGGCGATGGCGCCCCATGGGCCGTTCAGCGAGCCTTTGGGAATGGTGTTCTGCTGCGACACCGTGCCCAGGCGCTTGCCGTTGGGATCGAGCACCTGCCAGTCGATCTGGATCTTCTCTTTACTGCCGCCGGCATCGGTGAGCTTCACGATGCCCTTCACCGTGTAGACGTTGCTGGACGTCCCGTTCACGAGCTTCACCCCGTCCGCATAGAGTTTCTTCTTGAGGGCCGTAGCCAGCGATCTGCTGCCGTCGCCGGGCGCCCCTGTTACCGGGCCCACGACCACGCCCGAAGGCTTAGGCGCGGGCGCCGGTTTCGCGGCTGCGGCGGGGGCGGCCGCGGTCGCCGTGGTGGCTGCGGCAGGGGCGGCTGCTACCGCTGGCGAGCTCGCGCTGCGGCCCCCGGGCAGGTCGGCGGCAAGCTGCGAGGTGGTGTTGTTGGCGATGCTGCGGATCACCTTGTCATCGACCCCGCGCCAGGGATTGCTGCTGGTCCCTCGGGCGGCGGTCTCCTCGCCGGAGACGCGGGTCACCCGGGTGCCTTCGGCGTCGGTCACGTCCCAAATGTAGGAGATCTTGGATCCTTGCCGCTCGGGCGCCGCCAGGAGATAGCCGCGCAAGGTATAATTGGCCCCCTCGGTGCCTGGCATGAGCGTCAGATTGCGGTCGTTGCCGGCGACAATCAGGGCTTGGGTGAGTTCTTTGGTGACGCTCTCGGGTGCCCCGATAATGGGGGCCACGGCGATCTTGGGGGAGCCGCCGAATAGGCTTCCGGCGCCGCTCAGGAGCCCGCCCATGCTCGTGCTCCCGCCGCCGCAGCCTGCCAGGCATGCGGCCGCGAGGGCGGCGAGCGCGATCCCCGCAATACGTCTCAAAAGGGCGCGTACGTGTCCTGAGTCCGCGTCCAACAAAATACTCCCTCTGTTGGCCGCACAGCGCCGCTCGCGTGAAATCGTTCGCGAGTGGACTCCCAACCCTTGATCGAACAAGAGCTTACCTGTCCCGGCCCATTTGCGTCCAGTTCTAGCGTCCCCGTCAGGCCGGACCAATCCACCTCATGGTGAATTACAGCTCAGGCAAGTACGATGGCGGAAATTTGACGGCCGTAATCGTGCTCACCGTGGTGCTGGGACCGGCGATAGCTGAATAGACGGGTCTCGTCGTAATAGGTGCAGAGACCGAGGTCCAGTATCTCGCCCACGCCGGCCCGGGCAAGGCGCTCGGCCACATAGCCCGGCAGGTCGAAATGGGGCTCCCCGGAGCCTTCGTCGGTTGCGAAGAATGCCTCGCTACCGGGCTCCTCCGCCAAGAACTGCGCCTTGTAATCCTCCCCCACCTCGTAGGCGCCTTGGCTGATCGCGGGGCCGATTGCCGCATGGATGCGTTTGGGCTCCGCGCCGAGCCCGGTCATGGCCTCCACGGTCGCCTCGACGATGCCAGAGAGCGCGCCGCGCCAGCCCGCATGAGCCGCGCCGATGACCCGGGCCTCAGGATCGCAGAGCAGCACCGGGGTGCAGTCCGCGGTGAGAATGCCGATCGCCAGCCCGGGTGTCGCCGTAACGACGGCGTCGGCGTCGGGGGTTTTGCCTTTGTCCCATGGCTTCGTCGCCACCACCGCGGTATTCGAATGCTTCTGATAGACGGTGACGAGCTTCTCGGGGGCCACGCCCAACAGCCTCGCCACACGCCCGCGATTCTCGGTGACGCTGGCGGCGTCGTCTGACGAGCCGGGGCCGCAGTTCAGCGACGTATAGATGCCTTCGGAAACGCCGCCGAGTCGCGTGAAGAATCCGTGGCTGACGCCTTCGATCTCGGCGAGGCTCGGGGCGTGAAACATTATCTTGTCGTCAGTGACCATGACCGGCACTCGTTTGCTCCTGACTGTCTCCGAAGGGTGGCGGCGGGGCAAGCCCCGGGCTTGCGATAACGAGCGCCTTGAACAGAAGCCCCATGGCCAGGGGATCGACGAGCCGGTTCGTGCCGGCGATTAACGCCTGACATTGTTCGTCTGTTGCGCCCTCGCACAGACGGTCGCGGCGGGCTTCGAGACCGAGCCGCAGCAGAAACGCGCCTTGCGGCATCGGTCCATACGCGGTCAAGCCGTGTGCGATGGCGGCATCCTTCAGCGCGGCGAAATCCACATGGGCGGTGAGGTCGACCTCGCCGGGGTTCTGCAGCGGGTCGGCGAATTTGTGGCGGGAGATCGCTTGCAGCGTGTCGCCGCAAGCGGTCGCTTCGTGACCGTAATCGACGATCAGTGCAGCAAGCGGGGCGTGTTGCGCGCGCGCGGCAAGTGCCGCGGCGAGCGTGTCCGCCGCCGGCCTAATTTCGAGAATGGACCCGTCCGGCACGTCAAGCGTATCGGCGAGTTGCTGCAGGGCCTCGCTCGATATGGCGTGCCCTTCGCAGAAGTCGAAGCCGCCGCTCGGGCCGATCCGCACACATCTCTCGTGCCATTCGTGCGCGCGCCACACAAGTTGGCGAACGGGAAGCGCGTCGACGAACTCGTTGGCGATCACGATCAATGCACCTCGAGGCGCGTCTTCCAATCGCTTGCACCATGAGACCGGCGCGTCGGATCCGTAGAGCGCCGTCTGTTGGACCTCGCGCAGCACGGGGCTTGTCTCGATCAGCGCGACAGTGACGTTCGCCAAAAAGTCCGGCACGCTGCGCCAGGCGCGCATGGCATCCGCCATGAGCGTACCCCGGCCGGGCCCCAGCTCAGCGACCACGATAGGTTTCGGCTCGCCCATGGATTGCCACACGGAGACGGCCCAGAGCCCGAGAAGCTCGCCGAAGATCTGGCTTACTTCCGGCGCGGTGATGAAGTCGCCGTCCGTGCCGATGGGCTGTCGGGATGGGTAGTAACCTGCGTCCGTGTCGGCGAGACAAGCTTCCATATAGGCGGCGACGCTGATGGGGCCCTTGCGGGCGATGCGCTCTTTCAGCCTTGCTGTGAGCAGCGTGCTCTTCAGGCTGTGCGGCTTTCGCGCGGCGGCCATCACGCAGCCAAGGCCGGCTTTCGTCTTGCCCGCCAGATGAGCCATGCGCCGATCAAGACCATAGGGATGGAATAGGCCATGCCTGGTGTCAAAATGCCGACGTCCAGGGGATGGCCGGGATGCGGCTCTCGCGCGAACTCCTCAACGAGGCTGCGGAAGATGCCGTAGAAGATGAGGAACAGGCCGAACACGGTGCCGGGCCGCGTCAGCGCTTTGAAATGGTGCGTGGCGATGCGCAAAATAATGAAGAGGACGATGCCCTCGAGGGCTGCTTCGTAGAGCTGGCTCGGGTGGCGCGGCTCACCGTCCACACCGGGGAAGACCATGGCCCAGGGCACGTCGGTCGGGCGGCCTACCACTTCGGAGTTGATGAAATTGGCCAAACGGCCGAAAAACAGGCCGAACGGTGTGGCGGCCGAGGCGACGTCGCCCAGCGACAGTGGATTGATCTTCTTGATCCACGAGAACACGGCGACCGCGATGACGACGCCGAGCAGGCCGCCATGGAAGGCCATGCCGCCGTTCCACACCGCAGGGATCTCCGCGGGGTTCTGCCAGAAGAAGCTCGGCTCGTAGAACAGCACGAAACCGAGACGCCCGCCGACGACGATGCCGAGCGTGATCCACAGCAGAAAGTCGTCGGCCTGGCCCACGGTCATCGGCGGCTTGCCGCCCCAGAGCGCAGGGCGCGACACGAGATAGCGGCCATAGAGCCAGCCGAGCAGGATGCCGGCCATGTAGGCGAGTCCGTACCACCGCAGGGAAACGGGGCCGAACTCGATGGCGACAGGGTCGATGACCGGGTAGGGAAGAACGAAAAGCTGCATCATGCCTCGGGTCGAAAGACGGGGCGACCCTTGACCGCCGGTACGGCACTGTCAAGGCGCGCTTGGCCTCAGCGGGGGGCGGCTTGCCTCGGCCAGCGTGCCACGCAATAGTCGCCTCAAGTGACAGTTTGGCTTCACGCTTTTTGGAGACCATGGGCCATGACGCAGACGAGCGGGCGGTTTTTCGATGAGCTCGGCAAGCTCCTGACGGACGCCGCCGGCGCCGCCGACGGCGTGCGCAAGGAGGTCGAAGGCGTGGTGCGTGCGCAAGCGGAGCGCGTGTTGCGCGAACTCGACGTAGTGCAGCGCGAGGAGTTCGAGGCGGTCAAGGCGATGGCCCAGAAAGCGCGCGAAGAGAACGAGCTTCTCAAGGAGCGCCTCGCCGCGCTGGAGTCGAAGGCCGCGAAGGGCAAGTCCAAGAAGGGCTCCTAGACTCGGCCTTTGGGAGTCGAGTCGAGTTTCCCCGTAATCCACAGCTTTTTCACGCCATCCACAGCAATTCGCGCTTAGCGGACTCTGCCTGCGTTCTACTCGCAGACTCCCCGTTATATAACTGATTCATCTACTGATTCGCGGCGGCAGTTTTTAGTGCGCGGACCCCTGAAAAGGCCCAGAGGACACGCATGGCTTCAATGCAAGCGACTTTCGATCATTTCACGAACCCGGTGGACATGGTGGAGCAGATTGCCACCATCCACGATTGGACGTTCGAGCGCAGCGCGCCGGATGAGCTGACCCTGTCGGTCGCGGGGACGTGGTGCGACTACCATATCTCGTTGACCTGGCGGGAGGATCTGGAGGCGCTGCATCTGGCTTGCGCCTTCGATTTCCGCGTGACCAAGGAGCGGCTCACCGAGGTTCACCGGCTGTTGGCGCAGATCAACGAGCAGCTTTGGCTCGGCCATTTCGACCTGTGGCAACAGGACGGTATGCTGCTCTACCGCAATGGGCTCCTGCTCGCCGGGGCCGATACCCATGCGGGGCAATGCGAGGGGCTGTTAAAGGCGGCGCTGGAGGCTTGCGAGCGCTATTATCAGTCTTTCCAGTTCGTGATGTGGGCGGGCAGGTCGGCCGAACAGGCGCTTGCCGCCACCATGCTCGAGACGCAAGGAACCGCATGACACTCCGCCTCGCCGGCCCGCTGCTATTGATCGGTGCGGGCAAGATGGGCGGGGCGCTGCTCGAGGGATGGCTCAAGCAGGGCCTCGACCCGGCCACGGTCTTTATCCAGGATCCCGCGCTGTCGGACGCGATGGGCGCATTCGCCGCGCGCCACGGCATCGTGGCGAACGATGCGCCGGAGCTGCCCGCGCCGCCTGCGGTCATTTTGATCGCGGTGAAGCCAAACATAGCCGAGAAGATTCTGCCCGAGGTCGAGCCCATGGTCGGCGAAACGACGGTGGTGCTGTCGATCGCCGCGGGGCGCACGCTGGAAAGTCTCTCGCGCCATCTGCCGGACACCGTCGCGGTCGTGCGGGCCATGCCGAACACGCCGGCTTCGGTCGGGCAGGGCATCACCGTGTGTATCGCCAACGCCAATGTCTCGGCAGAGCAGAGGCGCGAATGCGACGCATTGCTCTCCGCCGTCGGCGATGTGGTCTGGGTCGAGGACGAGGCGCTGCTCGATCCGGTGACCGCTGTGTCAGGCAGCGGACCGGCCTATGTGTTTCTGCTCGCCGAATGTCTCGAGCAAGCGGGCATCGATGCCGGGCTGTCGCCGGAACACGCCAGGCAGCTGGCGCGGGCGACGGTCGCCGGCGCGGGCGCGCTTCTCGCGCAGTCCGATGACGATGCCGCCACGCTGCGAAAGAACGTGACCTCGCCCGGCGGCACCACGGCGGCCGCGCTGGAAGTGCTGATGGATGAGGAGCGGATGAAGAATCTGCTCTCCCGCGCCGTCGCCGCGGCGGCCAAGCGCTCCCGGGAGCTTTCGTCTTAGGGCTTTTGGATCGCCTACCGGTCTTTAGATGGACAACAAGAGGTCCTATCTTCCTGGGTAAAGGTATCCAAGGAGTACGACCATGTTCGAAGATTTCTCCAAACGTAACAAAGCGGTGCGGGCCGCGCTGGAGCTGGCGCAGTCACGCGATTGGGGCGAGGTCACGCTCGTCGATATCGCTAAGCAGGCGGGGCTCGATCTCGCCGATCTCAGGCGCGAGTTCGCCTGCAAGAGCGATATCTTGCGCGCCTTTCAGGCCGAGGTCGACGCCGACGTGCTGGCCAAGACGAAGCCCGGGAGCGCGGAAGGAAGCGTGCGCGACCGCGTGTTCGACACGCTGATGACGCGGTTCGAGGTGATGAGCCCGTACAAGCCAGCGCTGAAGCGCATTGCCTGCTATTTGCGCTGCCGGCCGGGCGAGGCTTCGCTCCTCGCCTGTTCCTCGCTCGCCACGCAATATTGGATGCTGGCCGGGGCCGGCGCCAAACTCGATGGCGCGCGCGCCGCGGTGCGCGTGGCGGGACTGACGGCGATTTACAGCAAAGCCCTCAAGGTCTGGCTCGAGGACGATTCGGCCTCGCTCGACAAGACCATGGCGACGCTCGACCGGGGCTTGAGCAACGGCGAGCGTACGCTTCAGAAGATGGAGAAGGCGTGCAGCATGCTGTGCGGGCTCGTGCCGCGCGGTTGGAAGCGGAAATCCGAGGCAGGCGATCAGCCGCCGCCACAGGCAGGACCTGCGCCGGCGGCGTCCGCCTAAATCGGCTCTCGCCTTAGTACGGAAGCGGATCGTCGTCGTCGGGGCCCGAAAGGCTTTCGGGGCCTTCGCCGGGCAGCTCCTCGTCGATGGCATCCGGGTCGACCGGGTTGTCCGGATCGTCTAGCGGATCGTCGCCCAAGGGATCGCCTCCGATTTGCAGCGGATTGCTTTCCTCGGCTCCGACGGGCGCGCCTTCTTCTTCCGCATCGAGGGTGCTCTTGCGGCCGAATTCCACCTGGCCGTCGTCGTCCACATCCAGCTCGAATTCGGAACCAGGCTGTTCGTCCTCTTGGAATCCGTCAGGTTCGGCCTGGCCCCAGGCCGGTCCGGTCAACCCCACGGCCAATAGTGCGGCCAATCCGACGATCATTCTACGCATGGAGCACCTCCCAAGAGATTTAGACCGGGACTTTTAGCACGGCTTTCAGTCCGCCGAGTCGAGATTGATCGAGGGTGATCTCGCCGCCGTGGATCCGAGCGATGTCCTGGGCAATGGCGAGACCCAGGCCGGTCGAGCCGGAATCCTGGTTGCGGGCGTGGTCGACCCGGTAGAACGGCCGGAACACGTTCTCCCGCTCGTCCTCGGGGATGCCGGGGCCGTCGTCCTCGACCTCGATAGCGAGAGAGCCGTTGTGCTTGGCGGCGCTGACATTCACGTGGTCGGCGAAGCGCGCGGCGTTATTGACCAGGTTGGCGACGGCGCGCTTGAAGGCGTGGCGGCGCACGGGCACCACGAGCGGCCCGTCCTCGACGGCGATGTCGATGGTTTTGTCGCCGTGCGCTTGGGTCTTCACCTCGTTCAGGATTTCGCCGATATCGACACGCTCGATGGCCTCGCCGGAGTCGCCTTTCGCAAACGCCATGTAGTCTTCGAGCATGGCTTGCATCTCGTCCACGTCGGCGCGCATGGCGTCGAGCTCGGGCGTTTCCTCGAACATCGCAAGCTGAAGCTTGAACCGGGTGAGGATCGTCCGGAGGTCGTGGCTCACGCCCGCCAGCATCACCGTGCGCTGCTCCACGTGCCGCTCGATGCGGTCGCGCATCTCGATGAAGGCGTGGGCTGCCTGACGCACTTCACGCGCGCCGCGCGGTTTGAAGTCGGCCGGCATGGGCCGTCCCTTGCCGAAACTCTCGGCGGCTTGCGACAGGCGCAGGATCGGCTTGATCTGATTGCGCAGGAAGAGAATGGCCACGGTGAGAAGCACGAAGGAGGTGCCGAGCATCCACACGATGAAGATGTGGGAGTTGGAGGCATAAGTTTGGCTGCGTCTCGCCAGGACGTGCATCACCGCGTCTTCAAGCTTCACCCTGATGTCGACGAAATCGGAGCGGCCGACTGTGTCGATCCAGAAGGGCTTGCCGATGCGGCGCTTCAACTCGTCGGACAGCGTCGAGTCGAGCAGATCGAAGAACGGCTTGGAGCGGACTTGCGGCAG
>CAYWIA010000042.1:0-14899 GCA_964458245.1 uncultured Methyloceanibacter sp. | reverse complement strand
ACGCCGCGCGCGGTACGCGAGGCGATCGCTCATCATTTCGCGCCCGCCTTGGCGCCTTGTGGCAGTTCGTCACCGCGCCATTCAAATGGGAAAGACCGAGCACGGCCAGCTAGCCGCCTTCGCGGTAATTCTCCTTAACCACCTCATCCTGCTCGCGCCTCTCAGGATAGCTCAAGCGGAGGCGCCGTTGATTCCAAACGATCACCGCGCCGAGAACGATTACACCGATGCCGATCAGCACCCAAAGCCAGCCTGCCGGATATTCCATTTCGAGCTCCTTCGTTGCCCCTACCGGGGAGAACGCGGAGCACGACAGGATGTTTCGCCTTGAAAGGGGATTGGAGCGGGTGAGGCGAATCGAACGCCCGACACGTAGCTTGGGAAGCTACTGCTCTACCACTGAGCTACACCCGCCTTCTGCCTCAATACAACGACCCAGGAGCTAAGAAAAGCAACTTGCTTTCACGCACAGGTGAAGGCGGACGGTCTTGCGGTTAAGGCCCGAGCGCATGTTAATGGTCTTGTTGGAGGGCTTTCCATGACCGACGCCGCGTTCGCAATGGCCGACGCGAAATTTGCCGACCCGGACCGTACCGCGGCCGGGGAGCGGCGCGCGCGCGTCAGCCTCGATCGCCTTCGTACCCTATGGATCAACACCGGCAGCCTCTGCAACATCGCCTGCCGCAATTGCTATATCGAATCGAGCCCCAGCAACGGCCGGCTCGTCTACATCACGCGCGCGGAAGCCGCCGCCTATCTCGACGAGATCGCCCGCGACGGATGGCCCGTGACCGAGATCGGCTTCACGGGCGGCGAGCCGTTCATGAACCCGGAGATACTCGGCTTGCTCGAAGACGCGCTAAGCCGCGGCTTCTCGGCGCTGGTGCTGACCAACGCCATGCAGCCGATGCTGCGCCCGAACCTCCGCGAAGGTCTGCTGGCGCTGCGCGAGGCCTATGGCGACCGACTCACTTTAAGGGTCAGCCTCGACCACTACGCCAAGACCTTTCACGACGAGGAGCGCGGTCCGGGCTCCTTCGACAAGACCCTCGAGGGCCTCGACTGGCTCGCGGCCAACGGCTTTTCGCTGGCGCTCGCGGGACGCACTTGCTGGGGAGAAACCGAGGCCGATGCGCGGGCCGGCTACGCCGTGCTCATCAAGTGGCGCGGCTGGCCGGTCAGCGCGTACGACCCAGCCTCTCTCGTATTGTTCCCAGAGATGGACGAACGGGCGGAGGTCCCCGAGATCACCGAGAGTTGCTGGGGCATTCTTGGAAAATCCCCTTCCGAGGTGATGTGCGCGTCAAGCCGCATGGTGGTGAAGCGGCAAGGAGCGGACGCGCCCGTGGTGCTGCCGTGTACGTTGCTTGCCTACGATCCCGCTTTCGAGATGGGCAGCACACTGGCCGAGGCCGCGCGCGCAAACAGCGGCATGTTCGACCATGGGGCCGTCAAACTCTGCCATCCCCATTGCGCCAAATTTTGCGTTCTTGGCGGCGGCGCCTGCTCGTCATAACCTGTCTTCGGGGACGATTTCATGCCGCTCACACGCCGCGATACGCTTGGGCTGACCGCAAGCACCCTTGCCACCGCGTTGCTGCCTTCGGTTTCAAACGCCGAGGAGGCAAACAAGGACGCAAAGATAGAGCTCGTCCTGTTCGATGCTTTTCCGGTGTTCGATCCGCGGCCGATCTTCGAGAGCCTCGAGACGATGGCACCGGGCCGGGGCAAGACGCTCGGCGAGCTCTGGCGCAACCGGCAATTTGCCTACACGTGGCTGCGCACGGCGGCCGGCGAGTACGAAGACTTCTGGAAGGTCACGCGGGATGGGCTGCTCTACGCGGCCGAGGCGACGGACGTGGCGCTTTCGCCGCGCCAGGTCGAGAAAATCATGAGCGGCTACCTCAGCCTCAAGGCTTGGACCGACGCGCCAGCGGCGCTGGAAACTCTGAAGGCGGCGGGGCTTCGGCTCGCGTTCCTTTCGAACTTCACGCCCCGCATGCTGCGGGCCGCGATCGAGAGTGCGGAGCTCGAAGGCACCTTCGAGCAGGCCCTGAGCACGGACGCCGTGCGCACCTATAAGCCCGACCCCCGCGCCTACCGCCTCGCCATCGAGGCCTTGAGCATGCCCCGCGACCGTATCCTGTTCGTGCCCTTCGCCGGCTGGGACGCGGCGGGCGCAAAATGGTTCGGCTATGAAACCTTCTGGGTGAACCGGCTGGGCGCGCCGCCGGAAGTGCTCGGCGTGAAGGCGGATGGCGTGGGCAGCAATCTGGACGACCTCGTCGGCTATCTAGGGCTGCGCGCTTGAGGTGTCGTCCTCCGAGCTATCATCGGACGAGGCGTCGCCTTCTTCCTTGACTTCGAAGGGCAGCTCGAAGGTGGCCGACTTGTCGCCAAGCTTGTCGGTAAATTTGAGCTCCGCCGCATATTTCCCCGCCGGGGCCTCGGTGAAATCGATTGTGAGCGCGGTCATCACCTCCATGTTCTCGTCACGGCTGTCGAAGGTGAAGGTTCCGAACCCCTCCTGCGCGCCGAGCACCGTGCCCTCGTCGTCCTTGAGGACGAGATCGGCGACAAGCTGCGCGTGGTTCAAGCCGTCTTTTTCCTGCCAGGTGAAACCCACTGGCTCGACATAGATGAACAGCTTCTCGCCGGGCTTGAAGGCGCCCTCGGGGCGTGGGTCATAGATGCCGAAGCCCTCGGGTGCCTTGGTGACGAAAATGGCCTTGCGGAAGAGAAGCGGGCCCGACGCCCAGACCTGAAGGGCGCCCTTGCGCATCGTGTCGTAGGCTTCGAGGTTCTTGCCGTCCTTGGCTTCGCTTTCCGCCTGCTTTGCTAGGTCCGTCAGAGTCTCCGCCGCGGCGGCTCCCCCGAGCCCTGCAGCCGCCGCCAAGGCAAGCGCAAGCGCAATTGCGGCATATTTCATGTCGGCCTCCCCCGAAACTCCGGCAAAATCCGTTAGCGGCCGAAGCATCGCACACGGTTCGCGCTTTCGCCACTCACACAAGAACGCGTGAACCCGGCATTGTTCGGCTTCGACGCGCGTCTAGAATGACTCTCATGGATGCCATCGCTCACGCTCACTTGGACCCGGCTGTTCGTGGCTGGTACCTCATCGGCTGCCTCGCGCTGCTCATTCTGCCGATGGTGGCGCTCTCGGTCTGGTTCCACCGGGGCATCCGACACAGTCCCGGCGGACGCGCCCTATGCAACGTCAGCAGGGAGCCCGGACATGGGCGCGAGCCTCTCTCGCCGACGCCGCCTACAACGCCGGAGACGGCGTCTCGATCATTCAAGACATCAACGCCGGCCGCTACGGGCAGCACGCGAAGGCGATGATGAGGCGTGTCTATTGGTGCACCGGGGCCTGGGTTGTTCTCAACGCAATCGCTTTCGGGATTCTGATTTGGGCGGACGAGATCAATCGCGTCGTCGATTAAGGGCCGCTCCGATCTATAGTCCCAGCCTCATAGACACGCTACTCGTCCCTACCTTGTTTCACGATCATCGAGGACTTTGCCCATGAATGCGATTGCACATAGCTTGGCAGACCCCACGGCACGGGGCTGGTATCTTGGGTTCTGCCTCGCCTTGGTGCTGCTGCCCTTAGTGGCGCTCGCGCTCTGGTACCGCAGGCGGGCAAAGCGGAATTCGGTCGACAGATCCATGCTGCTGCGCGTCTCGCTCTTGACGCTGCTCTGGATGGTCGTCAACGCCTTGGCATTGGGCGTCCTGATGTGGGCCGACGGCGTGAACAGCGTCGCCGGCTGACCCTAACGACTTCCTCAGAACGGGTTGTTCTCGGACTTGCCGCGCGTCGCGAAGAACTCGCGCGCGGCGGCGAAAACCACCGGGCTCAGGAGCGCCAGCGCGATCAAATTCGGGATCGCCATAAGCGCGTTAAGGACGTCGGCAAGCAGCCAGATGAAGCTCAGCTTCATGGTGGCGCCGACGATCGGCGCCAGCGACCACACGATGCGGAACGGGACGATTGCTTTGACACCGAGCAGAAACTGCCAGGAGCGTTCGCAGTAATAACTCCAACCTAGCAGGGAGGTGAACGCGAAGATCGCCAGCGCGAGCGACGTGATCTCGCTGCCTACGCCCGGCAGCGCCGACTCGAAGGCAAGCGATGTCATCTCGGCGCCGTTTTGTCCGCTGGTCCAGGCGCCGGTGGTCAAGATGACGAGCGCGGTGAACGTGCAGACGACGATGGTGTCTATGAAGGTGCCGAGCATGGCGACTACGCCTTGGCTCACTGGTCCCTTGCATTCGGCCGCGGCGTGCGCGATGGGCGCCGAGCCGAGCCCGGCTTCATTGGAGAACACGCCGCGCGCCACACCGAAGCGGATGGCCGCCCAGACAGCGGCGCCGGCAAAGCCGCCCGTCGCCGCGATGGGCGAAAAGGCGTGCGTGAAGATCAGGCGAAAGGCTTCCGGAACCGCACCGATGTTCAGTCCGATGACTATAAGGCCCGCTCCGACATAGCCGATCGCCATGAACGGCACGAGCCAACTGGCGACCGCGGCGATGCGCTGAATGCCGCCGATCAGCACCATGAAGACGAGCCCTGCGAGCGCGACGCCGGTCACCCAGAATGGGACGCCGAACGAGGCTTCCAATGCGTCGGCGACGGAGTTCGCCTGCACCATGTTGCCGATGCCGAAGCCGGCAAAGCCCGCGAACAGTGCAAAGCAGACGCCAAGCCAAGCCCAATTCGGGCCGAGGCCGTTCTTGATGTAGTACATGGGGCCGCCGACATAGTTGCCCCTGCTATCCCGCTCCCGGTATTTCACGGCAAGCACCGCCTCGGCGAATTTGGTGGCCATGCCGATAAGCGCGGTCATCCACATCCAGAAGACCGCGCCTGGTCCGCCGATGAATATGGCCGTGGCGACGCCCGCGATATTGCCGGTGCCGATGGTGGCGGCGAGCGCGGTCATCAAGGCACTGAAGGGCGTGATGTCGCCTTTGCCTTCGGCGACTCTGCCGCGCCAAAGCATCCAGAAAGCGAACGGCAAATCCCGAATGGTGCGGAGGCGCAAGCCAAGCGTCAGGTAAAGGCCGACGCCGAGCAGGAGCACCAGCATGGGGACGCCCCACACGACGCCATCCAGCCACTCCACAGCCTTGGTGACAGACTCCATGCGACGCCCCCCGTTTTGCTCTGATTGTCGGCTAGCCGCCCGTGGTCCCCTAGCGGCTCACTCCTGGCGGAAGTGCTTCGACAGCTTCAACCCCTGAGCCTGATAATGCGAGCCGATGCCCTGGCCGTAAAGGGTTTCCGGCACCTCGGTCAGCTTGTCGTAGATGAGCCGGCCGACGATCTGGCCGTCCTCGACGATGAAGGGGATGTCGAGGCTGCGGACCTCCAGCACCGCCTTGGCGCCCGGCGCTTTGCCCTCCGCATAGCCGAAGCCGGGGTCGAAGAAGCCCGCGTAGTGCACGCGGTACTCCCCGATCATGGGATCGAACGGCGCCATCTCGGCCACATATTCCGGCGGCACGGACACGCTTTCCTTGGAGGCCAGGATGTAAAACTCGTGCGGATCCAGAACGAGCCGCTTGTCTCCGCCAAGACGCACCGCCTCCCAATACTGTTCGACGTCGTAGCCGCCGATCGTGTCCACGTCGATGACGCCCGCATAGCGGCGGGCGCGATAGCCGATCAAGCCGCCGGCCTCGATGGGCGCGAGGCTGATGCGCAAGTTCAGCCCATCGCGGATCGCCGCCTCGCCTTCCACCAATCCCACGTCGGAGTGGATCGCCCGCAAGCGCCGGTCGCCCACGCGGCCCGGCGCTTCGGCGTCGATTTGCTGGCTGACGCGGCGGCGGAAGCGGATCTGATTGAGGCGCGAACCGTAACGGACTTTGATGGAAAAGGTGCGCGGGCAGATCTCGGTGAACAGCGGCCCTTTATAGCCTTCGGCCACGCTGTCGAAGCTTTCCTGATAGTCGGCGATGAGGCGCGTGAACACGTCGAGCCGGCCGGTCGAGCTTTTCGGATTGGCGAACGCGGCGATCGTCGAACGAAGATTGAGATGCTCGATCAACGGCACGAGGTAGACGCAGCCCGCTTCGAGCACCGCGCCTTTCGTGAGATCGATCTCGTGGAAGGTGAGCCCCGCGAGCTTGTCGCGCACGGTGGACTTGGTGCCCGGCAGGAAACTCGCGCGCACGCGGTAGGCCACCTTGCCGAGGCGAAGATCGAGGCTCGCGGGCTGGATCTGCCCGTCCTCGATCGCCGGCGCGCCGGCGATCTCGCCCGCGGCGATGAGCTGCCGCAGCGCCTGGCTCGGCAGAATGCCGGTGCGGCCGAGAGCGCCCTTGCGGCCATCTCCGGGGAGGGTCCGGGCGTCTTCTGGTAGCGCCTCGAAAAGCTGGTCGGACGGCTTCATGGTCGATCTTCTTGGCATTTGCCCGGGCTTCGGTCACCCTAAGCTCTGCCTTCTCCCCCGGATTCACAAGGGGACGCTTGAGCCGCCCCCTCCTCCCGACAGGCCCTATGATCTCTGAACCCCTTCAAATCGGCTCGCTTCTGTTCGAGGGGCTCGACCAGATCGACCTTACCGGGCCGTTCGAGGTGCTCTCCCGGCTGCCCAATTCCACCTACCGCATTTACAGCAAAACAATGGCCCCGGTGCGCGACGTGAAGGGTCTATTGCTGACCCCGGACGCGCCGCTGACGGAAGCGTCGCAACTCGACGTGCTGCATGTCCCGGGCGGTCCCGGTCAAGAGGCCCTGATGGACGACGATGAGGTCTTGGGCTGGGTGCGAACCCAGGCGGCAGGGGCGCGGATCGTGTTCTCGGTGTGCACGGGAGCGCTGATCTGCGGCGCCGCGGGACTCTTGAAAGGGCGCCGGGCCACGACCTACTGGGCGGCCACGCATCTCCTGCCCTATTTCGGAGCGACGCCGGTCGATGCACGGGTGGTGGTGGACGGTAATCTGGTTTGCGCGGCCGGCGTCACGGCGGGCTTGGACGGCGCGCTGACTGTGGCCGCCCTGCTGCGGGGGGAGGCAGCCGCCGAGGCCATCCAGCTCTACATGCAATACGCACCCGAGCCGCCGTTCAACGCCGGCTCCACGGAAACGGCGCCGCCGGAAGTCGTCGCGCATGTCCGGGAAGCGGCATCCGCACTCATGGCCCGACGCGAAGAAACGGCGCGAGCCGTGGCCAAGCGGCTGGGCGTCGCGCCCCCAGCGCGGACTTGACGGGAGGGGTCTGGAGCGACATTAATCCCCCCTCTCGTGGTGATTTGGCCGGCCGGCTTGCAGCCACGTAAAATAAGTCGCTAAAAGGCCGTGCGAGGCGTTTCAGCCGATCCCGGTCATTTGGCGGCAGCCAAGGTCCGGGTTTTTTTATGGCCGGCCGTAGACAGAGGCAGGAGTTCTGAGCATGGCCGCAGACGACAAGACGGGGCGCCGCAAGGCCTGGGCGCCCGCCACCCAGCTCGTGCACGAGGGCACGCGGCGCAGCCAATTCGGCGAGACCTCCGAGGCCATCTTCCTCAACTCCGGCTATGTCTATGACAGCGCCGAGGAGGCGGAGGCCCGGTTCAAGGGCGACGCGGAGGGCTATGTCTATAGCCGTTACGCCAATCCCACGGTCTCCATGTTCGAAGACCGCATGTGCGCACTGGAAGGCGCGGAGGCGGCACGCGGCATGGCGAGCGGCATGGCTGCCGTCGCCGCGTCTCTAATGTGTCATCTCAAGGCGGGAGACCACGTGGTCTCGGCGCGCGCGCTCTTCGGCAGCTGCCGCTACATCGTGGAGGATCTGCTGCCGCGCTTCGGCATCACCTCGACGCTCGTGGATGGGCGCGACCTCGCCGCCTGGGACGCGGCGGTGCAGCCCAATACGCGGGCCGTGTTTTTCGAGACGCCGACCAATCCGGTGCTCGAGCTGGTGGACATCGAGGGCGTCGCAGCCATCGCCAGAAAGGCCGGCGCACTAACCGTGGTCGACAATGTGTTCGCCACTCCGCTGGGTCAGCGGCCAATTCTTCTAGGTGCCGATATCGTCGTCTACTCAGCCACCAAGCATATCGACGGCCAAGGGCGCTGCCTCGGCGGCGTGGTGCTCGGTCGTGATGAGTTCATCAACGAGACTCTGCACACTTATCTGAAGCATACGGGCCCTTCGCTCAGCCCGTTCAACGCCTGGGTGCTGCTCAAAGGTCTGGAGACGCTACCCTTGCGCGTCGAGCGCCATTGCTCATCCGCGGCACGCATCGCCGACTTTCTCGCGGGCCGTGCAGAGGTCGAACGCGTGTTCTATCCCGGCCGGGCCGACCACCCTCAGCACGACCTCGCCAAGAAGCAGATGGCCAATGGCGGACCGATGGTCGCCTTCGAGGCCAAGGGCGGCAAGGACGCCGCTTTCGCGGTGCTGAACGCTCTCGATTTGTTCAAGATCAGCAACAATCTCGGTGACGCGAAGAGCCTCGCCACGCATCCGGCGACCACGACGCATCAACGCTTGAACGACGAGGCCCGCGCGGAGCTCGGTATTTTCGACAACACGATCCGGCTTTCCATCGGGCTGGAGGAACCGAGCGACCTCGAAGCCGATCTCGACCACGCCCTTACAGCAGCGAAAGCGCGGTGAGGCGCCTTGCCGGGCGGCAAGACCCTATGCAACCCTCTCGCGTCCTTTTCTTCCATGGGGCCCGATCATGTGCCGAAACATCAAGACGCTGCATAACTTCGAACCGCCAGCCACGGACGAAGAAGTTCGGGCCTCTGCACTTCAGTTTGTCCGGAAGCTGAGTGGCTGCACGACACCGTCCAAGGCCAACGAGCTCGCCTTTCATCGCGCCGTCGACAAGGTTTCGGAGGCCGCGCGCGAGCTGCTCGATAGCCTTGTGACGAACGCCCCGCCGCGCGACCGCGAGGTTGAGGCGCTCAAAGCACGGGCGAGGTCGGCAGAACGATTTGGCCGCGCCATCTGACTCCAACGCGAAACACGATATCGCAATCGCCTAAGAAAGATTTCTTGGTGGCCAATCACTCCGCTCCCGTCGAGCTGCTCGCAAAACTCGTGGGTTTCGACACCACGAGCGTAAAGTCGAATCTCGATCTGATCGCCTTCGTTCAAGACTATCTGGAGGGGCATGGCGTCGCCTCGACGCTGGTTCCGAGCGAGGACGGCAAGAAAGCTTGCCTCTTCGCCACGATCGGGGAGGGTGCGGGCGGCGTCGGGCTTTCCGGTCATAGCGATTGCGTACCGGTCACGGGACAGAAATGGACGAGCGACCCCTTCACGCTGGCGGAACGGGACGGCAAGCTCTATGGGCGCGGCACGTGCGACATGAAGGGCTTCATTGCTTGCGTGCTCGCCTCGGCGCCACTGTTCAAGTCGGTGGCGCTGAAAGAGCCGATCCACATCATCATCTCCTATGACGAAGAGGTGGGATGCGCCGGGGTGCGGCCGCTGATCGCGCGCATCGGCACGGACCTGCCCCGACCGCGCGTGGTGATCATCGGCGAGCCGACCTGCATGCAAGTGATCGACGGACACAAGCGTATCGACGTCTACCGCACCACCGTCACGGGCAAGGAAGCCCATTCGAGCCTTCCGTCGCTTGGCGTCAACGCGATTTCCGTTGCGGCGAAGCTCGTCGACGAAATCGACCGCATGGCGGCCGAGATAGCGGCAAAGGAGAACGATCTCCACTTCGAACCGCCCTACTCTACAATGAGCGTCGGCATGATCGAGGGCGGCACCGCGCCGAACATCGTGCCGAAGACTTGCGCATTTCGCTGGCAAATCAGAAGCTTACCGGGAGCGAAAGTCGGCCATGTCCCCGAGGCGTTGGCCGCCTTTGCCGAGCGCGACCTGCTGCCGGCCATGCGAAAAGTCGCGCCCGCGGCCGCGGTGGAAACCGAAAGCCAGACGTCCGTGCCCGCGTTCTCGGCGCCGCCCCAGTCGGAAGCCGTGAACCTTGCGATGGCGCTCACCGGTGCGAACCGAACCAGCGGCGTGTCCTATGCGACGGAAGCGGGGCTGTTCGAGCAGGCTGGCTGTCCATCGGTCGTGTGCGGACCGGGCGACATCGCCCAAGCGCATGCAGCCGATGAGTTCGTAGCTGTCGCGCAACTCGAAACCTGCCGAAAATTCCTCGGCGACCTGACGGCGCGCCTCCGCGCTTAGACGCTATTGTTCGCCAAAGGTCTCCGGGTCGAAGCTGTAGCGGGCGTTGCAGAACTCGCAGGTGACCCACACCTCACCATCGACCGTCATTTCGGCGATGTCCTCGGCCGAGAAACGATCGAGCAATTCTTCGACACGCTCGCGCGAGCAACTGCAATAGGTCTGAAGCGGAATGGCGCGATAGAAGCGCACCTGCTCCTCATGAAACAGGCGGAAGAGCAACCGCTCGGGCGACAGCATGGGGTCTAGCAGTTCGTGATCCTCGACGGTCTCGGCCAGCGACTTGGCGCGCGTCCAGTCCTCCTCAAACTCCTTGAGGCTGGAAACGCCCCCTTCGCGCGTCAGCTTCTGCACGAGCAGGCCGCCGGCCCGCCAGGTCCAGGCACCCTCGCCGTTCTCTCCGGCTCGAAAGTGCCGCGCGACCGCCAACCGGATGAAGGTCGGAAGCTGCTCGGACTGACGGAAATAGGTGTCTGCGGCTTCCGTGAGGCTCTCGCCTTCGAGCGGCACGACGCCCTGATAGCGCTCCGTATCCACGCCACGGTCGATGGTCATGGCGAGATGGCCGTGCCCGAGCAGCGCCGCATCGTCTTCTCCATCGAGAGCAGCCAGACGCTCGGCGTCGAACCGCGCATACCCCCGCAAGGACCCCGGTACTGAAAAGTCAGCAACCAGCAGATCGACGGGTCCGTCGGTGGTCGCTTGCAGGATCAGCTTGCCCTCCGATTTGAGGGAAGCGCCGAGCAGCGCTGTAAGCGCCACGGCCTCGCCCAAGAGCCGCGACACGGGCTCCGGGTAGGCGTGGCGCGACAGGATCGTGTCGACGGTCGGCCCGAGCTGCACCAAGCGGCCGAGCACGTCGGCCTGCTCGGCCTGAAACGGCAGGACGAGATCGTCCGGCGGCAACGAGAGCTCGATGTGAGCCTCCGAAATTGGATCGCTCACCGTCCAGCCCCGCCTGTCTTGGCGCGGGCCAGCTTCCTAGGCGCCGCCTTCTTTGACGTTTTGGCCTGCCTTTTCGCCTTTGCCGCCCTAGCGCGCGCAGGGTCGAACTTCAGCACCTTGGCTTTGCGGGCTTTGGGCGCGCCGAGGCACCAGGCGAGAATGGCCTTCTGCACGTGAAGCCGGTTCTCCGCCTCGTCCCACGCAGCGGATTGCGGACCGTCGATCACCGCGTCGGTCACCTCCTCGCCGCGATGAGCCGGCAGGCAATGCATGAAGATCGCGTCCGGCTTGGCGACGGCCATCAGCGCCTCATCGACCTGGAAGGGACGCAAGGCCGCCTTTCGCTTTTGAGCGTCGTTGTCGCCCATGGAGACCCAGGTATCGGTGACCACGCAGTCGGCGCCGTGCACGGCTTCGCGCGCGCTGTCCATCACCTCGATCTTGGCGCCCTCGCCTTCAGCCCAGGCCAGATTGTCCGAGGTGGGCGCGAAATCGGCGGGCGCGGCCATGCGCAAGGTGAAGCCGAAGCGCGCCGCGGCATGCATCCACGACGTGGAAACGTTGTTGGCGTCACCGATCCAGGCGACCGTGCGGCCCTTGATGGGACCCTTGCGTTCCTCGAAGGTCATGACGTCGGCCATGATCTGGCATGGATGGGACCGCGTGGTAAGACCGTTGATCACCGGGATCGTGCTGTTCTCGGCAAACTCGGTGAGGGTCGCGGGCGGGCCCGTACGCAGCATGATGGCGTCCACGTAGCGCGACAGAACCCGCGCGGTATCGGCAACGGTCTCGCCTCGCCCGAGTTGCATGTCCTGCGGATTGAGCACGATGGCCGTGCCGCCGAGCTGATGAATGGCGACCTCGAATGACACGCGCGTGCGCGTGGAGGGCTTTTCGAAGAGCATGGCAAGCACCGCGCCTTGCGGCACGCCAAGCGCCTTCGGAACCTTGCCGGACTTCTTCATGGCCGCGGCGCTATCGAGGATGGCGCGCAGGATCGAGGCGTCCAATAGGTCGAGATCGAGAAAATGCTTCGGCTGAGATGACATGGAAAACGTCTCGAAAGGCTATGCGTTCTCGCTCGCGCTTACTTTCAGCGCGGCGCAAGCGGAGTCGATCGTGGCGCAGGCGAGGTCGATTTCCTCCTCGCCCACGATAAGCGGCGGCAGCAGGCGTACGACATTGTCGCCGGCCTGCACGGTAAGCATCCCCCGCTCGCGCAAGCCTGCGATGAGCTTCTGGTTCTCCACCTTACACTTCAGCCCGACCATGAGCCCCTGGCCCCGCACCTCTGCGATGACGTCGCCATGCTCATCGGCGAGCCCCGCGAGCCGCTGCTTCAACCTTAGGCCCATTTGCGCGACATGTTCGAGAAAGCCAGGAGCCAAAACGACGTCGAGCACCGCGTTACCGACCGCCATGGCGAGTGGGTTGCCGCCGAAGGTCGAGCCGTGGCTGCCAGGCGTCATGGCTTGGCCCACCGCCTCGGTGGTGAGGCAGGCGCCCACGGGAAAGCCGCCGCCGAGCCCCTTCGCGGTGGCCATGATGTCCGGGGTGATGTCCGCCCATTCGTGAGCATAGAAGCGCCCGGTGCGCCCAACGCCGCTTTGGACCTCATCGAGCACGAGCAAGATCTCCTTCTCGTCGCACAGGGCGCGCAAACCTTGCAGAAAACGATACGGCACTTCACGCATGCCGCCCTCGCCCATGATGGGCTCCAGCAGGACGCCGGCGGTCTCATCGCCGATGGCCGCCTCGACAGCCTCGAGGTCGAAGCCCGAGACCTGATCGAAGCCATCGACCGGGGGGCCGAAACCTTCGAGGTGCTTTGGTTGGCCGCCGGCGGCGATGGTGGCAAGGGTGCGTCCGTGAAAGGCGCCCTCGAAAGTGACCAGCCGGTAACGCTCGGGCGCGCCCTTGACGAAGTGGTAGCGGCGGGCGGCCTTGATCGAGGCCTCGACGGCCTCGGCGCCGGAATTCGCGAAAAACACGCGGTCGGCGAAAGTGGCGTCGCACAGCCGCTCCCCGAGCCGCTCCTGCTCGGCGATGTGGTGCAGGTTCGAGACGTGCCAGACCTTGTTCGCTTGGGCCGTCAAAGCCTCGATCAGCCGCGGATGCGCATGACCGAGCGCGGTCACCGCGATGCCACTCGAGAAGTCGAGGAAGCGCTCACCCGCCTCGGTAAAGAGAAAGGCGCCTTCGCCCCGCGCGAAGGACAATCCGCTGCGGGCATAGGTCGGAAGGAGGGCCGACATGAAAGTTGCGTATCCCTGAAACAAAATTGCCGCCGAAGGGCGGCAGCAAGGAAACTCAGAGTGTTAGGTCCCGCATGAGGCGCTGTCAATCGACGCTCTTGACCGCTTATCCAGGCTTTGTCCACGTTTCCTTCAACGCACAGGTTTGTGTTCTCGCAAGAGAAGTGGCAGAATCCGCTTGTTCCGGTGGAAAACGGGGCACCCAAGCGTGGCGGACGCTTGTCGGTTTCCACCGGGTTTAGTAGGGTAATAACCGCTCGGCTACCAGATGTCGTAGGTGCTGTTGGCGCCTGAGCGGTCATTCTCAGCAGTAATTCCGAGTATTTCGAAAATGCCGTCTTGCGGGACGGGTGGAATCTGAGTCCAAACGAGGAGGCCAAACCATGGCTTGGACTGATGAAAGGGTGGAACTGCTGAAGAAGCTCTGGGCAGAGGGATTGAGCGCGAGCCAAATCGCGGGTCGCTTAGGCGGCGTGACCCGCAACGCGGTGATCGGCAAGGTCCATCGGCTGGGGCTTTCGGGGCGCGCAACCAGTTCGCGCTCCAGCGCGCCACGGCCGCGGCGCAATCACGCGCCACGGCAAAATCGAGCGCCGTCGCTGACTTTCGGCACGCGGGGCAATGTGGCGCTCAAGCCGTCTTACGAGGCGGAATACGATCCGGCGCCCGCGCCGGTCGAAGAACTCGTCATCCCGCTGCATGAGCGGGCGACGATCCTGACGCTCAAGGAGTCGATGTGCCGCTGGCCCATCGGCGATCCCACAGAGGAGGAGTTCCACTTCTGCGGGCGCAAAAAGGAAGGCACGGTGCCTTACTGCGAGCATCACGCCCGCATGGCGTACCAGCCGGTTCAGGCGCGGCGGCGCGAGAAGCGCTTTGCCTCGGGCTAAGAGCCCGGTCGATCGGGGATATCGAAAAGAGGCGCCGCGAAAACCGGCGCCTCTTTACTTTTCAGGGCAGGCAAAAACTTTCAGGCCGTCTCTTCGAGCTTGTCGGAGAAGGCATAGCCGGCGCCGCGCACGGTGCGCACCGGGTCGCGCTCGTTGCCGCGCATCATGGCCTTGCGCAGACGGCCGATATGCACGTCGACAGTGCGCTCATCCACATAAACGTTGCGGCCCCACACGCCGTCGAGCAGCTGCGCCCTGCTGAAGACGCGGCCGGGGCTCTGCATCAGAAACTCCAGCAGACGAAACTCAGTCGGCCCGAGATGGACCTGGCGGCCATTGCGGGTCACCCGGTGGGACTCCCGGTCGAGCTCGATATCGCCGACGGTCAGCACCGAGGCGATGCGCTCGGGATTGGTCCGCCGCAAGATGGCGCGGACCCGCGCCATCAGTTCCGGCAGGGAGAACGGCTTGACCACATAGTCGTCGGCGCCGGTGGTCAGGCCCCGAATGCGATCGTTCTCCTCGCTGCGCGCCGTGAGCAAGATGATGGGGATGGTGCGGGAGTCCTTGCCGGTGCGCAGACGCCGGCACAGCTCGAGCCCCGACAGGCCCGGCAGCATCCAATCGAGCACGATGAGATCGGGCG
>CAYWIA010000041.1:0-15093 GCA_964458245.1 uncultured Methyloceanibacter sp. | reverse complement strand
CCGCCGCTGCGGCGCCCAAGGACTTCGTGAGCCCGGGCCTGAGCAGGCGGCGTCGCATGAGTCAGTCGGCCCTCATGTCACGACCTCCTGATCCGCGTGGTTGCGAATCGGTGCCGTATCGAATCCCAGATTGCGGTCGCGGGCAAGGTGGACCATGGCGCGCTCGGCCAGCGCCGTGATGGTGAGCAGCGGGTTGCAGCCGATGGAGCGCGGGATCACCGCCCCGTCGCAGACATAGAGCCCCGCATGGGTCTCCTCGCCGCTCGGCCCGGCGAAGACCTGGCATTTGTGATCGACCACGCCACTGCTTGCATCCTCGCCCATGCCGCAGCCGCCGAGCGGATGCGCCGTGGCAGGCTTGGTGCCCATGTTTGTCGCCGCCAGCGGGCTCTTGATGTAGCGCCCGCCAACGGCCGCCGCCGCCTTGGTCAGCGCCTCGTCGACCCGCGTATAGACCGGCTGGTCCGCGACGTTGGGCCAACTCACCTGGAGGCTGCCATTGGCGAGCGTGAGGCGGCCGCCTGCATCGTCATGGGAGACGACGAAGAAGGTGTGCAGGTGTGAGAGCGGCCCCTCGTACACGCCCTTGATCAAGCTTTGCGCCGCACCAAGGATCCGCCCGCCCGACAAGAAGAACACCGGCAGGAGGGGGGCAAGCGCGGAGGGCAGAACGCCTTCCTGGATGATCATGCTGCGGTCGAGATCGCCCGCGTCGGGCAGCTCGATCTGCCCGGCGACACAGGCCCCCACCGTATCACCGGTGAACTTGGGCGGCTCGCCGACGCCGACGGCGTTCACCCGTTCGCGGCCGCCCAAGGCAAAGGCGATGATGTCGCCGTTGGCGGAGAAGTGCTCTCCAAGTTTGTCGGAGAGTTTCAGGCCGCGCTCGCGTGAGCGCAGTAAAATCTCGGTGGAGCCGAGCGTACCGGCGCCGAGCACCACCGCCTTCGCATCGACCGACTGCGGGGCGCCGTCCTTGTCGTCGGACGGCGCGAAGTGGACACGCCAACCGCCGCCTAACTTCTCCACGTGGCTCACGGTGAGCGCGGTAAACATCTCCGCGCCATGGGCGTGGGCGTCGGGAAGATAGGTCATCGCCACGGTATTCTTGGCGCCGACATTGCAGCCCGAGCAACAATCGCCGCAAAGCGTGCAGGCCGCTTGCGTGACGCCCGCGGGGTTCACCGTCTCTTCGAAGCTCACCACCACAGGCGCGGCGACGGGAGACTGGCCGAAAGCCGCACTCGCCGTCTCGAGTGAGCGGTACTTGGAGAGCGCCGGGGCGTCGCCATAGCGCGCCGGACGCAGCATCGCGCGCGCGCGCTCGAACCCGAGATCGAGCAGACCGTCGTGGTTGATGGCCTCCGGCCAAACACGATCGGCGAACACGCGCGCGTCGGGGCGTAAGGCGACGCCGGCATTGATCAGCGAGCCTCCGCCGAGACCGCAGCCGACGAGCACATGGATGTCGGCGCCTAGCCTGAAATCGTAGAGCCCGGTGCGGGAGCCCGAGCGCATCTTGCCACCGTTCAACTGCAACTCGCGGCGGAGTTCCGGCAGGCGCGCGGGAAAGGCGCCGGTCGGCACCTCGCGGCCGCGCTCGATGACGCAGACCCGCTGGCCGGCCCGGGACAACCGGGAGGCGGCCACGCCGCCGCCATAGCCGGAGCCGACCACGACCACGTCATAGGCCGGCTTCATGACCTCTCGCGGCAAGGACAGGATGGTTTGCATGACCCCTCAATAGCCCAGATCGGCGAGGCGCCCCAAGTGCTTATGCGCAGAGGCCCATTGCATCACTTCCAATCACGGTCACGCGAGACCATCTATGCGCAACCTGCCCCGCTCCTTATCGTTGCAGACAGACAACAATGTGGAGACTTCCCATGATTGCGCGATGGATTTGCGCTGGCCTGATGGCGGCATTTCTGGCCGCGTCCATGCTCGCGGGCGGCACGTACAGCACCCACGCGGCCGAGACCAAGACGGCGATCTTCGCCGGGGGCTGCTTCTGGTGCGTCGAGGATGTCTTCGATCATGTCGACGGCGTCACCGAGACCGTCTCAGGCTACGCGGGCGGCACGACGCCAGACCCGACCTATGGCAGCCACAAGGGCTATGTCGAGGCGCTCAAGGTGACCTACGACCCGTCGAAGGTCACCTATGCCCAGTTGCTCGATTACTATTGGCACAATATCGACCCGTTCGACGCGACCGGGCAGTTCTGCGACAAGGGTCCGGCCTATCGCACCGTCATCTTCGTATCGGACGACGAAGAAAAGGCGCTGGCGGAGACCACCAAGCAGGAGATCGCCAAGCGCTTCGACAAGGAGGTTGCGACCGAGATCCGTCCGACGACCACCTTCTACGCGGCCGAGGACTATCACCAGGATTACCACAACCTCAATCCGGTGAGTTACAAGTTCTACAAATGGAACTGCGGCCGCGCCCAGCGGCTTGCCGAGATCTGGGGCGACAAGAGCAGCTGACACGAAAAAGGGCCCTACGCTGACGCAGGGCCCTTTTCATTCAAGCGGCGAGACGGATCAAAGAACGATCCAGATGCCCTTGTCGTTGCGCTTCTTCCAGGCGCGGTGATCGGACTTGCAGCCCTTCTTGTAGGCCTTGCGGGCGTTCTTGTTATACGGGTACATCGCATCCGCACGAGCGTCGCAGCGGGGTTTGGCATCGGCCGGAACCGGCGCGGCGGCCGTCATTCCACCGGCCAGGATCACGGACGCGGCGGCGGCAAGAAATACGTTCTTCAGCATGAAGTCTCTCCTGTGGAGGCTGCACGGCGCCAGTCGCCGCGTGCCAGCCATAAGGCCTAGCACGTTACGATCAAGTTGATTTTGGGTTGCCGCATCGAGGCAAAAAGAAAGGGGCCGACGAGGCCCCCTTCTCAAAACTCACTTGAGCGTGCGCGGTGGCTAGCTCTTGTCCATCATCTTCATCTTGAGGGTCGCCAGCGGGCCTTCCTTGCCCATGGACGCCTTGTAGGCCTTCTTGCAAGACCGCTTGTATTTGGCGCGGTCCATGATGCTGTCCGGATACTTCATTTTGGCGGCGTCTTCGCACGTCATGGCCTGTGCCGTAACGGGCGCGGTGATCGTGGCGCCGGCGATGACGGCACAAGTGGCTGCGGCGAGGAACACTTTCTTAAGCATGAGATCTCTCCTGTGAGGATAGGCGCAATGTCCGGCGGCGCGATAAGCCTGGCTTTGACGCCATCGGTCAATCGCCGTCGAGCCGCAAGAGAATCCACTACAGACAAAGGCTACGGGGTTCAATCAATTCTCGTGCGGCAAAGAGAAAGGGAGCCCGAGGGGGACTCCCTTCTCAATAGTCACGTCGGGCGAAAGCCCGGGCGGCAGGCTAGCTGTCCTTGCGGAGCTTGAACTTGCCCATCATGCCCGTCTTGCCTTCATGCATCTTCCAGGCCTCTTTGCAGGCCTTCTTGTACTCGTGACGCATCTTGCGGTCGTCCGGGTACTTTGCCTTTGCGGCGTCCTTGCAGCTCATCCCGGCCATCATGCCGGCTTGGGAGGGCGTCGGTGCAGTGATGGTTGCGCCGGCAAGGATCACGGTGGCCGCAGCGGCCAAAAGAACTGTCTTGGTCATATTCTACTCCTGGTTTTTGTTCGAGCCGACGCACGGTCTACGCCGCACTCGTCGGCTTAGGGAAAACGTCTCGACCGGACAAATGATCCGTTCTTCAACGGGATCGGCCCGAAAGACGGGAAAGGGGCCCCAAGGGACCCCTTTCCAACAACTTTGATTGAAGTTCAGACAAACCGCCTACTGGGTCGCCTTCCAGGCTTCCTTGCAGGCCTTCTTGTACTCGTGGCGCATCTTGCGATCGTCCGGATACTGGGCCTTGGCGGCGTCCTTGCAGGTCATGCCGGCCATCATGCCGGCCTCGGCCGGGAGCGGCAGCGTCGTGGCGGTGACGAGACCGGCCGCAACCGTGGCGAGAAGCAGTTTCTTGAACATGTTCGAATCTCCAAACGAGTGGGGGCACCTTCCTAGCAGGACTTCCCTAGCGCTCGACAGCTGCAAAATTGCGGCAATCGTTCCCATGGTTTCGCCTTTATTGTCGCATGCTCATGCTTGACCCGCGGCCGGTTGCTACCCTACGTAGCCGCTCATGAGTCCGCCGACACCTCTCTCCCACATCCGCAATTTTTCGATCGTTGCCCATATCGACCACGGCAAGTCGACATTGGCGGACCGCCTGATCCAACTCTGCGGCGGCCTCACGGCCCGGGAGATGAAGGAGCAGGTGCTCGATTCCATGGACATCGAGCGCGAGCGCGGCATCACCATCAAGGCGCAGACGGTCCGTCTCGACTACAAGGCGAAAGACGGCCAGCTCTACCAACTGAACCTCATCGACACGCCGGGACACGTGGACTTCGCCTATGAGGTGAACCGCTCGTTGGCGGCGTGCGAAGGCTCACTGCTGGTGGTCGACGCCACGCAAGGCGTGGAGGCGCAGACCCTGGCCAATGTCTACCATGCGCTCGATAACAACCATGAGGTCGTGCCTGTCCTGAACAAGATCGACCTGCCCGCCTCGGAGCCCGAGCGCGTGCGCGCCCAGATCGAGGAAGTGATCGGGCTGGACGCTCAGGACGCAATCGAGATCTCGGCCAAGACGGGCAAGGGCGTCGAGAACGTCCTCGAGGCGATCGTGCAGCGCCTGCCGCCGCCCAGGGGCGAGGCGGCCGCGCCGTTGAAGGCGCTCCTCGTGGACAGCTGGTACGACGCCTATCTCGGCGTGGTGGTGCTGGTGCGCATCATCGACGGCACGCTCAGCAAAGGTCAGCGCATCCGCCTGATGCTGACCGGCGGGTCCTATCAGGTGGACCGGGTCGGCATCTTCCGCCCGAAGCAGGAGATGCGCGACCGGCTCGGGCCCGGGGAGATCGGTTTCTTTACCGCCTCGATCCGCCAGGTTGCCGACACGCGCGTCGGCGACACCGTTACCGATGAGAAGCGGCCGACGGAAAAAGCGCTGTCCGGATTCCAGCCGGCGCAGCCGGTGGTGTTCTGCGGCCTGTTCCCCGTGGACTCCGGCGACTTCGAGGATCTGCGCGAGGCGGTCGGCAAGCTCCGGCTCAACGATGCGAGCTTCGAGTACGAGATGGAGACCTCGGCCGCGCTCGGCTTCGGCTTCCGCTGCGGCTTTCTCGGCCTACTGCATCTGGAGATCATCCGAGAGCGCTTGGAGCGCGAGTTCAATATCGACCTCATCGCCACGGCGCCGTCGGTCATCTACCACGTCTATCTGACCGACGGCACGATGACCGAGCTGCACAACCCGGCCGACATGCCGGAAGCGCAGAAGATCGCCAAGATCGACGAGCCGTGGATCGAAGCCAGCATTCTCGTGCCGGACGAGCATCTCGGTGCCGTGCTGAAATTGTGCGAGGACCGGCGGGGACGACAGAAGAACCTTACCTATGCGGGCAGCCGGGCCATGCTCGTCTACGCGCTGCCGCTGAACGAGGTGGTGTTCGATTTCTACGACCGGCTGAAATCGGTGTCGCGCGGCTATGCGTCGTTCGACTATCACATCACCGGCTACGAGGAAGGCGATCTGGTGAAGATGTCGATCCTCGTGAACGATGAGCCTGTCGATGCGCTCTCGGTGATCGTGAACCGCTCCCGGGCGGAGGCGCGCGGCCGGGCCATGGTCGAGAAGCTGAAGGATCTGATCCCGCGGCACATGTTCAAGATCCCGATCCAGGCGGCCATCGGCGGCAAGGTCATCGCGCGCGAGACCCTCAGCGCGCTCCGCAAGGACGTGACCGCCAAGTGCTATGGCGGCGATATCACCCGCAAACGGAAGCTGCTCGAGAAGCAGAAGGCGGGAAAGAAGAAGATGCGGAGCTTCGGCAAGGTCGACATCCCGCAAGAGGCCTTCATCGCCGCGCTCAAGATGGACGCGGACTAAACTTCCCCTTTCCGGAAACCAATTCGAACGCCGTGGCGTTAGGGATGCGGCGCGCCGCTCCCTGCGGTTCGCGCGTCAATGCTGCGCAAAGACCACGTAACGGATACTCCGTTGGCGGGCAATTACTTATGGTTAACGCGAAGTAAACGCGCTGCCTTGATCTTGCCTTTTTCAAGTCATCGTCGCCACACATGCGGCAATACATTGATATTGTTATGTCTTGTTAACCTCTTTGCTTGACAGCGACGAATCTATCACTTCCCATGGCCGCACAGGGATAGCAGCACGACGGGGAAATTTTCCCGCAAGCAAGAATCATAATGGCTGCACCGGGGGTCGCTCCGTTCCGCGCTTCGAGCGGGCCGGCCTGCGTACGGGGTGAGGCGCGCATTCTTAGAGGGGCCAGTGATGCGTTTCGCCCTCGTCGTTGGAGTGTGCTTGGGAATGTGCCTGCCGCCGCTCTTCGCGGCGGTGCCTGCCAGCGCCACGGAACAAGCCAAGGCGCCGGCGCCGGATCGTCCATCGGCGGACAGCGTTCGCCAGACGTACCGCACGCAGATCAACGACAACACCGTCACCATCATGGCCGGCGCGGCGCACGGCAGCGATACGGAGATCGTGCAGGACATCGCCGCCGTGCTCGATGACGGCACGGCCTTGCGTGTCGTGCCGATGATCGGCAAGGGCCCGGCGCAAACGGTCAAGGACGTCCTGTTCATGCGCGGCGTCGACATGGGCATCACCCACGCAACCGTGCTCAGCCATTACGCCAAGACGGGCGAGCTCGGGCCGCTCCGCAGTCAGATCGCCTACGTCGCCAAGCTGTTCAACGAAGAGATGCATCTGCTGGCGCGCGCCGGGATCGAAGACGTGCAGGCGCTGGACGGCAAGGTCGTCAATTTCGGGCCGGAGGGCAGCGGCACCGAGATCACCGCACGGCACGTGTTCGCGACACTCGGCGTACAGGTACGCGAAGTGCATCACGACGATGCCGACGCGATCGCCAAGCTCAAATCCGGCGAGATCGACGCCACCATCGTCATCGGCGGCAAGCCGGCGCCGCTTTTGAGCCAAGTCGAACCCGACAGCGGCCTGAAGCTCATTAGCCTGCCCTATGCCAAAGGGCTCGAGGACGAAACCTACCCCGCGACGCTGGACCATGAGGACTACCCGGCACTGATCGAAGACGGTGCGCGGATCGATACCGTGTCCGTGTGCGCGGTGCTGGTTTCGTTCAACTGGGACGACGACAGCGTTCGATCGAAAAAGCTCGAGCGCTTCGTCGAACGCTTCTTCTCCAAGTTCGATGCGTTCCTCGTGAGCCCGCGTCATCCGAAATGGCAGCAGGTCAATTTCGCGGCGACGCTGGAAGGCTGGGAGCGTTCGCCTCTGGCGCAGGATTGGATCGATCGCGCCAAGACGGCGGTCGCCGCGGATGCGGGCGCGCGCGAGCAATTCGAGACATTTTTGGCGCAAGCCGACACGGACGCAACGCCCCGCTCGGACGAGGAGCGTAGCAAGTTGTTCCGCGCCTTTTTGGAATGGAGCAAGACGCAAGAGAACTGACCGCTTCCCCCGTTGGTATTGCGTGTAGGAGGGTGCCATGGTCCAGCCGGCTCTTAGACCGGTTCAAGTCCCGGAACAGTCAAAGCCGATTTCTCTGGCAGAGCGGCTCGATGCGGAATTTCCCGTCGGGGCAAAACTGTCCGCCGCCAAGCCCGAACACACCGTCTCGTCCATGGCGGAGCGCTTCGCCCCAGGGCCGTTGCGCGCCACCCGGCCGGGGCCGATACCAGCCCTCGCGGCGCACGCGGCGTTGGTCAGTCCGCCGCAGCGCCAGGGACTTTTCTCGGCACCGGCCCGAGGGGTGGTTGCCGTACTGACAGCGGTTGCTGTCGCCCCCGCGACGATCCTTGCCGGTCTTCTGTGGTTCGGCGCGTTGCAACCGGATGAGAACCCGGAACCACGAGCCGCCGCGCCGGCGCAGGCGCAACAGGCCGCGGTTGCGCCTTCGATCCCAGTGCTGACCTCGGCGCCGGAAATCGCGCTCACCGCGCCCGAAGAGATCCTGGCGAGAGCCGGCGAGACGATCGACTTCGCGATCGCGATCGACGGCGGCGAGGCTCTTCCCGCCCGCAGCGCCATTGCCATTCGCGATCTCCCCGAGGGTGCGTCTTTCTCGAAAGGACGCCCCTTCGGCACCGCCGAATGGAACCTGCGCGCGGACGAGATCGCGAACCTCACCTTGCGTCTGCCTCCAGAAAGATCTGGCGCGTCGGACCTGCGGGTCGAGCTCGTTGCGGCCGACGGCGCAGTGCTGGCCCGTACGGCGACCCGGCTTGATGTGGCTCCCCCGCCCACAGCCGGGCTCGTCGTACGGTCCGGTGAGGAGGACCGCATCGCGGATCTCATGGCTCACGGCCAGAAGATGATCGATGTCGGCTATTTCGCCGGCGCCCGCGCCTATTATCAACGCGCGGCGGAAGCAGGCAGCGGGGAGGCCGCCCTCGCGGTCGGCGCCACATACGACCCGGTCTTCGTCTCGGCATTGCGTGCCCAGGGCATCAAGCCCGACCCGCAAGCGGCGGAGGCTTGGTACTCCCGGGCCGCGGCGCTCGGGGTCGCCGACCGCGAGGCGGGGCTCGCAGCTCTCGAGCAGGCGTGGACCGGAGACCGCCCACGCACCATCGAGGCGGCGCTTTCAGGACCGGAGGAAGCGGCCCCCGCACCCTTGGCGCCTCGCGCAGTACAGCAAGAGGACGCCGGAGAGTCGGGCCCGCTCGGCCGGCTGGTCGCGGCGGCCACCGAACTTGCCGCGGGCGCGGAGTGGGTCGAGGTCACGAACGCCGTCAATCTCCGGGCCGATTCGTCCGGCGACGGCCAAGTCCTGAAGGTCGTGCAGAAGGGCACGAAATTCCGCTCCACGGGGCGGGACGGCAACTGGGTGCAAGTAACCAACCCAGACACCTCCGAGAAGGGCTGGATCTACACCCGTTTCCTCAAAGGGACCGACGCGCCTTAGCTGACGTTCACCGCCGGCGCGGTGCGTACCTTCCACGCCAGGTAGGTGAGTGCCGCGCCTTCGCAGACGAGCAAGATGCCGAGCATCAGCCCGAGCAGCCAGTCCGACGTGAGCGGCATGTTCGCCCACAGGATCAGCGCCAGGAGAATGCCGACGAGGCCGCTGCCCAGAACCCAACCCCAATGGGGGAAGGGCCGGATGGTGAGCGCGAAGATCACCTTGGCGATGCCTTCGACCATGAAATAAACGATCAGCAGTACCGTCATGATCAGCAGCCCGCTATCGGGCGAGCTCAGCAGGATCACGCCGATCAGGATGGCGAGCACCGCCGAGATGAGCTGCAGCCAATAATGCGGCACGTTGCTCGCGCCGATCAGGCCGATGCCTTGCAAGATTCCGCTGGCGATCAGGATCCAGGCGAGCAGGAAGACCACTGTGACCGAAGCGACGAACGGGTAGACGAGCGCGAGCACGCCGGCCACGACGAGCAGCACGCCCTGGATGAGATACCAGAGCGAATATCGCTTCACCGTCTCACGCATGGCCTCGCGAAGCGCCGCCGCGGCCTCATCCATCGAAATAGCCATGTCTCGAGCCCTCCTCTAGGTTGTCGGCCGAATCAGTTGCTCGGCCGCGCGCCAGCATACGCCAAGCCGGGGGGCCGATGGACCAAGACCAGACGAGAGACGGCCACCTGGCGGCGGCGATCCGCAAGGCGACTTGGCGGCTGATCCCGTTTCTCTGCCTCGCCTACACGGTCAACTTCCTCGACCGGGTGAATGTCGGCTTCGCCGCGCTGCACATGAACGAGGATCTCGGCTTCTCGCCGAGCGTCTACGGCTTCGGCGCCGGCATCTTCTTCCTCGGTTACATCGCCTTCGAGGTCCCGAGCAATCTCGCGCTGCATCGCTTCGGCGCGCGCATTTGGATCGCGCGCATCATGATCTCCTGGGGGCTCGTCGCCTGCGCCATGGCGTTCGTGTGGAGCGAGACCAGCTTCTACGTGATGCGGTTCCTGCTCGGCGTCGCCGAGGCCGGCTTTTTCCCCGGCATCATTCTCTATCTGACGTACTGGTTCCCGGCGGCCGAGCGGGCGCGCATCGTGGCCGTGTTCATGGCCTCGGTCCCGCTCGCCACCGTGTTCGGCGGGCCCGTGTCGGGCGCCCTCCTCAATATGCACGGCTTCCTCGGCCTCGCGGGCTGGCACTGGCTGTTCCTGATCGAAGGTCTGCCCGCCGTCGTCCTCGGCGTGCTCGCGCTCAAGGTGCTCACCGACAAGCCGGCCGACGCGGAATGGCTCACGCAGGACGAACGGGATGCGCTCACCGCCCGCATCGCGGCGGAAGACGCCGTCGCCAAGGAAGTCGGTTATAGCGAGATCGGCGCGGCGATGACGCGCCCGCGCGTTCTGGCGCTCGGGCTGTTGTGGTTCCTGATCGTCATCGGGCTCTACGGCATGGGCTTCTGGCTGCCGCAGGTCATCCAGAGCTACGGTCTCGACGATCTCAGCATCGGTTTCATCACCGCGATCCCCTACGTCTTCGCCGCCGTTTGCATGGTGCTGTGGGGACGCCGCTCGGACCGCGCCAACGAGCGGCGCTGGCACATCGCGCTGCCGCTCATGGTCGCGTCTGTCGCCTTCGCGGCCTCGGCCTACACCGAGGCGCTCATCCCGACGATGATCGCGCTGACCATCGCCATGGTCGGTTTCTACGCCACGCTCGGCCCGTTCTGGTCGCTGCCGACCGCGTTGCTTGCCGGAACGGGCGCGGCGGCGGGCCTCGCGCTCGTCAACTCGATCGGCAATATCGCGGGCTTCGCCGGCGCCTATATCGTCGGCATCTTGCGGGAAGCCACGGGAAGCTTCTCTGCGGCGCTGCTGTTCCTCGCCGTGGCGCTCGCGCTCGGCGGCCTCATGGCGCTCTGCTTCAAGGAGCCGGGGAAATCGCTTCCGACAGACTCAGCGAAAGGTTAGGCAGGCTCGGTCTGAGGCTTGCGGCCTTTGGGGGTCTGGCGCTTCGATGGCGGTGTGACGGGCGTGTTCTTAGTCTTCTCCCCAGACGCAGGCGAGGCCGACGTCGGCTCATGTGAGGCCGACTTCAATTTGCCGGTGGCGGCATCGATGCACACCTCGACGGCCTCATCCAGCGTCGTGACATAGGCGTCGGCCCGGGTGCTCTCCAGGAAGGCGCGGACCTGCTCGGCGTCCGCGCCGCGGCTCCAATAGGCGACGACGATGGCCACGCCCTCGGGCAGGATGCGCCTCAAGCGCCGCACGAGATAGCGGATCTGCGCTGGACCGCTGCCGAGATCGAGATAAGAGAGGCAGATGAGCCTCGCCTGGGTATTCGAGAGCGCTGTGATGTGGCCCGGCGAGATGGATTCCGGCGGCAGCGCTTCGGCACCGAGCCCGCGCTTGGCCACCACGGCTGCGAGCAGGGCGCCCGCGGCCTCATCCAGAATCGACCGGGCGCCGATGCACAGGATCGGCGCGTCGGCCTCCCAGCCGGGCGCCATGTCGCGCGGGTCCACGAGGTGCTCGTCCTCTTCTTCCTCGGCGTGTGCTTCCAACGAGGCGAGCCCTTCGGTGTGCTCCTCGTCCTTGTTCTTGTCTTTGTCCGGTTTGGGGCGGAAGCGCTCGAACCACCGGCGCGGCTCGAAGTCGGCGAGGTTCTCCAGCATTTCGTTCACGGTCTCGGCGATGCGCTCGGACTGCGCGGGCGTCAGCGCGGCGCGCTCGGCGTCCTGCTGGGCGAGCTTCAGACCGCCGAGTGCGACCCCGCTCAGATAGGACACGAGGCTCTGATCCTTGAGGCAGAGTTCGGCCTGGTAGGTGGCTTCTGCCGCGTCGCCGGTCAGGGCGCGCTGATAGAAGCTTTCTTCCGGTGAAAGCGCCGGCCGGTCGCTGAGCAGAACCTCGAAGAAGCGCAGGCCCTCCACGTGGCGGCCGAGCACGGCGAGGCATACGGTGATGGGCGTGGCGATGATGAGCCCGAGCGGGCCCCACAGCCAGGTCCAGAAGATGGTGCTGCCGATCACCGCGACGGGCGTCACGCCCGTGCCGCGCCCGAACACGAGCGGCTCGACCACCTGACCCATGGTCAGCTCGCCCACGACGAACAGGCCCGTAACCATGAGCACCATGGTCCAGCCGGGATCGATCGCGGCGGCGATGATCACCGGCACGGCGGCGGCGATATACGATCCGACATAGGGCACGAAGCGCATCAGCATGGCGAGGATGCCCCAGGCGACGGGACTGGGCATGCCGATGGCCCACAGCGCCAGGCCGATAAACACGCCATAGGCGGCATTGATCAGAACTTGGCTCAGGAAGTAGCGCGAGAGCCTGGTCGCGGCGTCGCTCATGGTCGAAGTGGCGCGCTGAAGATCGGAGCCGCCGAACAATCTGATCAGGCGGTCGCGCAAATCCTCGCGCTGAAGCAGGATGAATACGACGAACAGAAGCACGATGCCGGCGGTGACCAGCGGCGGCAGCAGGGTTCCGGCGATGGAGCGGTAGAGCGCGAAGCCGGTCGGCGCCGGTTCCTTGATCTCGACAGGAATTGGATCGCGCTGCGGGCGGTCGGCGAGTTCGCCCACTTCCGGCGAATCCGGCACGGCGTCGGGCGCGGGCTGCTCAAGCTGGGCCTGAAGATCCGAGAGGACGTCGCCGGCCTTCTCCAGCACCGTCGACTCGGAGGTGCTCTCGCGAAACGCGTCGATCTTTTGCGACAGGGTGTAGCGATAGCTCGGCAGCTCGGCCGCGAGATTGGTCGCCTCGCGCGAGATGAGCCAGCCAAGCCCGGCGATGATGGCGAAGGCCATCACCACGACGATGGCGACGGCGAGCACGCGCGGCACCTTGATGCGGCGGAGGAGGAGCAGGGGCGGGGTCAGCACGAAGCTGAGCAGGATCGCGATGGCGAGCGGCAGCAGCACTTCGCGCCCGAAATAGAGCGCACAGATGACGATCGTGGCGATCAGCAGGCCCTGCAAGATCCCCGCGCGGCTATCGGCGGTCGTGGGGAGCAAGGGCGGTGTCAAACGGGGCGGCATGACGGTCTCCGGCTGGACGTCCCGGCACGCCAAGTCGGCCAGCCGGCGCTTGGCTCTGGAGCTTCGCTCCAGAGAGCGTAAAGCCGAATAAACCAAGAAACCGTTGAGAAGCCCATACGGTTCCAAATTAGAGCCTCGTCTCAGGGCGTTAGAAGACCCATGGGGCTGAGGTGAACTCCCCGGCAGCCGAGACGTTGTCCCTAACCCGTCAACGAACACGGAGAGAAAACATGCAGACGACTTTGTTGCTTAGTGCCTCGCTCGCAGCAGTCCTGATGCTCGCGACGTCTTTACAGCCCGCCGAAGCCGCGCCTCTCGTGCCGCCGCCGGCTCCTGGCGCAACTCACGGCGCGCTCGTGCAGGATGCGGCCTGGAGCTGCGGTCCTCGCCGTTGCACCTGGGTGCCCGGTTACCGCGGTGTCGTGCCCAACTACGCGCTGGGCTGGGGCGCCCCGAGATATCCCAATTGCTATTGGAAGCGCGGGATTCTCGGCAATTGGAAGCAGAAGTGCGACTAGGGAGGGACACCTCCTCCCGTCCAAGGAGAAGCCAGCGGGTTCAACGCAGCCCGCTGGTTTTTTTATTCTGAAGAGCGCTAGCCGTCCTCGTCGCCGCGTACCATCGGCTTGAACACGAGGCCCGTGTCGAGCGTATCGGCGTTGCAGAGAAACTGGAACGCGGTCTTCCGCCTGCGGTCGAACACGTCCATGTACTCGGCGAAACCCCAAACAAGGATCGTGGCATCGCCGCTCATGACGCGGTCTGCGAGGCTCGAAGTCGAATCGCACTGCACGATACTGGCGGCCGTCGCGTCCCGTCCGAGCCGGGGCCGCGCCGCATCCAGCGACGAACGCTCTGGGAGCGGCATCACCGGCAGCATGTCCTCGTCGGACACGTCCCGAATGCCGACTTGCGCCGCGCTCTTGATCTTGAAGGCGGGTGTCTGGCCGGTATTGCGCAATGTGATCTTCACCTTGACCACGCCTTCGGACTCCGGCGTCTCGATGAACTCGAGCTTGTCCACGTCCACATAGGCGCGCAGCTCTTCCTCGCTGGTCGTGTCGCTCCTCGCCGCCGAAGGCGCGCCGCCATGCGCCGCCCGGCGTGCCGCCAGCGCCGCCATGATAAGCGGCACGAACATCAAGAGCAGAAGCAGGGTCGCGAGCGTGCCGATCAGCATCAGCAAGCGGGACAATCCGAGATTGCGCTCCGACGCCGCCGCCGCCGCCTCGGCGGCCTCCGCCGTGCGCCATTGCTGGCAGAGATCGGCTTGGTAAGGGTGCTGGTAATTCTCGCAGGGCTTCGAGATATCCCACGGGGCCGGCGCAGTCTGTTCCTCGGTGGCCGGCACTTCAGCCGCGGGCGCTTCGGCTGCGGGTTCCTCGGGGGTTGCCTCCTCACTCGGGACTTCGTCCGTGGCGTCCTCGTTCGGGACCTCCTCGTCGACCACGGGGTCTTCGGCCGGAGCCTCCTCCGCGTCGGTGGCTTCGCCGGGTTCCTCGGTCAGCACGTCCTGGGCGGCGGCGAAAGGCGGCGCCAAGACAGCGGCGGCCAGCGACACGGCGAGGACGCAAGCAAGAAGACGCAGGCACGCGAGCGGATGGATCAAAACGTGATGAGACATGGCGATGCGCAGAAAGTCGTTTCCCTCAAGGTCGCCGATCCTATTCAGGGAAACGCCGGTTGTCTCGCCTTCAACGTCACGTTGCGCCAACTTCTCGCCGATCCGTCTCCAAATGGGACAATTTTGGCGGTCCTCCAACGAAAAGCGGCCCCGGAAAGGCTTCCGAGGCCGCTCAATCGTCGTTCTTCGCGAAGCTGTCTATCCGTTCGAGGCCTGCTTCATGCTCTTCACCTCGGTCGAGACGTCGGTGACCGGCTGGGTCGATTTCTCCATCTCGATGGTGCGGATCTCGCCGTCCGCGGCCTTCAAGGCCTCCTTCAGGTCGACCACGCGGATCGACTGATCCTGGAAGGTGCGGAAGTACCAGCGCAGATTCTGCAGGTCGTTGACGCTGGTCCATTCGGTGATTTCGGGCTGCGCCCCGCCGAC
>CAYWIA010000040.1:5595-15194 GCA_964458245.1 uncultured Methyloceanibacter sp. | reverse complement strand
GTCAAGCCGGGCAATGACAGGTCTTTCATTTCGTGGCGTCGAGGGTTTCGACGGTCACCTCGTCATTGGTGTAGACGCAAATCTTGGCGGCAATGGCCATGGCCTTGCGCGCGATCTGCTCGGCGTCGAGGTCGGTATCGAGCAGGGCGCGCGCGGCGGCCAGCGCAAAGGAGCCGCCGGAGCCGATGCCCATCACCGCGTCGTCCGGCTCGAGCACGTCGCCGGTGCCCGTCAGCACCAGAGATTCGTCCGGGTCGGCCACGATCATCATGGCTTCGAGGCGGCGCAGATAGCGGTCGGTGCGCCAGTCTTTGGCGAGCTCGACGCAGGCGCGCTTCAGCTGATCGGGGAAACGCTCGAGCTTGGTCTCGAGCCGCTCGAACAAGGTGAAGGCGTCCGCCGTGGACCCGGCGAAGCCGGCGATCACATTGCCGGAGCCGACGCGGCGCACCTTGCGGGCCGAGCCCTTGATGATGGTCTGGCCGAGGGAAACTTGGCCGTCGCCGGCGATGACCACCTTGCCGGCCTTGCGGACGGTGAGGATCGTGGTGCCGTGCCACGTGTCGGGGGCGGAATGGGATGACATGCTGCAATGCGATATCGGCGCGGGCGGCCCGTTCGTCAAGCTATCCGCGGCATCGGGGCTAACGGCCCGGCTCTAGGGCACCTTGGAAAGCAGCTGCTCCAGAGGCGGGACCTCGACCCCCACCACGCGCCAGCGGAAGCCGTCCAAGGTCATGACTGCGGTCACGGTGGGCGAATCGGGCTTTTGCGGGTCTTTCAGGTCGAAGATGAACCGGGTGGGCGCGGTGAAGAAGGCGTAGGTGATGAAATCGACGAAGGATTTGTTGTTCTCGCGGTGCTCGACCACGGTGGGATTGTTCAAAATGGCTTCGGGCGTCACCATGCCGTCCACGGAGCTGTCCACCAGGCCGGGGGCGACGAGCTTGGTCAGAGCTGCCCCGAAAGTCCCGAGAATCGGCCGTTTTTGTTTGATTTCCGCGGCCTTGTCGAGCACCTGATCTTGCATTTCCGCTTTCAGGTCCGCCCGGACTTGCGGGAAATCCACCAGCCGCTCCAGAGCCTCCCGATCGTCGTTGAGGAGCGCCTGATCCAGCCAATAGAGGGTCAGATACGGATAGCCAGCATAGGCGGCGATCAGGATGGCAATCAGCAGAAGCAGGCGGTGCATGGAGTTCCCCTCGTTCAATGGGTGTTGGGCGTAGCACGGCCGCGTGACGCGGCGTATAAGCCGGGGCTGGAAGCGAATTGCTAACAGCCTTTGTTTAAGACCCCTGAGCTATGCTGGCAGACATGCAGAAGCGAAGCAAATCAACGGACTCCCGGTCCGCGACGGTCAAACGCCGCACCAAGGAGACCAAGATCAGCGCCACCGTCGATCTGGACGGGACGGGGGCCTATGACGTCGCCACGGGCGTGGGTTTCCTCGACCACATGATCGAGCAGCTGGCGCGGCATTCCTTGATCGACATCACCCTCAAAGCCGAAGGCGACCTCCATATCGACCAGCACCACACCACGGAAGATTCCGGGATCGTGCTGGGCCAGGCTTTTGCGGAAGCGCTTGGCGACAAGGCGGGCATCACCCGCTATGGCGCCTGCTACCTGCCCATGGACGAGACCCTCACCCGCGTGGCGCTCGACGTATCGGGCCGGCCCTATCTCGTGTGGGACGTGGAATTTACCCGCTCGAAGATCGGCGAGATGGATACCGAGCTGTTCCGCGAGTGGTTCCAGGCCTTCGCGCAGCATGCCGGGATCACCCTGCACGTCGAAAATCTCTATGGCGAGAATAGCCATCACGTCGCCGAGACCTGCTATAAGGCGCTCGCCCGCGCGCTTCGCCAAGCGATTGCCATCGATCCGCGGCAAAGTGGACGGGTGCCCTCCACCAAGGGCCAGCTCTAACGATTCCCGTCATTGCCGGGCGGCCTCTCGGATGCCGAGGTCCCACGGCGTGGATGCCGGCCCGTCGCCCAAAGGCTTGGGCCGCAGGGCGGATCAAGTCCGGCATGACGCGTTCCGAGGAATGAAGTGACCGTCTATTCCGTATACGAGCCAGAGGGCGACGGCGCCGACGTGGAGGCGCGCGCCGACAGAATCGCCTTCGTCAAGGACGGCTTCAACTGGCCCGCGCTTCTCGTGCCGGTGCTGTGGCTGATCTACCGGCGCATGTGGCTCGAGCTCATCGTGTTCCTGGTGGTGATCGGCGCCCTGCCGTTCGTGTTCGGGCCGAGCGATGCGGGCGGCGAACTCGCCGGCCTGGTGACGATCGGCCTGACGCTGCTGTTCGCCTTCGAGGCGAACGATCTCCGCGGCTGGGCGCTCCAGCGCCGGGGCTATCGCTTCGCGGGCGTGGCCTCGGGCCGCAACCGCATCGAGGCCGAGCGCTCGTTCTTCACCGCATGGCTGCCGGAGCAGGGCCGCGGCGCGCGGCACCACTTTCCGCTTCCCGCGACAGGGCCGGCGAAGGGCGCCGCGCTCACGCCGACGCGGCCGAGCGGCGGCGATGAAGTCATCGGATCGTTTCCGCGAGCGTAGGTCATGCACGTCGCCATCATCGATTACGGCTCGGGCAATCTCCACTCCGCCGCCAAGGCCTTCGAACGGGCGGCGCGGGAGCAGGACTCGAAGCTCTCCATCAAGGTCACGGCCGAGCCGGACGAGGTGCTCTCCGCCGAGCGCGTCGTGCTGCCGGGCGTCGGCGCGTTCGCCGATTGCAAGGCGGGGCTCGCGGCGATCTCCGGCATGATCGAGGCGCTGGAGGAGTCCGTGCAAGAGCGGGGCGCGCCGTTTCTCGGGATTTGCGTCGGGCTTCAGCTCATGGCCACGCGCGGCCTGGAGCACGGCGTGACGCCGGGGCTCGATTGGATCGGCGGCGAGGTGCGCGCCATCGAGCCGGACGATGCAGCGTTGAAGATCCCCCATATGGGCTGGAACACGCTCACGCTTGCGCGCGAGCACAAACTGTTCAACGGGATTCCAACGGGCGCCGAAGGCTTGCACGCCTATTTCGTGCACTCCTATCACTTCGTGCCGGAAGACAAGGACTCGCGCATTGCCACCACCGACTATGGAGGCGAGGTGACCGCGTTCGTGGCGCGCGCCAACATGGCCGGCAGCCAGTTCCACCCGGAGAAGAGCCAGAGGCTCGGGCTGGCGCTCATCGCCAACTTTCTGAAATGGATGCCGTAGAGGTCGCATGATCCTGTTTCCCGCCATCGATCTGAAAGACGGACAATGCGTGCGGCTGGTCCAGGGCGAAATGGACCAGGCGACCGTGTTCAACGCCGATCCGGCGGCGCAAGCGCGCGCGTTCGAAGATCAAGGCTTCGAATGGCTGCACGTGGTCGATCTCAACGGCGCCTTCGAGGGCAAGCCGGTGAACGGCGCCGCGGTCGACGCAATCTTCGCGGCGACCCATCTGCCCATCCAGCTCGGCGGCGGCATCCGCGACCTCGACACCATCGCCATGTGGCTCGACAAGGGTATCGACCGCGTGATTCTGGGCACAGCGGCGGTGCGCGATCCCGACCTCGTGCGCAAGGCGGCGCACGACTTTCCCGGCTGCATCGCGGTGGGGATCGACGCGCGCGACGGCAAGGTGGCGATCGAAGGTTGGGCGGAAACGTCAGAGATGACCGCGCTCGACCTGGCCCGCAGCTTCGAGGACGCGGGCGTTGCGGCGATCATCCACACCGACATTTCCCGCGACGGGGTTATGAAAGGCCTCAATCTCGATGCGACGCTCGAGATCGCCGAGACGGTCTCGATCCCGGTCATTGCCAGCGGCGGCCTGGCCTCGCTCGACGACATCAAGCGGCTCCTCGAGCCGCGCTTCGCGAGGCTCGACGGCGCGATCACGGGCCGCGCGCTCTATGACGGGCGGCTCGACGCGAAAGAGGCGCTCGCCCTGATCGCCGAGCGCTACGCCCGCCACGGCGCGACGGGACAGTATTGATGCGCACCCGGACGGTGTTCTTCGTCCTGCTGGCGCTGGTCCTGCTTTTCACCCTCGGACCCGCGCTTGTCGCCGTCGTCAGTCAATTGATTGCCGAAGGGCTCGGCTGCCAGGTCGATCTTCACCGCGTGATCCCATGCGTGATCGGCGGCCGCGACTATGGGCAGATGTTCTACGATCTCGGCTCTCTGATCTGGTACTCGTATCTGACGCTGCCGATCGGCGGCGCATTGCTTGCGCTCTGGGCCGTGGCCGCGGCGGTCACCTTTGTGATCTTTCGCACCAGACCACGAGCCAGCTAAAAGACCGCCATGCTGAAAGTCCGCGTCATACCGTGCCTCGACGTGAAGGAAGGCCGCGTCGTCAAGGGCGTGAACTTCGTCGACCTGCAAGACGCCGGCGATCCGGTCGAGGCGGCCACCGCCTATGACGAGGCGGGCGCGGACGAACTTTGCTTTCTCGACATCACGGCGAGTCATGAAAAGCGCGGCACCATTCTCGACATTGTCCGCCGCACGGCCGAGCGCTGCTTCATGCCGCTCACGGTCGGCGGCGGCGTGCGCTCGACCGGAGACGTGCGCGCGCTGCTGGAGGCAGGCGCCGACAAAGTGTCGATCAACACCGCGGCGGTGACGGACCGGCAGCTCGTGCGCCGGGCGGCCGAGAAATTCGGCGCGCAGTGCATCGTCGTCGCCATCGACGCCAAGCGCGCCGGCGCCAACGGCAAAGCGCCGCGCTTCGAGATCTTCACCCACGGCGGCCGCAAGCCGACCGGCATCGAAGCGATCGCTTATGCCGAGGAGGTGGTCTCGCTCGGCGCCGGTGAGATCCTACTCACCTCGATGGACCGTGACGGCACGCGGGCCGGCTTCGATCTAGAATTGACCCGGGCGATTGCGGATGCGGTCTCCGTGCCGGTGATCGCGTCGGGCGGCGTCGGCACCTTGCAGCACCTCGTCGACGGCGTACGCGACGGCCATGCCTCGGCCGTGCTCGCCGCCTCGATCTTCCATTACGGCGAGCACACGATCGGTGAGGCAAAGCAGTTCATGGCCGACGCCGGCCTGCCGATGCGGCTCGATCGTTAACGTTGGCGGTTCGGCCTATTCCCACCGTCCCTTCCGCAGTGTATGAGCCAGGGCATGAGCAAGGGTGCATTGGATAGGTTGGCGGCCATCATCAAGGCGCGCCGCAACGCGAGCGCCGAAGACTCCTACACCAAGCAGCTCTTGGCGGAGCCCATCAAGCCCGCCAAGAAGGTCGGCGAGGAAGGGGTCGAGGTGGCGCTTGCCGCCGTGGCGCAGGACAAGGCGGCGCTCGTCTCCGAGACCGCGGACCTGCTCTACCATCTGCTCGTGCTGCTGGAATCGCGCGAGGTCACGCTCGATGAGGTTCGTGGCGAATTGGAGCGGCGCATGGGCGAGGCCGAGGAGAAACGCCGAAAGGCCGCGTCGGTCTAGCCGACGCGCGCCCCCGTCCCTGTCATGAACCCCCGGCCCGCCGTCGCCTTCTCACCTTACGCGATCTATTCGCGCGCGGAGTGGGCGCGTCTGCGCGATGACACCCCGCTCACGCTGAGCGAGGCGGATCTGGAAAATCTTTCAGGCCTGACCGAGCGCATCTCGACGGATGAAGTGGTCGATATCTATCTGCCCTTAAGCCGCCTCCTCAATCTCTACGTCGAAGCCTCCCAGGGTCTGCACGGACACACGGAGAAGTTCCTGCGCAAGGGCGACGGCAAGATGCCGTTCGTCATCGGGCTCGCAGGCAGCGTCGCCGCGGGGAAAAGCACGACGGCCCGCGTGCTGCAGGCGCTTCTCGCGCGCTGGCCGAGCCATCCCAACGTGGCGCTCGTGCCGACCGACGGGTTCCTGTTTCCCAACGATACTCTGGAGGCCCGCGGCCTGATGGGCCGCAAGGGCTTTCCCGAGAGCTACGACCTGGGCCGGCTGCTCAATTTTCTCGCCGAGGTGAAGTCCGGCAAGGAGCGGGTCGAAGCGCCGCTTTATTCGCATCTCGTCTACGACGTACTCCCCGACCAGACGCTGGTGGTGGAGCAGCCGGACATCGTCATCGTCGAGGGCCTCAACGTGCTCCAGCCGGCCAGGTTGCCGAAGGACGGCGAGGTGATCCCGTTCGTCTCGGACTTCTTCGATTTTTCGATCTATATCGACGCCAGCGAGGACCTGGTCGAGACCTGGTATGTCGAGCGCTTCTTGCGCCTGCGCCAGACCGCGTTCCGCGATCCCGCCTCCTACTTCCACCGCTACGCCACGTTGTCGGAGGAGGAGGCGCGCGAGACCGGGTTGTCGATCTGGCGGACGATCAATCTCGTCAATCTGAAAGAGAATATCCTGCCCACGCGCCAGCGCGCCGATCTCATCCTGCGCAAAGGCGCCGACCACGCCGTGGACAGCGTGGCGCTCAGGAAGCTCTGATTCGAGGCTAGTAGCCCTGGCCGTTGTAGAGCTGCTGCGAGCCGAGCCCGATATTCAGCCGAAGCATGGTGCGGGTGGCGAAGACCGCCTCGTCGTCGATCCGCGTCGGGCCATCGGGGCCGGCATATTTCATCTTCGGGACCGAGGAGATGTACTCGTAGTCGGTCCACAGCGACAGGCTGGTGCGGTCGCCGATCTGCTTGCGGGTCTCCAGCGACACGGTGCCGATGAAGGCAAGGTCGTCGTCCGACCGCGACACGTTGGAGGTCGGGGTGCGGAAGAACTTGTAGTCGAAGCGGCCCGCATAATCGGTCTCGGCGTTGTAGAGACCGGCCGTGGCGTTCACGTAGGTGCGCAAGCCGAGACGGTCGTAGAAGCCGCCGACATTCTTCATGCCGGGAATGAAGCCGAAGCTGTATTCGCCGCCGAAGCCGATATAGCCGCCAGTATAGGTCGTATCGAGCGTCTCATTATAGGTGAACACGTCGAGCGGACCCTGAACGCCGTTCAGCCTGTTGTTCTGGTCGATGCCGCGGACGTCGAAGCCGGCGATGAAATAGTCGTTGCGGTAGATGTCGGGCTTGACCTCTTTCGGCGCGCCGGTGGCGAATTTGAGCTCGGCGCTGGCGCCCCAATAGTCGGCGTCGCGCTCGGTCTTGGTGCGGAGATAGGACCCCACGGCGCCCGATGCGTCATTCGGGTCGATGATCACGCAGCGCGCGGATCCGGGAGCGCCCTGGCACTTTGTCGTGTGGTCGTCCTCGACGTTGGACCAGAAGCCCTTGACCGAACCCGAAACGCGGAAGCCGCCCCAATAGCCGAGCGCGGTCTCGAGGCCGGCCCCGGTCGCGCCACCGAAATCGAGCCAGTCGTTATGCGAGTTGGTCTGCCGCTGCAGCGAGCCGTTGGCGCTGCGCTTGTAGGTGAAGTTGATATCGGGGAGCGACAAGAACTGGACGCCGCCGCCAACCCAGACCGTCGTGCCGGCGAATGTCGTGGTGGTAAAGTCCTGCGCCGAAGCGGGCTGCGCCAGAACGGCAGCGCCCAGCAGCGTCGCGGCAACCACAGTGGATGATCTCAACATCGATAAGCCCCCAAAAGCGCGCATCTTCGATTTGTGGATAAGATAGCAGGGGAATCACCCGCCCAGGGAGCTATCTCTTGAGTTCACAAGAAGATTTCGGCCTTGCGTGACAGATCGGCCACAAGGGCTGGACGGGCTTTATCCGCTAATTCAGCAGTCCGCGCGCGGCCGCGAGCTTGGCCAGGCTCGACTCCGGCCGCGCCCCAATGTGGGAGATCACCTCCGCCGCCGCCAGGCTGCCCAGGCGGCCGCAGGTCTCCACGGGGAGCCCCTGGGTGATCCCGAAGAGAAAGCCGGCCGCATAAAGATCGCCGGCGCCCGTGGCATCCATCACCTTGGAGACCGGATCGGCCGGAATTTCCGTTGTTTTTCCTGCACCTAGGATCATCGAGCCCTCTTCGGAGCGGGTCAGAACAGCCAGCTCGCAGTCCTGAAGCGCCGCATCCGCCGCCTCGTCGAAGGAATTGACCTCATAGAGCGTGGTGATCTCCTTCTCGTTGGCGAAGACGATATCGGCGTCCTCCTTGACCAATTTCCGGAAATCGTCGCGGTGGCGCTCCACGCAGAACGGATCGGACAGCGTCAGCGCCACCTTGGCGCCCGCCGCCTTGGCGCGCTTGGCCGCCTCGCGGAAGGCGGATTTGGCCGCGTCCTTGTCGAAGAGATAGCCCTCCAGATAGACGATCTTGGCACCTTCGATCAGAGCCGGATCGAGGTCGCCGGGGGCGAAATCCACGCTCGCGCCGAGAAAGGTGTTCATGGTGCGCTCGCCGTCGGGCGTGACCAGCACGAGGCAGCGGGCCGTGGGCGCGCCGTCCTCGGCCGGGCTCGTGGTGTAGGAGATGCCGAGCGAGCGGATGTCGTGACGAAAGATGCCGCCGAACTGATCGGCGGCGACCCGGCCGATGAAGCCGCATTTGGCCCCGAAAGAGGCGAGCCCGGCGATGGAGTTGGCGACGGAACCGCCGGAGCGCTCGGTAGCCGGGCCCATGGCCTCGTAGAGCTTCGCCGCCTCGTCTGCATCGATCAGGCGCATGAATCCCTTGTCCAGATCGTGCTTCGATAGAAAGCCGTCGTCACAGCGGGCAATGATGTCGACGATGGCGTTGCCAATGCCGACGACGTCGTAAATCTTTTCAGCCATTCTTCGCGGGTCTCCCGTTCTCGTTCAAATCCGGAGAGACGTCCGGCCCTGGCGTCACGGGGTGAGGCCACTATATTCGCCAGGCCGAAAGCTCAGGGACAACGTTCATGCTCGCCGCCGCAGGTCAAGCCTTCGAGGAACTCTTCTCGCCGCCGTTTCGCTCGGTGTTGCTGAAATGCGTAGGCTTCACCATCGCGCTGCTTGCGGGACTGATCGTCGCGGTAGAGTGGTCGTTCACGCATTTCGTCGCCTGGCCGGACTGGATCGAGACTACGATTCAATGGCTTGGCGGCCTGGCGCTGGTCGCGGCCTCGATCTTTCTCATTCCGCCGGTCACCTCGCTGATCGCGGGGCTTTATCTCGACGACATCGCCGCCAAGGTCGAACAGGCCAACTTCCCGTACGATCCGCCCGGACGCGAGCTGCCGATCGCGCGCTCGATCTTTCTCGCCATCAAGTTCTTCCTGGTGGTTCTGGTGGTGAACTTGATCGCGCTGTTTCTGCTGCTCATTCCCGGCGTGAACCTCATCGCGTTCTACGTGGGCAACGGCTATCTGCTTGGGCGTGAATATTTCGAGCTCGCGGCCATGCGCCATGTCAGCGCCGCGGAAGCGAAGCGCATCCGAAAAGCCAACCGGCTGACGGTGCTGACATGCGGGCTGCTCATCGCCGCGGTCGCGTCCGTGCCGATTCTGAACCTCGTCACGCCGCTGTTCGCGACGGGCTTCATGGTGCGCATGTGGAAACAGATCGCGGCGAAGTCCGGCGTCAGGCTCGCAGGCCCGGCGGCCGCCTGATCCGATTTGCTGAAGAGGTTAGTTGGCGGTCGCCACAGGGACGGCCACGGCGCCAATGGCGGCACCGGCAAGTCCTCCGATCGGGCCACCGAGCAGCAGCCCGGTGCCGCCGCCGACAGCGGCGCCGCTCGCGACTTTCTGCGTGGTGGTGCAG
>CAYWIA010000040.1:0-5495 GCA_964458245.1 uncultured Methyloceanibacter sp. | reverse complement strand
GTCGGCTCAGGCCGAGGCCGGGGTCTTCGGCGCCGGGGTCTTCGGCGCCGGCGTCTTGGGTGCGGGCGTTTTGGGCTTGAAGATGCAGATATCGCTGACGATGCAGCGCCAGCACTCGGGTTTGCGGGCCTTGCACACATAGCGGCCATGCAGGATGAGCCAGTGGTGGCAGTTGTGCTTGTAGCGCTCCGGCACCACGCGGTTCAGGGTTTCCTCGACCTCGAGCGGCGTCTTGCCGGGTGCGAGCCCCGTGCGGTTCGAGACCCGGAAGATATGGGTGTCGATAGCGATGGTCGGCTCGCCGAAGGCGACGTTGAGCACCACATTGGCCGTCTTGCGGCCGACGCCGGGCAGACTCTCCAGCCCTTCGCGCGAGCAGGGCACCTCACCGCCATGCTCCTCGACGAGCTTGTTGGACAGCGCGACGACGTTCTTGGCTTTGTTGCGGTAAAGCCCGATGGTCTTGATCTTGTCGCTGACGCCCTGCTCGCCGAGCGCGATCATCTTCGCAGGCGTATCGGCCAGAGCGAACAGCGCAGGCGTGGCGCGGTTGACGGAGGTGTCGGTCGCCTGCGCGGACAACACGACGGCGACGAGTAGGGTGAACGGGTCGCGATATTCCAGCTCGGTCTTCGGATGGGGGTCGTGCGCTTCGAAGCGCGCGAACATCTCGCCGATCTCAGCCTCGGTGAGCTTCGATCCCGGCGCCTTTCTGGCTCTGCCCGGCACTTTCGCCGGCTTTGCGCGTTTGGCTTTAACGGTCACAGACCCTTGCCACCCCCGAGGAACGTATTAGCTTCACTGCTATGGCAGAGCCATCCCCCGCTCCACAAGGTCCCGCCGACGGCGACCCCCAGTTCAGCGCCGTGCTGACGCCAAACCGCTCGCTCGGACCGAGAGGTTTCCTGGTCTTCATGGCGGCCATCAGCACGGTCTCGTTCGCCACCGGCCTGATGTTCTACTTGATGGGCGCTTGGCCGGTGATGGGCTTCATGGGCCTCGACGTGCTGCTGGTCTATATCGCCTTCCGGGTCAATTTCCGCGCCTTGCGCCTCTACGAGACGGTGGACCTCACGGAAGACGCGCTGACGGTGACGCGCGTGGCGCCGAGCGGCCGCGCGCAGGCCTGGCGCTTCAACCCTTATTGGGTCCGGCTCAATCTCGATGAGCGGGTGGGGCGCACGTCGGAGCTGTCGATCGCCTGTCATGGCGAGCGGCTCGTGTTCGCGAGCTTCCTGACAGATCCCGAGCGGGCGGATTTCGCCGGCGCGCTGAATCAGGCATTGCACGAAGCGCGTCAGCCGCGCACGGCCTAAGCCGCGAGGTTGCGCTTCTCCACCAGGGTGCCGTCGGCCTTGACGCGGTAGATCACAGGCGTAGCGGTGGCGATCGAATAGTCCTGCACCTCTTCCGGCGTGAGCTTGTCGAGCTCCATGATGAGCGAGCGGAGCGAGTTGCCGTGGGCGACGACGATCACGTTCTTGCCCGCCTGCAGCTCGGGCACGATCCACCGGTCGAAGAAGGGGCAGACGCGCGCGGCGGTGTCTTTCAGCGACTCGCCCCCGGGCGGGGCGATGTCGTAGGAGCGCTGCCAGACATGCACCTGGTCGGCGCCGAAGCGCTTACGAGCCTCTTCCTTGTTGATGCCGACAAGCTGGCCGTAGTCGCGCTCGTTCAAGGCCGCAGCCTTGACCGTCGGCAGCTTTCCCTGGCCGAGCTCTCCGAGGATGATGTCGAGGGTGTTGTGGGCGCGCTTCAGCGTCGAAGCGAAGGCGCTGTCGAAGAAGAGCCCCTCTTCCTTCAGCAGCTGTCCGGCCCGGTGGGCTTCGGCCTCGCCCTCCTCGCTCAGCCCCACATCCTTCCAGCCGGTGAACATGTTGAGCCGGTTCCATTCGCTCTGTCCGTGGCGGACGAGCACCAGAACGTTGTCGGATTTCCGAGGCTTTTCGTCTGTTTTTTGGAGCATTTCCCGTGGAAGGCGCCCTGTCATCGCTTGTCCCGTCGGCCGAAGCGGGCCTTATTGGCCCTTCTTCGCCGCGCGCCAATATAGGCGAGGAAAGTTAAGAGCCAGCGTCAGCATCGCCCCTCTTTTGGGCCACTTTCCGACTGTGCGGAACGGTTTTAGGCGGTTCGGCATGATCTTGCCAATGGTGATGCCCCAGATATCAACCAGCCCGTCAAAATCCGAGCACGTCGGCCATGGAATAGAGGCCGGGCGGCTTGCCTCGGGCCCACAGCGCGGCCCGCACGGCCCCGCGGGCGAAGATGCCGCGGTCGGACGCGATATGGGCAAGCTCGATCCGCTCGCCGGGTCCGGCGAACATCACCCGGTGCTCGCCGACCACGTCGCCGCCCCGGAGCGCCGCGAAGCCGATATCGCCCTCCCGGCGGGGGCCAGTGTCTCCGTCCCTGGTCCTGACGCTCTTTTCGGCGAGCGCGACGCTGCGGCCCTTGGCGGCGGCAGCCCCCAGCATCAGCGAGGTGCCCGAAGGGGCGTCGCGCTTATGGCGGTGATGCATCTCCAGGATCTCGATGTCGAATTCGGGGCCGAGCGTCTCGGCCACACGTGCGGTGAGCGCGGCCATGAGGTTCACGCCCATGCTCATATTGCCGGCTTTGACGATGGTGGCGTGCCGGGCGGCCGCGTCGAGCTTGGCGAGATCATCATCGGAAAAGCCGGTGGTGCCGATCACATGGACGATGCGGGCTTGCGCCGCGAGGGCGGCGAACTCGACCGTGGCCTTGGGCAGCGTGAAGTCGAGCACCCCGTCAATGCCGGCAAACAACGACAGCGCATCGTCGGTGATGGGAACGCCAAGCGGCTCGAGGCCTGCGACCTCGCCGAGATCCCGGCCGAGCGCGGGCGAGCCCTTGGTCTCCAGTCCGCCGGCGACCTCGCAGCCCGGCGTCTCGGCCAGCGCGCGGGTCAGCGCCTGACCCATGCGCCCTGCCGCGCCCAGAACCGCGATCCTCATGTCACTCATGGCGAACCAGCCACCTTTGCTGCGATGAAGCCTCTGCCGTGATAAAAACGGCCGCTCCAAGTCCCCGCGTGGTTCTAGGACGGCGCGGGGCCGGTCACAAGTGTCGCAACCGTCGCAAAGCGCAAGCCTGATATGGATCAAATCAGATGATAAGCGCGCGCCCTTGGGCTTTCGGCTTGGCCCTCGTGCTCCTGTCGTCCGCGGCCCCGGCCAAAACGATCAAGAGCGTCTACACGCCGCTCGCGCTGAAAGCGTGCGAGAACGTCACGCCGCCGGAGGCCGCCGAGTATGGCGGCGTGTTCCGCTGCAAGGGCGTTGGCGACCTGGACGTGCGCGTGGCCGAGGGGGACTTGCGCATGTTCGTCTCCTATGGTCCCGACGCCGCCGCGCAGACCGCGGCACAGCAGACCGTGCCCGCCTTCAACACGACTGGCGAGACGCTCGAATGGCGGCTGGCGGATGGCGAGCCGTTCGCGACGATTTTGCGCTTCCACTGGGATTCCGACGGCGCCAAGGGATCGACGCTGGTCGTCACCAAGCTCGGCGAGACGGATTCCTGTCACGTGGCCCATATCCAGGCGGCCGGAAACCCGGAGGCCAACACCTTGGCACGCGAGATCGCCGACGCCCAAGCGCCAGGTTTCAATTGCCAGCGGGACCGCTTGAGGACCTACGGCCCAGACGGCAAGCAGATAGACTAGGACGCGAACCCGACTAAGCGACGAGGGGACGGTCGAGCGGCGGAGGCGTGTCGCGCGATGCGTCGCTTTCGTCGTCCTCCGTGACCTCAGCCTCGGGCCGGCCGTAATAGTAGCCCTGCACCTGATCGCAGCCCCACTTCCTGAGCATGGCGGCTTGACCTTCTGTCTCCACGCCTTCGGCCGTGATGGTGACGTGCAGCGATTGGCCGAGGCCGACGATGCTCGACACGATGGCGCTCGTCTGCGGGCTGGTCCCCAACGTGTCGATGAAAGAGCGGTCGATCTTGATCTTCTTGACGGGGAAGCGCGTGAGGTAGGAGAGGCTGGAATAGCCGGTGCCGAAATCGTCCATGGCGATGGAGACGCCGAGCTGATCGAGCCGCGTCAGGCTCTCGATGACCGATTCGGTGTTCTGCAGGATGATGCCTTCGGCGATCTCGAGCTCGAGACGGTCGGGCTCGAGCCCTGTCTCGGCCAGCACGCGACGCACCAGGCTGTAGACATCCTGGGTCTTGAACTGAGCGGGCGAGAGGTTGACGGCGAGCTTGATATCGAGCGGCCAGGTGGTGGCGTAGGCGCACGCCGTTTTCAGGATCCATTCGCCGAGCGGCACCATCAGGCCCGTCTCTTCGGCGATCGGAATGAACGTGGCGGGCGAAATCTCGCCCTCGGAGGGATGCCACCAGCGAACCAGGGCCTCGTAGCCCGTCAACTTGCCGTTTTCCAAACCGAATTGCGGCTGATAGTCGAGATAGAGCTGGTTCTTGCGCAAGGCGCTGCGGAGATCGTTTTCCAGACGGCGGCGTTTCTGGAGCGCCGCATCCATGGCCGGCTCGAAGAAGCGGAACGTGTTGCGGCCGTCTTCCTTGGCGCGATAAAGCGCGAGATCGGCGTTCTTCAGCAGAGCGTCGTTCGGCTCCGTATCGAGGGGGCCAAGGGCAATGCCGATGCTGGCCGAGGTCGTGACCTCGTGGCCGTTCACCTGGTAACCGGCGCCCAGCGAATTGCAAAGGCGGCGGGCAAGCCGCATGGCATCCTCGGGCGTCTCGATCTCCTCGGCGACGATGGCGAACTCGTCACCGCCAAGCCTGCCGACAAGATCGACCTCGCGAATATTTTCCTTCAGGCGCGCGGCGACCTCCTCCAGCAACGCATCGCCGGTCGCATGACCGAGCGTGTCGTTCACTTGCTTGAAGCGGTCGAGGTCGAGACAGAACACCGCAACGATGTTGCCGTGGCGCTTGGCGCGCGCGACCGCACGGTCGAGATGCTGCCGGAACTGCACCCGATTGGGCAGGCCGGTAAGGGAATCGTGCAAGGCCAGGAAGTGGATCCGGTCTTCGGCGTGCCAGCGCTCACGGATGCGACGCGAGGCGATGGCCGCCGGCACGGAGAAGCCCATGACGATGAGAAGGCTCGTGGTCAGCGTCGCCACGGTAAGCGCCATGCTGGTGAGCGAGGCGGCCGCCGTCTGGTCCACGGCGATGGCATAGACGCGCGAAACATTGCCGTCCTGCGTGACGGGGACGAAGGCCATGCGCAAATTCTTTTGACCGGAAAGATCGGCAAGCTCGACGGTATCGTCACGGACCGCGGTAGCGAGCGCCGCTCCGCCGGCGCTTTCGAGACTGGCCGCCAGGGCCTCGGGTGAGAGCCCGCCGCCGATCGCCAAGGCCTGGCCCGTCGTCGTCAGCACGGCAAAGCCGTCCATTTGACTGACGAACTCCCCACTGTTCTCGTCGGGATTGCTGACGAACCAGCCGCGGGTCAGGCGATTGAACCCGTCGATCAGCGCGAAGCCGTCTCCGCT
>CAYWIA010000039.1:11996-15355 GCA_964458245.1 uncultured Methyloceanibacter sp. | reverse complement strand
CTAAGCGGCGGCCAGGGCAACGCGCTCCAGCGGCGCGCATCCGAAGCCGAGCGAGGCGGCGACGGCCTCGTGTGTGATCTTGCCATTGCGGACATTGAGCCCCGCGGCAAGATGCGGATCGTCGTCGAGCGCCGCCAGGCCTCTGTCGGCGAGCTTCATGACGAAGGGCAGCGTCGCATTGTTGAGGGCCTGGGCGGATGTCGTCGGGACCGCACCGGGCATGTTGGCCACGCAGTAATGAATGATGCCGTCGATCTCGAAAGTCGGATTGGCATGGGTGGTGGGCCTGGAGGTCTCGAAACAGCCGCCCTGGTCGATGGAGACATCGACGAGCACGGCGCCGCGCTTCATGCGGCCGAGCATGTCCCTGCGGACGAGCTTCGGTGCGCTCGCACCGGCGACCAAGACGGCCCCGACCACCACATCGGCGTCGAGCACTTCCGTTTCCACGGTGTCCAAGGTCGAGGCGAGTGTGCGCACGCGTCCCTCGAACAGCTCGTCGAGCTGCCTGAGACGGGGCAGGGACCGGTCGATGATCGACACGTCGGCACCGAGGCCGGCCGCCATGCGGGCCGCGTGCGTACCGACGACACCGCCGCCGAGCACCGTGATCTTGGCGGGGCGCACACCGGGGACGCCGCCCATGAGGACGCCCCGGCCGCCGGTCGGGCGGCGAAGGGCGATCGCGGCGGCTTCGATGGCGAGACGCCCGGCGACCTCGCTCATCGGGGCGAGGAGCGGAAGGCCTCCGGCGGCATCCGTGACGGTCTCATAGGCGATGGCCGTGGCGCCCGACTGCATGAGCCCGCGGGCCTGCTCCGGATCCGGGGCGAGGTGAAGATAGGTGAAGAGGATCTGGTGCGGCTTCAGCCGGCGGTACTCGACCGCCTGCGGCTCCTTGACCTTGACGATCATGTCGGCCGCGGCAAACACGTCCTCGGCCGTCGGCACGATGCGGGCGCCGGCCTTCTCGTAGGCCGCGTCGTCGGCGAAGATGCCGGCGCCTGCGCCGGCCTGCACTACGACCTCGTGACCGCGCGCCGTCAGTTCGCGAACCGAGCCAGGCACGAGGCCAACCCGAAACTCGTCACTTTTGATCTCCGTGGGCACGCCGATGCGCATAATCCACTCCATGAGGATGCGGTTGTTTGCTGCGAAAGACTCGCATTTTATCCGCGCCGGTACTCAGCGATTTCTCGGTCCAGCCTCCCGAATTGTGCTATAAATAAGCTCAATCAGCCGTTTGGACGCAGATAAATGAAAGAAATTGAGCTAGATGCGCTGGATCGCGCGATCCTCGGCGCTCTGCTGGAGGATGGGCGGCAGAGCCAGGTCGACCTTGCCGAGCGTATCCCGCTCTCCGCCACCGCGATCGCCCGGCGCATCCGTGCGCTTGAGGAAAAACACGTCATCGAGGGCTACCAGGCGCGGCTTAGCCGCCAGGCGCTCGGTCTCGGCATGACCGTGGTCGTGCAGATCAGCCTCAAGAGCCAGAACGAGGAATTGCTCAAGGCTTTCGAGGAGGCCATCGCGCTGGCGCCGTCGGTCGTCTCCTGTCACTTGATGTCGGGCGAGGACGATTATTTCGTCACGGTGCTGGCCCGAGACCTCGCGGATTTCGAGCGCATTCATAAAGAGGAACTGTCGCGGCTCCCGGGCGTGGCCCGGCTGAAGTCGAGCTTTGCCCTCCGGGAGGTCGCCAGCCGTCTTCTGCCGGCCTCCTGCCTGCTGCCAGCGCGAAAGTGACGCTGGCGGAACCGGCCAAACCCTGCAGTCTCCACTTCTGCAACGCCACGGCTTGTGACAAACTCTGACACCACACTTGCGAAACCGCAGGTGCGGCGGACCGTCTTCGATCACAACCTCGTGGTGATTGCTATGTCGCGCACGCCGTTATTCTCTGCCCTCAAGAAAGCCTTGGCCCGTTCGGCCCTCGAAACCGGTGTCGTCTGGCCGCGCTCGTCCGCCTTGACGAGACGTCGACTGCTCCGGCTCTCGGCCGCGGCGGCCGGCGCTGCAGTCCTCGCTCCCAGCTTGAAGTGGTCCGCCTTTGCCAAAGAACCGGGCGGCGCCTCGGTCGCCATCGTCGGGGGTGGGGTCGCCGGATTGACCGCAGCCTACCGATTGCACGCGGCAGGTTTTAAGCCGGTTCTCTTCGAGGCGAGCAATCGCTGGGGTGGACGCATGTACACCCACTACGATTTCTACAAGGGCATGTTCTGCGAGCTCGGCGGCGAGTTCGTGGATAGCAATCACGAAGACCTTCAGGAACTCGCCAAAGAGCTCGGCGTGGAATTGCAGACGCTTGCCGTGGAGGGCGATGGCGAGGACCTTTATTTCTTCGGCGGCAAATTCCATACGCCGAAGGAGATGGTCGACCCCGAGACGCAGACGGGCGCCTTCGCACCGATCGCCAAGCAGATCGCGGCGGACGCCGACCAGCTTGTCGACGATGACGACGAGTGGACGGAGCACGCGCTCAAGCTCGATCAGATCAGCCTCAAGGACTACCTGGAGCAATTCCGCGGAAAGACCGATGACTGGGCGATCGATCTGCTGGACGTGGGCTACAACATCGAGTTCGGTCTAGAGACCAAGGATCAATCCAGCCTGAACATGGTGGACTTCATCGCCACCGATATGAGCGAGCCGTTCCAGATGTTCGGGGAGAGCGATGAGCTCTATCGTATCAAGGGCGGGTCCTCGACGCTCATCAAGGCTCTCCTGGCAGCGCTCGAGAACAAGATCGACCTGAAGCAAGGTCACACGCTGACCTCCCTCGACAGCAAGGACGGGAAAATCGTCTTGGGTCTCAAAGCGCCCGGCGGGGCGCTCTCGGAGAGCTACGACGCCGTGATCCTCGCACTTCCGTTCACCATGCTGCGGCAAGTCGAGGGCCTCGAGCGTCTGGACCTCGGGGACGAGAAATTGGAATGCATTCGCGAGCTCGGCTACGGCCAGAACGCGAAGATTTTGCAGGGGACCACATCGCGGGCCTGGCAGGGCACCGACACCGGCTTGCCTGCGCCGTCGAATGGCACGTTCTATTCGGATCTCGGCTTCCAGAATCTGTGGGACTCGAGCCGGGCTCAGCCGGGCGACGCCGGTATCATCACCAATTTTCTGGGCGTGAAAGCCGGCGCGGGAGACGCCAAGTCGGCTCTCGATGCTTTTCGCGCCGACCTGCCGAAAATGTCGGCCAAACTGGCCGAGAGCATCGATCCTTCGGCCGTCGTGTCCTGGTTCTGGAGCACCTATCCCTATTCGCTCGGCAGCTATGCCAGTGCAAAGGTCGGTCAATACACCACGATGCTGGAGGTTGCGTCCGAGCCCGCGCTTGACGGCCGGCTGCAGTTTGC
>CAYWIA010000039.1:5529-11896 GCA_964458245.1 uncultured Methyloceanibacter sp. | reverse complement strand
TAAGGAGAACATGACCATGAATCGCGCAGTTGGCGTCTCAGCTTCTTTGATCCTGTTTGCAGTGTCCGGATCCGCTTTGGCGGAAATGCCCACCGCCGTGGGTGAGGGCGAGGGTGAAGTCGATATCGTCGCGTGGCCCGGCTACATCGAGCGCGGCGAGACCGACAAGGCCTATGACTGGGTGACCGCGTTCGAGAAGGAAACCGGCTGCAAGGTGAACGTGAAGACGGCGGCCACCTCCGACGAGATGGTGACTCTGATGAACCAGGGCGGGTTCGACCTCGTCACTGCGTCCGGCGATGCGTCCTTGCGTTTGGTCGCGGGCAAGAAAGTTCAGCCGATCAACGTCGACCTGATCCCTAGCTGGAAGACCGTCGACGACAGGTTGAAGGATGCGCCCTGGCACACGGTCGACGGCCAGCACTACGGCGTCCCGTTCCAATGGGGCCCGAACGTGCTCGCCTACAATACCGAGGTGTTCAAGGAAGCACCGACCAGCTGGTCGGTCGTGTTCGAGGAGCAGGATCTGCCTGACGGTAAGACCAACAAGGGACGCGTCCAAGCCTATGACGGCCCGATCTATGTCGCCGATGCCGCCTTGTACCTCATGAAGAACAAGCCGGAGCTCGGCATCAAGAATCCCTACGAGCTCACCAAAGAGCAATATGCGGCGGTCATGGAGTTGCTCGAGGCTCAGAGAGCTTTGATCGGGCGCTACTGGCACGACGCCATGGTGCAGGTGGACGACTTCAAGAACGAAGGCGTGGTGGCGTCCTCGTCGTGGCCGTTCCAGGTCAACTTGCTGGAAGGGGAGAAGCAGCCCATCAGCTCGACCATCCCGAAGGAGGGGGCAACGGGCTGGGCCGACTCGACCATGATGCATGTCGACGCGAAGCATCCCAACTGCGCCTATAAGTGGCTCGAGCATTCGCTGAGTCCGAAGCTGCAGGGCGATCTCGCGTCGTGGTTCGGTTCGGTGCCGTCGGTTCCGGCCGCCTGCAAGGGCAACGAGCTTCTGACCGATACGGGTTGCGCCACCAATGGCTTCGACAATTTCGAGCAGATTTGGTTCTGGCGGACGCCGACCGCCCAGTGCGAGCAAGAGGGCGCGTGCGTTCCCTATTCGCAATGGGCCAAGGACTACATCGCCATTCTCGGCAAGTAGCTCTAGACGGGGGGCTCTTCCCGCGATGGCGCAGCGTCATGTCGCCTGCCGTTAGGTTCGTCAAGGTCTGCCGCCATTTCGGCTCGATCCGGGCGGTGGACGATGTGACGCTGGACATCGCGGAGGGCGAGTTCTTCGCCATGCTCGGACCGTCGGGCTCGGGCAAGACCACTTGCCTGCGTCTCATCGCCGGATTCGAGCAGCCCGACGAAGGCCACATCGAGATCTTCGGTGACACCGCCGAAGGGGTTCCGCCCTACAAGCGCAACGTCAACACGGTGTTTCAGGACTATGCCCTGTTCCCCCATCTGACGGTCGGCGAGAACGTGGCCTACGGCCTTATGATCAAGGGTGTCGGCCGCGCCGAGCGCGAGGCCAAGGCAAGAGACGCGCTCGCCATGGTGAAGCTCGGCGGGTTCGAAGATCGCCGCCCGGCGCAACTGTCCGGAGGCCAACGCCAACGCGTGGCGCTGTCGCGCGCGCTGGTCAACGGACCGAAGGCGCTCCTGCTCGACGAGCCCCTCGGTGCGCTCGACCTTAAGCTCAGGGAGCAGATGCAAGAAGAACTGAGGACCTTACAGAGGGAACTCGGCATTACCTTCGTCTTCGTCACGCACGACCAGAGCGAGGCGCTGTCGATGGCCGATCGGGTCGCCATTTTCAACGAAGGCAAAATCGTGCAGGTCGGATCGCCGGCCGATGTGTATGAACGGCCTCGATCCCGCTTTGTAGCGGACTTTGTCGGGTCTTCCAACGTGCTTGCGCCCGCCTTCGCGGCGGCCCATGGCGGGACGGACAGTTGGACCAGCCTTCGCCCGGAAAAGATTCATATCTTCTCGCCGGGGAAAGACGTGCCCGCCGACCACGGCCACGCCGACGGCGAGATCAAGGCCATCAATTATCAGGGCGCCGTCACCCGGTTCAGTGTGGACGGTGGGGACATCCGCATAACCGCCGAGATGCCGGCTTCTGCTTCGTCGTTCAAGGAAGGCGATCGCGTGAGGCTCATCTGGCCGAAGTCCGCCATGGTCACCATGGAGAACGACGCGTGAGTCACGCCGCGACAGTCGAACGCAATAGCGGCATCGCCGGAAGGCTTTCCGACGTCCTGATCGCGCGTCCCAAGCTTCTGACGCTGCTGCTTCTGCTGCCGCCGCTCTTGTGGATCGGCATCGTCTATATCGGCTCGCTCTTTGCCCTACTGCTGCAAAGCTTCTATTCGCTGGACTATTTTTCCGGGCTCGTCGTCCGCGAGTTCACGCTGTCGACCTATGCGCAGCTGCTGGACGAGGCCAACGTCCAGATTATTCTTCGGACGGTGACGATGGCCTCGCTCGTGACCATCGCCTGCGCCGTCATCGCGTTTCCCATCGCCTATTACGCCGCCCGCTTTACGCGCGGATGGACCAAGGCGCTGTTCTATCTCGCCGTCATGATGCCCTTGTGGTCGAGCTATCTCGTCAAGATCTACGCCTGGAAACTCATCCTGGCGAAGGAAGGCATTCTAACGTGGCTCGCCGAGACCGTGCATCTTTCATGGCTCATAAACGGCATCTTGGCGGTGCCGATCATCGGCGGTCCGTCCCTGTCGTTCAGCTATGTCGGCACGTTTCTGGTGTTCGTCTACGTGTGGATTCCCTACATGATCCTGCCGATTCAAGCGGCCTTGGAGCGTGTGCCCGCGAACTATATCGAGGCGTCGGCCGATCTCGGCGCCAATCCGCGCCAGACATTTCGGACGGTCATCTTTCCTCTGGCGCTTCCCGGCATCATCGCCGGTTCGATCTTCACGTTCTCGCTGACGCTCGGTGATTACATCGTTCCGACGATCGTCGGCAATTCACGCCTGTTCATTGGTCAGGCGGTCTACACCCTGCAGGGAACGGCGGGCGACGTGCCGCTGGCGGCAGCCTTCACGGTCGTGCCGATGTTGATCATGGCCATCTATCTCTGGGTGGCCAAGCGCATGGGGGCTTTCGATGTCCTCTGAGGTTGGTCGCAGCAAGCCGCTCGGAATTCGCATCGCCGCCATCGCCGGGCTGCTGTTCCTGCATCTGCCGCTCGCGCTGATCGTGCTCTATGCGTTCACCACGGAAGAGAAGAGCTTCCAGTTCCCCCCGCCGGGGTACACCACGAAATGGTTCGGTGTGGCTTGGTTTGATCGCCCCGACATCTGGCAGGCGCTTTATCTCTCGCTCCAAGTCGCAGCGATCGCGACCTTTCTCGCGCTGATTTTCGGCACGCTGGCCGGAGCGGCGCTATCGCGCGCCCGGTTCTTCGGCCGCGAGACGATCTCGCTCCTCTTCATCCTGCCGATCGCGCTGCCGGGCATCATCACCGGCATCTCCTTGCGCTCCGCCTTCGACATCATGGGGATCAATTTCTCGGTCTGGACGATCGTCCTTGGTCACGCGACGTTCTGCATCGTGGTGGTTTACAACAATGCCATCGCGCGCTTTCGCCGCCTGCCAGGCAACCTCATCGAGGCCTCCATGGATCTCGGCGCCAACGGTTTTCAGACCTTCCGCTATGTTGTGCTGCCGCAAATCGGCACGTCGCTTCTCGCCGGCGGGATGCTGGCCTTCGCTCTTTCCTTCGACGAGGTCATCGTGACGACGTTCACCGCCGGACAGCAGGAAACTCTGCCCATCTGGATGCTGTCGGAGCTGATCCGGCCGAGGCAGCGGCCGGTGACCAACGTCGTCGCCGTCTTCGTCATCATTGTCACGCTGATCCCGATCCTTGCCGCCTACTATCTCACACGCGAAGGCGAACACACGGCCGGATCATCGAAGTAGCCGTTCGGCGCCAGCCGTAAGGAGAACGTTGCATGCTCGATACTGAAATGCTGATTGGCTCCAGCTTCGTGAGCGGCGATGCTGAAGCGGAAGCGGTCATCAATCCCAAGACCGAAGAGACGATCATCGACCTCGCCGATGCTTCGCCGGGGCAAGTCGATGCGGCGGTCGATGCGGCGCGCGGCGCCTTCGACTCTTGGTCGCGCACGACGCCCGCCGAGCGCTCGGCATTGTTGCTGAAGCTCGCCGACGCCATCGAGCGCGATGCGGAGGCGTTCGCCGCACTCGAAGCCCTGAATTGCGGCAAGCCCCGCATCCGCGTTCTCGAGGACGAGATGCCGGGCGTGGTCGATTGCTTCCGCTTCTTCGCCGGAGCCGTCCGCAACATGCACGGGCCCGCGGCCGGCGAATACATGGCGGGGTTCACCTCGATGATCCGCCGCGATCCGGTGGGCGTGGTGGGCTCGATCGCGCCTTGGAACTACCCTTTGATGATGGCCGCCTGGAAGCTCGCGCCTGCTTTGGCCGGCGGCAATACGATCGTCATCAAGCCGTCCGAGCAGACCCCGCTCACGACGCTGAAGCTTGCGAAGACCATCGCCGACATCTTCCCGGAAGGCGTGGTGAACGTCATCACCGGGCGCGGCGAGACGACCGGGCAGGCGCTCATCAACCATCCGAAGATCGACATGATTTCCCTGACGGGCAGCATCCCCACGGGCAAGAAGGTCCTGCAAGCCGCATCCTCGACGGTGAAGCGGACGCATCTCGAGCTCGGCGGCAAGGCGCCGGTCATCGTGTTCGACGACGCCGACCTGACATCGGTTGTCGAAGGCATCAAAGCGTTCGGGTATTACAACGCCGGCCAGGATTGCACGGCCGCGTGCCGCATCTATGCTGGCAGTAAGGTCTACGACAATCTCGTGGCGGACCTGTCAAGCGCCGTGAAGGGCCTCAAATACAATTTGCCCAACGACGACGAGAACGAGATTGGGCCTCTGATCTCGTCGGCCCAGAAAGACCGGGTGCAAGGCTACGTGGAGCGCGCCGGGGGCCAAGGCCACATCGAGATTACGGCGGGCGGCGGCTTACCCGGCGGCAAAGGCTTCTTCTTCGAGCCGACCGTTATTGCCGGCGCCAGGCAGGACGACGAGATCGTGCGCAAGGAGGTTTTCGGCCCGGTGGTGTCCGTCACGCGCTTCGATGACGTCGATCAGGCGGTCAGCTGGGCCAATGATAGCGATTACGGTCTCGCCTCGTCGGTGTGGACCTCCGATCTCGCCAAGGGCATGGCGACGGCCGCGCGTCTCCGCTATGGCTGCTCGTGGGTGAATACGCACTTCATGCTTGTCAGCGAGATGCCGCATGGCGGCCTCAAGACTTCCGGCTACGGCAAGGACCTTTCCATGTATGCGCTCGAAGACTACACCGTCGCCCGCCATGTGATGGTCAAGCTCTGAGGGTGCTCGACGGTTGTTCGAAGCAATAGTTCGGCTAAACAGCCGCCTTTGGCTACGGCTGGGCCATGCCCTTCACGCGTAGCTGGAGACGTCCGGCGGGATCGTGCGTAAACTGCAAGAAAGCTCTGCGATTGGAGCTTGGCGGCACGAAGTCGACCGTCGCTTCGCTCGTCTCCAGAACACCATCGGGGCCCGTAATCTGCCCTTCGATTTCCGCGGCGGCCGCCGTCGCGCGGCCTTGATTGCGGACCAAAACCTCGACGAGGTAGGACGCTTCCACCTGCGTCGTCGCTACCGGCTCGAGCTCTAGCTCGGGAACGCCTTCGCGGGTCGTCAGCCCATACCAAATCATGTAGCCGATCGCGGCGCAGATCATGGCGCCGCCGACACCCGCCGCGACCCATTCCCACGGACTGGTTGCGCTCGATCTTTCGGCGGCGCGGCGTTGTTTGGCCATCAAAGGATCAGGCGGGCTGCGGCCGCCCCAATCGCCCCTGGGAAGCTAAGCACGACGACGGTGCCGATCACCTGCTCCGTGGATACGTCGCTCACCCTGCCGAATGTCCAAAGCAGATAAAGGTTCACCAGCGCAACGATAGCGTACCCCACCACGGTAAATCTCGCGAAAACACTCAAGAAGGACTCGGCCGGGGACCGCGTCGCGCTCCCCCAGAAATTGGCGGCGTAGACGATGAGGTGCATCAGGGCCATGGAGAGAAGACACAGCGCCAGGAGGTGCCAAATCCCCATCTTGTAGGAGATCACCGAAACCTCCTCCGTCGGCGCGACGTTGAGCGATAGAAAGAGACCGCCCACCGCCATCAGGAACAGCTCTCCCACATAAGTTCTCTCGATCCGCTGCTTCCCCGGTGCGCCGCCGAGTTGGTTTTGTGCGAGCATCGCGCCGATGCTGGCAGGGAAGAGCTGCATCGAAATCTTCCCGA
>CAYWIA010000039.1:0-5429 GCA_964458245.1 uncultured Methyloceanibacter sp. | reverse complement strand
GGACGCGGCCATGTTCTTAGACGCAGCACGTGCAAGGACTGCTCATGTTTGTCTCTCGTAACCCGCCGCTCTTCTCCGGTGCCCCCGCCATAGGGTGGCCCGCATTGAGTTGCGCCGTGTTTGGACTTGCTGTGCTCGGTGCCGCACTCTACCTGCGCTACGAGGTGATCGAGAATACGCCGCTCGGTCTTGCCTGCGAGGCGGGACGGCAAAGCCTCGTCTGCACGGTGAGGGACGCCGTCATTGTCTTGTTCAACCAGAACGCGTTCGGGTGGACAGCGCTGATCGCGGCCGTAATTCAGTTTTGGCGGCCGAATATCGCCGTGTTTGGCGTTGGGCTTGCAGCCTCGCTTGCCGGACTCGTCTTGTACAATACGAACGCCTCGGCGCTGGCCTTGGCGCTTCTCGTGCTCAGCCTGGCGCGGCTTTCGCCCGGAGCGTCGTCAGCGCCATCACGATAAGCAGCACGGCCAGCCATCCGGCCTCCCAATTGGCGACACCTTCGTTGACAACGATGAACGCGCTCGAGCCAGCGAGCAGAAGCGCGGCGGCAATCTCGGCGGGGCCGGGCCTTAGCGGGCCGTTGCCGCGCATGAAGGCAAGTATAAAGAGCGCGACCACGGGAGCGGTCAGCGAAGCGACGGGAAAGTCCTTGTAGCGCGGGTCGAATACGAGGCCGAGCGCGACTTGCAGGGTGGCGACGACAGTCGCCACGAACAGCAGCGTTAGGACCGGCGTGGTCCAGTCGCCGCGTCGCCAGGCCGACGCGGTGAGGGCGTTGGCGAAGCCGGCGAGCTGGTCGCCACGGGTGACGGCGAAGCTCACGGCCATGGGCACCACAAGGGCCAGGCCGAGCATGATGACGGCTCTCAGTTGATCGCCGAGAAAAAAGTTCTCTTTGGTCAGGTTCAGGGCGGCCCAGCCGAAGGTGAGACCGGCCGCAAGAGCGACACCGGCCACGGCCAAAAGCCCTCCCCGGCTCGATGCACGCCTTCTTTGCCCGCGCCAACCCGCGACAAAGACGAGTAGGGCGGCGCCCATCCCGAGAGCCGCCTTGAGCGCCCAGTCCGGGTGATCCGACACCGGCTCTCCGAAGTGGAATTTCAGGTGTCTGGTGGAATCATAAAGGCCCCAGTGACCGCCGACCGTCCCTTCGAGCCGCCGCTTCCACGGCTGATCGAAGGCCTCGATGAGGTTCGCTTTCCATTCCTCCTTCTTGGCTGCGGCCACGATCCCGGTCAGCACGCGAGCCTGATTCACGGGAGAAGGCAGGGCGTGTCCCCGCATGCGCCCGGCGCTCGGCCAGCCGACCTCTCCTATGAAAATCTCCTTATGGGGGAATGCCTCCGTAATTCTTTTCCGGACGTCGCGGACATGCGCCAGGACATCGTCCGCGGCCACAGGGTCATCTTCCCAATAGGGCAAGATATGGATGGTCACGAAATCGACCGCGTCGGCAAGCTGAGGAGCCTCCAACCAGAACTCCCAGACATCCGCATAGGTGACCGGCTTCCCTGAACGCTGTCTAACCTCGCCGATATACTTTTCGAGTTGCGGGATGGACATCTCGCCCCGCAGCAGCGTCTCGTTGCCCACGATCAAAGCTTCGATGACGTCTGGATGGTTCCGGGCGAGGGCAAGGGCCAACTCGATCTCGTCCCGATTGGTGGAGAGATCCCGGCTAAGCCAAATGCCCTGCAGCACCTTCAAGCCGTGCTCGCCGGCGATCGGGGCGACCCTGCCGTGCTCCTTCGCGGCGGAATAAGTCCGAATGCAGGACGTGGTCCGGGAGAGACGTTCCATGTCTTCCGCAATCTGACGGTCGGTGATGACCTGATCCTCGGAAAACGGGGTCTGATCGCCATGGAACGGCGTGTAGGAAACGCAGCCGAGCTTCTCGCTTTGCCCGAGGGGCGAAGGGGGCAGGGGCAGGGGCCGGCCCAACCAGTACCAGCAGCCGGCGATGGCACCCACGACGGCTAGGGCGAGTACTGAGCGCAGCATGGAGAGACGCGGGTGGTGGCAAGAACCAGGTTGGAGCTGCCCTCGCCGCCCAGGGTGGTGCGACAAAGATGCAGCCTGTTCACTCCCTCACCTTACCGATGCACACGCCTCTAGAGAAGTGATACACATTGTCTGCCGTGGCGCTGCCCAAATTAAGTGGTTGAACGCCGTCATGCTTCAGTCCCGTATCAGTCCAATGCCGAATTTCATCCGCGTGGCCGCCGTCGTCCTTCTGGGGGGCGGCATTTTTGCAGGCCAGCTTGCGCCCCTTTTCGCCCAGGACAAGCCAGACCAAAAGCCTCCGGGACAGGAGGAAGGGTCTGGGAAGCCGGACGACCAGCCCGAGGGGGACGCCAAGGAGGCGGAGAACCGGGCCAAGGCGATAGACAAGGCGATCAAGGAATACGAGGACGCGGCGGCGAAACTTCCGCCCAGGGTCGGCGCGCCGGAATGCGTCTGGACCGGCCGGCGGATCTCGAGCCTTTTATGGCGAGACGATCTCGGAACCGCGTCGCGCTATATGGAGCTTTACGAGACGTTCGGCTGCTCCCCGGAGCACGTCAAACTGGCCTTTCGTTGCGTCATCAAGCAAGGGCCGATTGATCCCAAAGCTGCCGAAGAACTGGCCTCCCGGGTCCACAATTGTTGGATGTCCCCCGAAGGGCCGAAGAAGGAAACGAGTGCGGCGGCAAGCTCGGCAAAAGGCGGAACCAAACCCGACTGAACGGGTTGAGATGGGGGAAACTGCCGACTTCTCTTCGCTTCGGCGATCGAGGGGGGAAATGCAGGTCGAGCTAAAAAGAGATCAAGGGAACAATGCGCAACGTCCTCGTCGCCTGTGTGGTCGTGTGTGCGGCCGCACTTCACGCATGTGTCTGGTTTGCAATGCAGGACCGGGTCATTCCCCCGGATGCAAAGGGCACTCTTGCGAGCGTCTCCTTCTCGCCGATTAACCCTGATCTCGACGGGCAGGTGGATGAAACCACCGAAGCGCAGATCCGGTCGGATTTAGAGGCCATCGCGCCATACACGCGCACTGTCCGCACCTACGGTGCCACGGATGGGCTCGAACTCGTGCCGAAACTTGCGGCGGAGTACGGACTGCGCGTCACTCTCGGCGCCTGGATCGACGAGCGCGACGACCATAACGAGCAGGAAATAGAGAGCGCCATCGCTCTGACGAAAGAGTATCGCAACATCGACAGCCTCATTGTCGGTAACGAGACGATCTATCGGCAGCGCTCCGAAGAGGCGGACGCCGTTAAGGACCTCATCGAGAAGATTCAGCGCGTGAAGCAGGCGGTCTCGGTTCCGGTTTCGACGGCCGAGGTATGGGATATCTGGCTCGATCATCCCGAGCTCGTTTCCGCGGTGGACTATATTGCCGTTCACATCTTGCCTTACTGGGAAGGCCTGCCTGGAGAGGTCGCCGTCGACCATGCCATGAACGTTTACCGGCAGTTGCGCGAGGCATATCCCGGCAAACACATCGTGATCGCCGAGTTCGGGTGGCCGAGCGCGGGGCTGAACCGGAAAGACGCAGTGCCGGGCCAGCTCATGCAAGCCGAGATCATTCGCGACTTCCTCACCCGGGCTGACGCCATGGGCATCGACTATTCGATCATTGAAGCGTTCGACCAGCCTTGGAAGACTTTCGAGGGGAGCGCCGGTCCTTATTGGGGACTGTTCAACGCCGACCGTGAGCCGAAGTTTTCCTTCACGGGCACCGTCGAGACGCCGAACCTCACCCGCAATTTGATCACGGCTCTCGCGATCGGACTGCTCCTGTCTCTTGCGATCTTCGCCATCCCCGGCGTGAGGTTGATCCAAGCCGCCGTGCTTGCCGCGACGGCGCAGGGCGTCGGCGCCTGGTCGGCCGCCGTGGCCAACTATTGGTTGATGCACTACTTCGTGCTGGGCTCTCAGGTGGCGATGGTTGCGGGCGCCGTCTTGCTCTTGCCGCTCGTCCTCATCATCATGTGGCGCATCGACGAGCTTGCCGCCTTCACATTCGGGGCGAAGCCCGCGCGTCTCCTCCAGCGACGCGAAACTGCGCCTTCACGGACGCCGCTCGTGTCCATCCACGTGCCGGCCTATCGCGAGCCGCCCGACATGCTGCGGCAGACCCTCGACAGCGTGGCCAAGCTGGACTGGCCGAACTTCGAATGCATCGTCATCATCAACAACACCCCCGATCCGGCGTTGTGGGAGCCGATCGAGGAACACTGCCGGCATCTTGGCGCGCGCTTCAAGTTCCTCCGCGAAGACAATCTCGCGGGCTTCAAGGCCGGCGCACTCAGACTTGCGTTGGAGCATACCGCGCCGGAGGCCGAGATCATCGGGGTCATCGATGCCGACTATGTGGTGCATCCCGACTGGCTGAAGGATCTCGTCCCGGCGTTCGAGGACCCGCAAGTCGGGCTCGTCCAGGCGCCGCAGGATCATCGCGATGGCAACCGCACCATCACGAAAGCGATCATGAACAGCGAGTATGCGGGCTTCTTCGACATCGGCATGGTGCGCCGGAACGAGGCGAACGCGATCGTGACGCACGGAACGATGTGCTTGCTGAGGCGTGAGGCCCTGCATGACGCGGGCAGTTGGTCCAGCGACACCATCGTCGAGGACACCGACCTAGGACTGACCCTGCTCGAGCGTGGATGGCGGGCGCATTACACGCGGTGCCGCTATGGCTGGGGGCTTCTGCCTTCGGACTTCGCCGCGTATAAGCAGCAGCGTCATCGCTGGGCGTATGGCGGCACGCAGCTCATCAAGAAGCACTGGCGCGCTTTCCTGCCGGGCGGCAGCCGGCTTACGACGCAACAGCGCACCCAGTTCCTGTCAGGCTGGGTGACATGGCTCGCGGCCGAAGCCGTGGGCGTGCTCATCGCCATCCTCAATTTGATATGGATGCCGCTCGTAGCCTTTCTCGGCATCGCCGTGCCGCAATCCGTGCTGCTGCTGCCGGTCCTGGCCACTTTCTGTGTGATGCTTTGCCATTTCATGGTGCTGTACCGGACTTGTGTGCGGGCGCCGATCTTCACTTCGTTTGGCGCTGCTCTCTCGGCCATGGCCTTGCAGCTGACGGTAGGCCGGGCCGTGGTGGAGGGTTTTGTCAAGGACGGGCTGCCCTTCGCCCGCACGACGAAAGGCGTCGGCAGCTGGTCCGTGAAATTCCCGGCATTTTGGGAGGCGATACTTGGATCGCTCCTCCTGATCGGCGCGCTCACGCTGTATCTCACCAACGACCAACAGGTTTTCGAGATCTCGGTGTTCAGTGTGGTGATGCTGGTGCAGAGCCTGCCCTTTATGGCGGCGGTGGCAATCGCGTTGCTTGAGCGTTCGCCGCTCAACCGGTTTTCCACCTGGCGCCGGTTGGCGTCGCGGTCCACCTATGTCATGCGCTTCCCGCGAGGCCCGCGTCC